>NZ_CP034328.1:1488750-1817500 GCF_003940805.1 Tabrizicola piscis
TAGGTCCAGTCCCAGGGCACCGGCACCCCCGCCAACTCCCAATGACCCGAGGGTGTGTCCTTGCCGCGCGACACCTCACTCGCCGCCCCCCACAGGCCCGTGGGCACCGCCTCCAGCCCCGGCACCGCATCGCCCGAGGCAAGGCGGACCGCCGCCCCCAACCCCAGCCGGTCAAGGTTCGGCATCTTCAACCGCCCTGACCTCCCAACTTCGGCCCGCCCCTCGGCGCAGGCCTGCGCGATATGGGCAAGGGTGTTCGACCCGGCATCGCCAAAGTCGCCCGCGTCCGGCGCTCCGCCGCAGCCGACGGAATCCATCACGATCAGGAAAGCGCGACCCTGCAGCTTTGCCATCTCAGGCGATCCTTTTCTGGATCAGCGCCGGTTCCTCCGGGGCTGCGTCCGCGATGCCATAGGCCGCCTGCACCGCCTTCACCGCCGCCCGCGCGGCATCTTCGGTCGCGGCGTGGACCATGGCCAAGGGCACGCCTTCGCCGGTTTCCTCGCCAATCCCCGCCAGATCGGACAGCCCGACCGAAGGGTTCACCCGGTCCCCCTCACGCAGGCGGCCACCGCCCAGATGCACAACCGCGTGGCCCAAAGCCTCACCGTCGATCGTGGCGACAAACCCATCCGCCAGCGCCGGCACTTCCAACACGACAGGGGCCGAGGGCAGGCGGTCGGGCCAGCGCTCGACAAAATCAGCAGGACCGCCCTGCGCCGCGACCATGCGCCCGAAAATCTCGGCCGCAGCGCCCGATTGCAGCGCTTCGGCAATCCGCCCCTCGCCATCCGCCGGGTCCGCCGCCAGCCCCGCGAGCGCGAGCGCTTCGCCCCCAAGGGCCACCGTCAGATCCCACAGCGCCGTGTTGACCGAGGTGCCGGTCAGCGTCTCCATCACCTCGATCACCTCAAGCGCATTGCCCGCCGCCGTCGCCAGTGGCTGCGACATGTCGGTAATCAGGGCCGATGTCATGCAGCCCGCCCCCTGCGCCGTCGCCACCAAGGCGCGGGCTAAGGCCTCAGCGCGCTCCGGCGTCTTCATGAAGGCACCGGACCCGCATTTCACGTCCAGCACCAAGGCCTCCAGCCCGGCCGCCAGCTTCTTTGACAGGATGGACGCGGTGATCAGGTCCACCGATTCCACCGTCCCCGACACATCGCGGATCGCGTAAAGCCGCTTGTCCGCCGGGGCGAGGTCGGCCCCCGCCGCAACGATGGCGCATTTCACGCCGCTGATCTGGCGGCGCAGTGCCTCCTCGGTCAGGCCTGTCCGAAACCCCGGAATCGCCTCCAGCTTGTCCAGCGTGCCGCCGGTATGCCCCAGCCCCCGGCCCGAGATCATCGGCACATAAGCCCCACACGCCACCAGCGCCGGCGCGAGGAGCAGCGAGGTGCAATCGCCAATCCCCCCCGTCGAATGCTTGTCCACCACCGGTCCGGGCAGATCCCAGTCCATCACCTTGCCGGTGTCGCGCATCCCCCGGGTCAGGGCGACGCGGCCTTCCTCGTTCAACCCCTTCAACAGCACCGCCATCGCAAAAGCCCCGGCCTGCGCATCGGTCACAGCGCCCGAGGCAAGGCCCCCGGCAAACCAGCGCAGGTCATCGACGGACGGATGCCCCCCATCGCGGATCAGGGCGATGATGCTGCGGGCGTCGGTCATGTCCGGTCCATATGCGCGGCGGTAAAGACACCGGGCAGAAGGTCGGCCACCGTCATCACCTTCTGCTTTCCATCCGTCGTGCAGAGGGTGACGCGCACATCCTGTGCGGCAAACTCGGCGATCTTCTGGCGGCAACCACCGCAGGGCGGCACGGGCTCCGGACTGTCGGCGATCACACAGACCTCGGCAATCGCGGTATCCCCGGCCGCGATCATTGCCGCAATCGCGCCCGCCTCGGCGCAGGTGCCCTCGGGGTAGGCGACGTTCTCGACATTGCAGCCGACATGCACCGCACCGCTTGTGGACCGCAGCGCCGCCCCCACCTTGAACCGCGAATAGGGCGCATAGGCCCGTTCCCTGACTGCCGTCGCTGCCTGCAGAAGCGTCATCCCGCCCCTCCTTTTGACCATTTGGTCAGAGTGTGGGCCGAAGGCGCGTTTTCCGCAAGCCGGGTCCGCTCGTCGAGCATTTCATGCACTCCTCGCCTACCTCACGACGAATGCACGAAGTGCTTGAGGAGTGCGCCGCCCGTCAAAGCACCCGTGTAGCGGGATTGCCCGGCAGCGTCACTTCCAGAAGCTGCAGGTCCGCCGTCGCCTCGCTGTAGCGCGTCGCCATCCCGGGCGGGATCACGAAGGCATCGCCGGGTTCAAACCGATAGGGGTCTTTCCCTTCGCCCTCCAGCGTCATCCCACCGGTCATCACGAAGGTGAACAGGATGTCCCCGTCATGCACCGTCCAAGGGGCAACACCCACTGGCCGCGCCACCATGACGGACGCCATGCCGCGGGTGTTCTTGTGGATCGAGGTATCCCGCGCCTCGAACCCGGGAATGCGGAACGGGTGGAAGACTCCTTCAGCCCCGATGTCATGCACGAAGCGCTGGCCGTCCCATTCCCGGTCGGGGCGGAAATGCGGGGTGGGAAGCGTCATCTCGTGGTCGATCTCGGTCACATGTTCCGCCGGCACACCGATTTCCACCACCTGCACCCCTTCGGAATGCAGCACCTTGTGCCGGATGCCCGGCGGCTGGATGAAGCAGTCGCCCGCATGAATGCGGCGGATATCGCCTTGATCTTCATAAAGAACATCCACCCAACCCGCGACGCAGAAGATCAGCTGGAACCCCACCTTGTGGAAATGCACCATGTCCGGCACGGGCCCATCCGGCACGCGGATGTGGCTGGCGATCATCGCCCCGCCAAGGCGGGTGGGGATCAGGTCTCGATACTCCATCCCCGCGCGGCCGATCACCCAAGGGGCCTGATCGGCAAGGCGGCGCACCACAAAAGCGTGTTCGGTCTTGGGCAAGATCAGCGGTGGGTTCAGATCACCAATCTCCACCCGCGTGCCATTCGGGGCGGTCAGCACGCGCGCGCCCCCGGCAAAGCCATCAGGATCTTCGGTCAGGATGCAGATTGTCCCGGGGGATTCTGTCGCGCCCTTCTCGATCCGCAGGCGCAGGCCATGGCCGGACAGCACCGCCACTTCGGGATTGTCGGCGGGATAGATCATGTCCAGCCGCATTTTCAACGTCTTGGTGTAAAACGGCAGGTCGTCCCGCAACTCCTGCGTGGGCAGGCGCAGTTCGGCGCGTGTTTGAATCCGTGTTTCTGGCATGGCATTCCCCGTGCTATGGCGGCATGGTGATCGCCGGTCAGGCGATTTGCAAGCCGTAGAGCTATCGGCTTCAATCGACGCGATATTGGCAGGATGCGAAAACTGGTTTAACGTTAAACCATATTCGCAGGAGGGGTGGATGGACGAAGCTCGGAACGACAACGCACGGCAGGCCGCGCTGGATTATCACGAATTCCCAAAGCCGGGAAAACTTGAAATCCGCGCCACGAAGCCCCTTGCCAACGGTCGCGACCTTGCCCGCGCCTACAGCCCCGGCGTGGCCGAGGCCTGCCTTGAGATTAAGGCCGACCCCGCCACCGCCAGCCGCTACACCAGCAAAGGCAACCTTGTCGCCGTCATTTCGAACGGAACCGCCGTCCTGGGCCTTGGCAACATCGGCGCGCTGGCCTCGAAGCCGGTGATGGAGGGCAAGGCCGTCCTCTTCAAGAAGTTCGCCAACATCGACTGTTTCGACATCGAAGTGAACGAACCCGACCCGGTGAAACTGGCCGAAATCGTCTGCGCGCTGGAGCCAACGTTTGGCGCGATCAACCTTGAGGACATCAAGGCGCCAGACTGCTTCATCGTCGAACGCCTGTGCCGTGAGCGGATGAAGATCCCGGTCTTTCACGATGACCAGCACGGCACCGCCATCGTCGTCGGGGCCGCAGCGACGAATGCGCTGATCGTGGCGGGCAAGCGGTTCGAAGATATCAAGATCGTCTCGACCGGCGGCGGGGCGGCGGGGATTGCCTGCCTTGAAATGTTGGTGAAACTGGGCGTTCAGCGCCGCAACATCTGGCTCTGTGATCTGGACGGGCTGGTCTATCAGGGCCGCGCCGCCCAGATGACCCCGCAGAAAGAGGCCTTTGCCCAAGGCACCACCCCTGCCACGCTGGATGATGTGATCGCGGGCGCTGACCTGTTCCTTGGCCTCTCCGGCCCCGGGGTCCTGACGCCTGAGATGGTCGCGAAGATGGCGCCAAAGCCGATCATCTTTGCGCTGGCCAACCCCACGCCGGAAATCCTGCCCGACGCCGTCCGCGCCGTGGCGCCGGATGCGATCATGGCCACCGGACGGTCGGATTTTCCCAATCAGGTCAACAACGTCCTGTGTTTCCCCTTCATCTTCCGGGGCGCGCTTGATGTGGGGGCCACCACCATCAACGACGAGATGGAGATTGCCTGCATCGAAGGCATCGCCGCCCTTGCCCGTGCGACCACCTCGGCCGAGGCTGCTGCCGCCTACCGCGGTGAAACCATGTCCTTCGGCCCCGATTACCTGATCCCCAAACCCTTCGACCCCCGCCTGATCGGCGTCGTCGCCTCTGCCGTGGCCAAGGCCGCGATGGAAACCGGCGTCGCGGCCCGGCCCATCGCGGATCTTGAGGCCTACAAACGCCAGCTTGACGGTTCGGTCTTCAAATCCGCGCTCATCATGCGCCCGGTGTTCGAGGCCTCGAAAATGGCCACCCGCCGGATCGTCTTTGCCGAAGGCGAGGATGAGCGCGTCCTGCGTGCCGCAAACGCGATGCTGGAGGAAACGACCGACCTGCCGATCCTGATCGGCCGGCCCGAAGTGGTCGAGGCGCGCTGCGAACGTGCCGGCCTGCCGATCCGCCCCGGCAAGGACTTCCATCTGGTGAACCCGGAAAACGACCACCGCTACCGCGACTATTGGGGCACCTACCATGACCTGATGTCCCGGCGCGGCGTGACGCCCGACATCGCCCGCGCGGTGATGCGGACCAACACCACCGCCATTGCGGCAATCATGGTGCACCGCGACGAAGCCGATAGCATGATCTGCGGCACCTTCGGCCAGTTCAACTGGCACCTGGGCTACATCCGCCAGATCCTCGCGCGCGGCGGGCTGCACCCGGTGGCCGCCCTGTCATTGATGATCCTTGAGGACGGCCCGCTGTTCATCGCCGACACCCATGTCCACCCCGAACCCACGCCCGAGCAGATCATGCACACCGTGATCGGCGCAGCCCGCCACGTCCGCCGGTTTGGCCTCACACCCAAGGTGGCGCTCTGCACCCAAAGCCAGTTCGGCAACATGGACAACGGCAACGCCCAGCGCATGCGCGCGGCGCTTGAGATGCTGGATCAGCGCGAACCCGATTTCAGCTATGAGGGCGAGATGAACATCGACGCCGCCCTTGACCAGTCGATCCGTGACCGGCTTCTGCCCGGCTCACGCTACGATGGGGCGGCGAACACGCTGGTGTTTGCCTCGTCCGAAGTGGCGTCTGGCGTGCGCAACATCCTGAAGATGAAGTCTGGCGGGCTGGAAGTCGGGCCGATCCTGATGGGCATGGGCAACAAGGCGCATGTGGTGACGCCTGCCATCACCGCGCGGGGCTTGCTGAACATGTCCGCCATCGCCGGGACGCCCGTCGCGCATTACGGCTGACCTTCTCTTTCGACTGCGTCTCCTCGTCGGCACCCCCGGCGAGGAGTGACGAAGTCATCGACGAGCCCCCCCAAGCACCACCCCGAATCGGCCCTGCCCCACCCCGGCAACTTTGCAAATCCACTCCGCCAGCGCTGACTTCCCCACAGGAAACCCTCGCTTTGCAAACTTTGCCGACATCAATCGGCAAATTCTGCAAATATGCCGCTCCCCGTTTCCGGTAACAGCGTTGCGCCGGTGCCTCCTCCTGCCGTAACAACACGGGCAGGGCGATCAGCGGGGGGAGAACGCGATGACCTATGCGCAGGTATACGGGCAATGGCAGCAAGACCCCGAGGGGTTCTGGCTGGGTGCCGCCGGGGGCATCGACTGGGTGACCAAGCCGACGCGCGCCCTGAACGACAGCCGCGCGCCCTTGTACGAATGGTTCACCGACGCCACCGTCAACACCTGCTGGAACGCGGTTGACCGCCACGTCGCCGCCGGGCGCGGCAGTCAGGCCGCCATCATCCACGACAGCCCGGTCACCGGGACCAAGCATGTCATCACCTATGACGAACTGCAGAACCGGGTCTCCCGCCTTGCGGGCGCGCTCAAGGCGAAAGGCATCACCAAGGGTGACCGCGTCATCATCTACATGCCCATGGTCCCCGAAGCGCTGGAGGCGATGCTGGCCTGCGCCCGGCTTGGCGCGATCCATTCCGTCGTATTCGGCGGCTTTGCGGCCAACGAACTTGCTGTCCGCATCGACGACTGCACCCCGAAGGCGATCATCGCCGCCAGCTGCGGGATCGAGCCGAACCGCGTGGTCCATTACAAACCCCTGCTGGATGCCGCCATCGACATGGCCGACCACAAGCCCGACTTCTGCGTGATCTTCCAGCGCGAACAGGAAGTGGCAAAGTTGATCCCCGGCCGCGATGTCGCCTGGCACGAGTTTCAGTACGGTGTCGAACCGGCCGATTGTGTGCCGGTTGAGGGCAACCACCCGGCCTATATCCTCTACACCTCCGGCACCACCGGCGCCCCGAAAGGCGTTGTGCGCCCCACCGCCGGGCACCTTGTCGCGCTGAACTGGACGATGCGCGCGATCTACAATTGCGGCGCGGGCGATGTGTTCTGGGCCGCGTCAGATGTGGGCTGGGTCGTCGGCCACAGCTACATCTGCTATGCCCCGCTGATCGCCGGCTGCACCACCATTGTCTACGAAGGCAAGCCCGTCGGCACGCCGAACGCTGCCGCCTTTTGGCGGGTGATCGCCGAGCATAAGGTGAAAAGCTTTTTCACCGCCCCCACCGCCCTGCGCGCGATCAAGCGCGACGACCCCGACGGCGCAATGGTCACCGCCATGCCCAGCCTCCAGGCCCTTTACCTTGCGGGCGAACGGGCCGACCCGGATACCATTCACTGGGCGCAGAACCATCTCAAGGTCCCGGTCATCGACCACTGGTGGCAAACCGAAACCGGCTACGCCATCGCCGCCAACCCGCTTGGCATCGAGCCTTTGCCGGTCAAGATCGGCAGCCCCTCTGTCGCCATGCCCGGCTTTGACGTGCAGGTGCTGGACGAGGGCGGCCACCCCGTCTCTCCCGGCACCCTTGGCGCCATCGCCATCAAGCTGCCCCTGCCCCCCGGCACCCTGCCAACGCTGTGGAACGCCGAGGACCGGTTCATCAAAAGCTACCTTGCCCACTTCCCCGGCTATTATGAGACTGGCGACGCGGGCTATGTGGATGGCGACGGCTATCTTTACATCATGGCCCGCACCGATGACGTGATCAACGTCGCGGGCCACCGCCTGTCCACCGGCGCGATGGAGGAGGTCTTGGCCGGCCACAAGGACGTGGCCGAATGTGCGGTGATTGGGGTGGCCGATGACCTCAAAGGCCAATCGCCGCTGGGGTTCCTGTGCCTGAACCGCGGATCGGATCGCCTGCATGAAGATGTGGTCCGCGAATGCGTTGCCCTGATGCGCGAAAAGATCGGCCCTGTCGCCGATTTCAAGCGCGCCGTCGTGGTGGACCGCCTACCCAAAACCCGGTCCGGCAAGATCCTGCGCGGAACGATGGTCAAGATCGCCGACAATCAGCCCTGGAAGATGCCCGCCACCATCGACGACCCCGCCATTCTGGACGAGATCACGACAGCGCTGAAATCACTTGGTCTTGCCAGTGGGTGATCACCCACTGGACAGACGCCTGTGACTACGGCAATCTTTGCATTATGCAAACAGTGCGCTGTTCATTGCAGCTGAAATCGCCAAGGCAGATCAGATGACCGTAGACCCCCGAAAGGCGGCCTTGGACGACCTTTTCCGTGCCGTGTCGGCATTGGCCCCGCATTTGCACAGCGCCGACGACCTGGCCACGCTGTCCCGCCTCAGGACGGAAGTGGCGCGCCTTGCCAGCCCGGGATCTCCATCCTCCCCCGGTCTCCACAATTTTGACCCGACACGGTTCCAGCGTCTGATCGACCTGACCGGCCCCGCCTTGGCCGGCACCTTGCTGCTCCAACTGGCAGATGACCTGGACCGCTGCCGCACCCTGGCCCTGACCGGGGCCGAGGATCTGAACTGGGACGCGCTGCGCGAAAGCAGCCATATCCTGATCTCGCTTGCCGGGTCGGTCGGGGCGCTGTCGCTGCAAGCCATGGCGGAAACGCTGAACACCGCGGCGCATGGCCAGGACGCGACGGGAACCCGCCAATTGACCCCGGGGCTTGTGGCCGAACTTGATGCCCTGATCGCGCTGGTCCGCGCAACGCCGGCACCCGATGCGAGGGTTGAATGAAAGCCGCTTCCGCAGTCCGACCCCCAATCCTTTTGATCGAAGACACCCTGTCGCTGCAACTGGTGTATCGGTCCGTCCTGTCATCGGCTGGCTTCCGCGTCTCTGTCGCTGGTACCGCGGCCGAGGGGCTGACCCAGTTTCAGTCCCTGAATCCCGCGGTTGTGCTGCTTGATCTGGTCCTGCCCGACCGCGACGGTCTGGCCCTGATGCAGGACCTTCTGGCCCTGCAGCCGGAAACCAGCATCATCGCCATCACGGCCAACGGGTCCGTCAACCGCGCGGTTGAGGCGATGCGCGCCGGTGCGCATGATTTTCTCGTCAAGCCTTTCGACGACAACCGGTTTCTCAGCGCCGTGCAGAACGCCTTGGCCGAGCGCGCGCAGCGGCCAAAGGACAACGCCCCCGTGGTGCCCCCGCCCGAACGCCTGACGCTGACGGACACGTCTGGCTTCATCGGGTCCTCCCCGGCGATGGAGCGTATCCACTCCACCATCGCGTCTGTCGCCCGGTCGATGGCCACGGTCTTCATCACCGGCGAAAGCGGCACCGGCAAGGAACTCTGCGCCCTTGCGGTTCACGCCAACTCTGCCCGCGCCAACGGCCCCTTCATCGCGCTGAACTGCGGCGCGATCCCGCAAGACCTGCTGGAGTCCGAGGTCTTTGGCCACATGAAGGGCAGCTTCACCGGGGCGATTTCAGACAAGCCCGGGGCTGCGGCGGCGGCGGATGGCGGCACGCTGTTCCTGGACGAAATCTGCGAAATGGCCCCGGCGCTGCAGACCAAACTGCTGCGCTTCTTGCAAACCTCCACCGTCCAGCCCGTGGGTGCGACACGGCCGAAGAAGGTGAACGTCCGCATTGTCTGCGCCACCAACCGCGACCCTCTGGACGCCGTCCGCCGCGGCCACTTCCGCGAAGACCTGTACTATCGCCTGTTCGTCGTCCCGATCCACATGCCCCCGCTGCGCGACCGCAACGGCGACGTGATCGAGATTGCCGAAGCCGCCCTGCGCCGCTTTGCGGATGAGGAGGGCCGCCTGTTTCTTGGCTTCGACCCGGCCGTTCAGGACTTGCTGTCGCGCTTGCCCTGGCCGGGGAATGTGCGCCAGTTGCTGAACGTCATCCGCAATGTGGTCGTGCTCAACCCCGGTGGCTGGGTCACGCTTGAAATGCTTCCCCCCGGTCTTTCGGAAGAAGGCAGCACCCCGGCCATCGCCGCGCCCAGCCCGGCCCCGGCGGCCGACCCCTTGCCGCTGGATGGCCTTGTCGGAATGACGCTGGCGGAAGCCGAACGCCGACTGATCGAAGCCACGCTTGCCCAGCACGGCGGGTCTGTCCCCAGGGCGGCGCGCGTTCTGGACGTCTCACCCTCGACTTTGTACCGCAAGATGGAAAGCTGGCGCAAAGACGGCGACTGACACGCGCCTGTCAGGTGAACTGCTCACCGATCAGCCGTTCTTCCAGACCATGGCCGGGGTCGAACAGCAGACGGTGTGTCACCGACGGCTCCGACCGCACTTCGACGCTGACCACATCGCGCACCGATGACCGGCTGTCGGCATCCGCCATCACCGGGCGTTTCTCGCTTTCCAGCACCTCGAACCGCACCACGGCCGAGCTTGGCAAAAGCGCCCCCCGCCACCGCCTTGGCCGAAACGCCGACATCGCCGTAAGCGCCAGCACATCCGACCCGATCGGCAAAATCGGCCCATGCGCCGAATAGTTGTAAGCCGTCGACCCCGCAGGCGTCGCCACAAGCGCCCCATCGCAGGCAAGCTCGCTTAGCCGCAGCCGCCCATCGATGAACACCCGCAACTTCGCCGCCTGCGACCCTTGGCGCAGCAAGGACACCTCGTTGATCGCCAGCGCCTCAGTCACCTTGCCCTTGGTGTTCGTCGCCCGCATCGCCAAGGGGTTGATTACCGTCTCTTCCGCCGCCTGCAGCCGCGCGGGCAGGTCACCCTCGGCATAGGCGTTCATCAGGAACCCGATGGTGCCGCAGTTCATGCCATAGACTGGCAAACCCCGCCCCTGCGCCGCATGCAGCGTCTGCAGCATGAAACCGTCGCCGCCCAGCGCGACGATCACTTCGGCATTGCGCGCGTCCGCCTGCCCGTAGGCCGCCGTCAGCGCCTGATGCGCTGCAACTGCCGCAGGGGCCTTGCTGGCCGTGAACCTGATCCGCACGCCTGATTTCCCCCGCCCGTTGCTAGCCCCCGCCAGTCTTGGCTGCGCAGGCGGGTGAACTCAAGCCCCCCATCCGGTTTCGGGCGGGGTCGCCCGTCTTCCCTTGGGTAAGATTATTTCGCCCCAAACACCGAACCTGTCGCTTTCTTGCCTTTTCGACTGGCACCGCGTGCTCTAAATAGCCGTCAAATCCATCGCCGAGAGGTCCATCATGAACGCCCCGCACCGTGATACCGGTTTTTTCACCGAAAGCCTTGCCTCTCGTGACCCTGAACTGTTCGGGTCCATCACCGCCGAACTCGGCCGCCAGCGCCATGAGATCGAGCTGATCGCCTCCGAGAACATTGTCTCCCGCGCCGTGATGGAGGCGCAGGGGTCCGTGATGACCAACAAATACGCCGAGGGCTACCCCGGCAAGCGCTACTATGGCGGCTGCCAGTTCGTAGACGTGGCCGAAAACCTCGCCATCGACCGCGCCTGCCAGCTGTTTGGCTGCAGCTTCGCCAACGTCCAGCCGAATTCCGGGTCACAGGCCAACCAGGGCGTGTTTCAGGCGCTGATCAAGCCCGGCGACACCATCCTTGGCATGTCGCTGGATGCCGGTGGCCACCTGACCCATGGCGCGGCGCCGAACCAGTCCGGCAAGTGGTTCCACGCCGTCCAGTACGGCGTGCGCAAACAGGACCTGACGCTGGACTACGATCAGGTTCAGGCCCTCGCCACCGAACACCAGCCGAAGATGATCATCGCCGGCGGCTCTGCCATCCCCCGCATCATCGACTTCGCCCGGATGCGTCAGATTGCGGATTCGGTCGGCGCCTACCTTCTCGTCGACATGGCGCACTTCGCTGGCCTTGTGGCCGCTGGCCTTTACCCCAGCCCCTTCCCGCATGCCCATGTCGCCACCACCACCACCCACAAAACCCTGCGCGGCCCCCGTGGCGGGATGATCCTGACCAATGACGAAGCCATCGCCAAAAAGGTCAACTCCGCGATCTTCCCGGGCATCCAGGGCGGCCCCCTGATGCACGTCATCGCCGCCAAGGCAGTTGCGTTTGGCGAGGCGCTGCGCCCCGGCTTCAAATCCTATCAGGCCCAGGTCATCAAGAACGCCCAGGCCCTTGCGGATGAGTTGATGAAGGGCGGCCTCGACATCGTCACCGGCGGCACCGACACGCACCTGATGCTGGTCGACCTCCGCCCCAAGGGCGTGAAGGGCAACGCGACCGAAAAAGCCCTCGGCCGCGCGCACATCACCTGCAACAAGAACGGCATCCCCTTCGACACCGAAAAGCCGACGATCACCTCCGGCGTCCGCCTTGGCACCCCCGCCGGAACGACACGCGGCTTCGGCGAGGCCGAGTTCCGCCAGATCGGCCGCTGGATCATCGAGGTCACCGAAGGCCTCGCCGCCAACGGTGAAGACGGCAACGGCGACGTCGAAGCCAAAGTGAAGGCCGAGGTCGAAGCTCTGTGCCTGCGGTTCCCGATCTATCCGGAGCTTTGATCAGCGTAGGGTGCGCCACAACGCACCCTCCTCTGCCATAGCCCAGCGCCACAACGGGCCCCGCCCCCGTCGGGCAGGCGCGAAACGGGCTGAGTTTGGCGCTTTGTGCCTATCCCTCCCACCGTATTCGGGTGATCAACGCTGCCAGAGCGGGTGCGACGCGCCCTATCCCGTGCCTTCCCCCGCTAAAGGCTTGAGCAGGAGATAGCGGAACTCATCCGTCTGCGTGTACTCGGCAAATTGCAGCCTCACGCGTTCCATGTCTTTCGCCCAGTCAAGAAGGTGGCTGTAGCACTGATCAATCCGGTCATAGTTGGCAGTCAGTGCTGATTGCGCACGTCGGCAGCCTTCAACGCTCCATAGATCGTGCATGTCGATAAAGTGGTGGACCAGATCGTTCCGCAATTTCACCAACTCCCCCAACCCGACTTCGGTTCTGGCAAAGTCTTCCTCTGACATGCTGATGCCCATTCGAAATCTGACGGTGGCGTCATCGCCGGGCCCGTCATCTTGCAACTCGTCATCGCCTTTGCGATTGCCTGCGTCGAGAAGGGAATCGGTAAACTCGCCAATCAGCGCGCCAAGGGTTTTGCGCGACGTTCGATCTGCGCGGGCCGCTCGAATTGCTTCAAGGTTCTGCAGCCGGCCCGCGAACTGATGGTCCGCAATCATCGCCTTGATCAAGCGTTCATACTGCTGCAGGCGCAACATGCACCGACCCAACAACCTTTGCACATCGCGCTGGAGCTCTTTTTCTTCTTCGTCGGCAACCTGCGTCATGAAAGCCCTGCGCTTGATCTGATTGGCCCAGACACACTCTGCACCAGGAAGCCAAGCCTCACCACTCTTGGTCAACGCGCACACGTTGATTGGCCCCGCGTGGTGAACAAGCCCCGACCACCGCCGCATCCACGACCGTCACTGGTGGCTGCCCCTGCCCGTTGCGGCGTTCCTTGCCGCCCTTGCGCTGTGGATCGCGGAAAACGTCGGCACTGCCACGGGCACCTGGGTCTACTCCGGCCAACTGCCGGGCCAGATCGTCAGCCTTGGCAAGCTTGGGTCATGGTACCTGCTGCTGTATGTGGCCTTCGTCACAGTCACGCTGGTCACCCGCCGCGCTCTGTCGCGCAGCGCGGTTGACCTCAGAGATAGCCCCGCCACGCCAGCAACGCGATGATCCCCAGGATCAGCGCCAGAATCCCGAACCCGACCGACCCGATCATTCCTGCAACCGTATCGCGCCGCCGCCCTGCCGGATCGATCGCGGTCAGATGCCGCACGCAGGCGTCATAGGCATCCGCCACTTCGCCCATGTCGATCTGGCCCAAGAGCTTCGGGTTCTTCGACTTTTCCGCCGCCACCGCCAGAAGCTGCGCCGCCTCGCGCACCTTCTTCGGCAAGAGCCGCCCACTCCGGCGCAGCTTGGTCCCAAGGTCGCGCCCGCCGAGGTTCAGCCGCTCTTCCAAAAGCCCTGCCACCCGATCCGCCATTTGCTGGATCGCAACCGCGCTCATCCCAAAACCCTCCAAAATCCGTTCGCGACCCTACGGGGTATTGCCGGGGCGTTCAACTGCTCTGGCCTGACGCCTGCGTGAAGGCTAATAAGGGCCATGCTTGCCCAGATCCTTCACCCCGCCCCTGACGCGGCGACGGCCCCGCCTCTTGTCATCGCCCATGGCCTTTATGGTTCGGGCCGGAACTGGGGGGTCATTGCCCGCCGTCTGGCCGACCGGCGCAATGTCGTGGCCGTCGACATGCGCAACCACGGGGACAGCCCGCGCAGCCCGTCGCACAGCTACCCGGACATGGCCGCCGATCTGGCCGAGGTGATCACGACACTGGGCGGCCCAGTCGACCTTCTGGGCCATTCGATGGGTGGCAAGGCTGCGATGCAACTGGCCCTGACCCAGCCGCAACTGCTCCGCCGCCTGATCGTGGCCGACATCGCGCCCGTGGCCTATACCCACGACCAGAGCCGCCACGTTCAGGCCATGTCCGCCCTCGACCTTTCGCAAATCAGCACACGGGCTGACGCAGATGCCGCCCTGTCAGCCACGGTCGAAGACCCAGCCCTGCGCGCGTTCTTCCTGCAGTCGCTGGATTTCCGCACTAAGCCCCCGCACTGGAAGTTGAACCTTTCGGTCCTCGGGCAAGAAATGCCAAAGATCGTCGGCTGGCCCGGCACCGAAGGCCGCTTTGACAACCCCACCCTGTTCCTGACCGGCGCCAACAGCAGCTATGTCCGGCCCGAACATCGCGATCAGATCCGCGCCCTGTTCCCGAAGGCCCGCTTTGCAAAGATTCCCGACGCAGGCCACTGGCTGCACGCCGAAAAACCGCGCGAGTTCGAGGAAACGGTGCGCGTGTTCCTTGAGGCTTAGCCAATTTCCCGTGCGACGTACCAGCTGACCGGCAAAGCCAGCACCGCCCCGGCCGCCGCAGCACCAATGATCGGCCACAGGGTGCCATAGCCCATCGTCAGGACGGCAATGACGGCAGACCCGGCAAGGGCGGTGCCGATCATGGAAAACAGGATCATCGTCAAGCGCATCGAAGCCACCTCCAAGCTCGGAACTTAATATTCCAATTCTTGCAGGTTTCGGCGCTGTCCGCTTTGATCCCGGTCAATTGTCAGGGCACCTTGGGGGTCGTTGTCCCCGAGTTGCCGTCAGGCCGCTTCCAGGATGCTGGCCAGATCCTTGGGGCTCAGGCTCATCGGGTTCCCCTTCATCGAAGACGCCCCCTGCGCTGCGGCAACGATCTCTTCGTGCAGCGCCGGGGTCACGCCCAACCCGGCCAGGCCGGGCAAACCTGCGCCCTGCGCCCAGCTCTGCAAGGCGCGCGGTGCATCCGCCGCTGTGCAGCCCAGCACCTCGGCCAGGATCCCGCAAACCACGTCCAGCTTCCGGCGTGGCTCACCGCTGGCTGCCGCCCGGTTCGCTGTCAGCACCGGGCCCAGCAGCGCGCCGCAGATCGCACCATGCGCGGCCCCGGTCATGCCGCCGATCACCCCGGCAAAGCCATGCACCGCACCCAGCCCCGCATTGGCCAGCGCGAGGCCACCGCACAGGCTTGTCCATGCCAGCCTGTCGCGGGCATCCGGGTCCTCGCCCGCTTGCAACCGCATCAACGCCGCCAGTCCCGGGCCGATGGCGGGCAGCGCCAGCGCATCAGTGTAGGGCGTTGCCTTGATCGACACATAGGGCTCAATCACCTGTGTCACCGCATCAAGACCCGAGGCAAGCGTCACGGACCAAGGACAGCCATCCGTCAGCGCGGGGTCGACAATCGCCAGCCTCGCCACCATGCGGTCGTCGCGCAGGCTGACCTTCCGGCCAAGATCCGGCAACCCGATCACCGCGTTCTTCGTGACCTCGGCCCCGGTTCCCGCAGTGGTCGGCATCGCGATGAAGGGGATCGGGTCGGCGGTAAGCTGCAAGCCCTGCCCCACCACCTCCAGATGCTGCACAGGGTCACCCGACGCCGGGATCAGCCCGGCCAGTGCCTTGCCAAGGTCAATGGCCGCCCCACCGCCAAGTGCCACCACCCAGTCGGGGCGATGGTCACGGGCGATGGCCAATGCAGCCACAAGGTCGGCCAGAGTCGGCTCTCCCCCACAAGCAAGGGTCAGTACGTCCGGCCCCAAAGCCCCGGTCAACCAGGCAGCCCGCCCGGCGTTTGCACCGTGCACCACGACCCCCCGCGCCCCATAGCTGCGGATCAATGCCGGGGCCTTCGCCGCCTCCCCCCGTCCAAACAGGATGCGCCCGGGGGCGGTGATGCCAAAGGCGATCATACAGACATCGTCGCGGCGATGGCCTTGCCCCAGCGGGCGTATTTGGCGTCACGGGTCGGGTCGTCCATCTGCGGCGTAAAGCGGCGATCCAGCGCCCAGGACTTGGCAAACTCCTCCGGCCCGCCAATCACGTCGGCCTGCATCGCCGCCAGATAGGCCGCGCCAAGCGCCGTCGTCTCGGTCACCTTGGGCCGATCCACCGGCGCGCCAAGGATGTCGGACAGGAACTGCATGGTCCAGTCGCTGGCGGTCATTCCGCCATCCACCCGCAACACGCCTTGCGCCTCGGTCCCCCAGTCGGCCCGCATCGCCTCCAGAAGGTCGCGGGTCTGGTAGCCGACGCTTTCCAGCGCCGCCCGGGCAAGCTCAGCGGGGCCAGAGTTCCGGGTCAACCCGAACACCGCGCCCCGACTGTCAGGCCGCCAATAGGGCGCGCCAAGGCCGGTGAAGGCGGGAACAAGGATCACCCCCTGCGCCTCCTCCGCCGCCTCGGCGAGGGGCTGGGTCTCCTTCGCCTCGCGGATGATCTTGAGGCCGTCGCGCAGCCACTGGACGACCGCGCCGGCAATGAAGATCGACCCCTCAAGGGCATAGGTCGGCTGACCTTTCAGTTGATAGGCGATGGTGGTCAGCAGGCGGTTCTTCGACGGGACCATGTCGGTCCCGGTGTTGAGAAGGGCAAAGCAGCCGGTCCCGTAGGTCGATTTCATCATGCCCGCGCTGAAGCAGGCCTGGCCGACGGTCGCGGCCTGCTGGTCACCGGCGACACCAAGGATCGGGATCTCACGCCCAAACAGGTCGGGCCGGGTCACGCCGAAGGGCGCGGCGCAGTCCTTCACCTCGGGGAGGAGGGACAGCGGGATGCCGAGGAGGCTGCAGATGTCCTCATCCCACGCGCCCTTCGCGATGTTGTAGATCAGGGTGCGTGAGGCGTTGGTCGCGTCGGTGGCGTGGACCTTGCCGCCGGTCAGGTTCCAGATCAGCCAGGTGTCGACGGTGCCGAAGGCGAGGTCACCCCGTTCCGCCTTCGCCCGCGCGCCGTCGACGTGGTCGAGGAGCCACTTGATCTTGGTGCCCGAGAAGTAGGGGTCGAGGAGCAGGCCGGTGCGGGCGGTGATCATCGCCTCGTGGCCCTGATCCTTCAAGGCGGTGCAAGTGTTTGCCGTCCGCCGATCCTGCCAGACGATGGCGGGGTGGATGGGGTGGCCGGTCTTGCGGTCCCAGATCAGGGTCGTCTCGCGCTGGTTGGTGATGCCGATCGCGGCGATGGAGGTGGCGTTGACTCCGGCCTTCTCGATCGCGGCCCGCGCCGTGGCGGCGACGGTGGACCAGAGGTCGGCGGGGTTGTGCTCGACCCAGCCGGGGCGGGGGTAGGACTGGGGAAACTCTTCCTGGGCCTGGGCGATGGGGCGGAGGGCCGCATCAAACAGGATCGCGCGGGAGGAGGTGGTGCCCTGGTCGATGGCAAGAATATGGGTCATGGACGTCTGGCCTGCTTGGGGGTGTCCCGGGCAGGGACGGGTTCTGCGCTAAAGCGATATCAACGGGTTACGGGCGCCTGGTAAGGAACGGTTCATCTTTGGCCCTGCTCTGCCCCGGTGAAAGGCCCCCGCCGGACGCGCTTGCCGGATATGGCAGGAGCCTCCGGCGGGGATATTTGAAGACAGAAAATGAAGGGGGGCGAGGCGACCCCGCCCCCCGTCAGTATCAGTTCTGCCAGGACTTGATCAGTTCGTCATAGCTGACGGTTTCACCCATCGGCTTTTCGTTCTCAAGCTTGGCGACCGGAGCGCCCGGCTGGTCCAGCCAGTATTGCGCATCGACCACTTCGTTCAGCTTCGGGCCGATGTCGCCCTGCACGCCGGAACGTTCGATCCGCTCCAGCACTTTCTCCTGCTCTTCGCAGAGGGCATCGAGCGCTTCCTGCGGGGTCTTGTCACCCGACATGGCGTCGCCGATGTTCTGCCACCACAGCTGCGCCATCTTCGGATAGTCCGGGATGTTGGTGCCGGTGGGCGACCACTGCAGACGGGCGGGCGAGCGGTAGAATTCGATCAGGCCGCCCAGCTTCGGGGCCCGCTCGGTGAACGACTCATGCTGGATCGTCGATTCGCGGATGAAGGTCAGGCCGACATGGGCCTTCTTCACGTCCACGGTCTTGGAGGTCACGAACTGCGCGTAAAGCCATGCGGCCTGCGCGCGGTCGACAGGGGTGCTTTCCATCAGCGTCCAGGAACCGGCGTCCTGATAGCCGATCTTCTGGCCTTCCTGCCAGTAGACACCGTGCGGCGAGGGGGCCATGCGCCACTTGGGCGTGCCGTCCTCGTTCATCACGGGGGTGCCTTCGACGACGGATGCCGCGGTGAAGGCGGTGTACCAGAACATCTGCTGGGCAATCGCGCCCTGTGCAGGAACCGGGCCAGCTTCACCGAAGGTCATGCCTTGGGCTTCCGGCGGCGAGTACTTCTGCAGCCACTCGATCGCCTTGGTCACGGCATAGACCGCCGCCGCGTCATTGGTGGAGCCACCGCGCGTCACGCAGGAGCCGACGGGACGGGAGTTTTCGTCAACCCGGACGCCCCATTCGTCAACCGGCAGGCCGTTCGGTTCGCCCACGTCGCCCATACCGGCCATCGACATCCACGCGTCGGTGTAGCGCCAGCCAAGCGAGGGGTCCTTCTTGCCGTAGTCCATGTTGCCATAGACGCCGGTGGCCGGGCCGCCTGCATAGGACATGTCACGGCCGGTGAAGAACTCGGCAATGTCCTCATAGGCCGACCAGTTGACCGGAACGCCAAGGTCATAGCCATACTTGGCCTTGAAGTCGTCCTTGGTCTTCTGATCGTTGAACCAGTCGTAACGGAACCAGTACAGGTTCGCGAACTGCTGGTCGGGAAGCTGGTAGAGTTTCCCATCCGGACCGGTGGTGAAGGACAGGCCGATGAAGTCAGCCAGATCCAGCCCAGGGTTCGTCACCGCAGCGCCGTCGCCTGCCATCCAGTCGGTCAGGTTGCGGGCCTGCTGATAGCGCCAGTGGGTGCCGATCAGGTCAGAGTCGTTGATATAGGCGTCATAGATGTTTTCGCCGGTCTGCATCTGCGTCTGCAGCTTTTCGACAACGTCACCTTCGCCGATCAGGTCATGGGTGATCTTGATGCCGGTGATCGCCTCGAACGCCGGGGCGAGAACCTTGGCTTCGTATTCATGCGTGCCGATGGTTTCCGACACAACCTTGATTTCCATGCCCGCGTAGGGTGCGGCGGCGTCGATGAACCACTGCATTTCCGCCTCTTGGGCGGCGCGGTCCAGGGTGGAAAGTTCGCCGATTTCGGCATCAAGGAAGGCTTTTGCCGCCTCGATGTCAGCCCAGGCGGGGACGCCTGTCGCCATCAGCGCAAGCGCCATGGCTGTTGCAGTTGAACGAAGTCTCATGTGCATCCTCCCAGATATTGAGACGTTTAGATGTTTTGCCCCGGGCGAGTCTCCTATCCCGCCCGGGGGTCTTGTCGTGCCCTTTCACACCCAGCGGAACACCGCCGTGGCATAGAAAAGGGATAGGACCAGCGCGCCCCAAAGAAGGTCGGGACCCGCAAAGAAGAGCCAGCCAAGGTGGATGAAGGCCGAGCCCAGAAGCGAAATGAACAGCCGGTCGCCGCGCGTGGTTTCGATGCGCAAGATCCCGACGCGGGGGGTTTCCGGGAAGCGGATCGCCAGCAGGGTCATGATGATGAGGAGGCTGGCGATGATCCAGAAGAACAGGGCGACCGGGAAGGTCCAGGCCATCCAGAAGCCGGGGATCAAGGACCCGGTCCAGTCGCGCACGCCATCCTCGGTCACCGGGACGGCCCAGAGGAGCAGCGCCAGAATCGCGCCCATGATGGCAGCGAGGATCAGGTAGATCTTGGTCCAGTTGGTGGCGGTCATCACACCCTTCCCAGGGCAAAGCCCTTGGCGATGTAGTTGCGGACGAAGTAGATCACGAGCGCGCCGGGCACGATGGTCAGCACCCCGGCGGCGGCCAGAACGCCCCAGTCCATGCCAGAGGCGCTGACTGTGCGGGTCATCGTCGCGGCGATGGGTTTGGCGTCGGTGGTGGTGAGGGTGCGGGACAGCAGCAGTTCCACCCAGGAGAACATGAAGCAGAAGAAGGCGGCGACGCCGATGCCGGAGGCGATGAGCGGCATGAAGATCTTCACGAAGAACTTCGGGAAGGAGTAGCCGTCGATATAGGCGGTTTCGTCGATTTCCTTCGGGACCCCGCGCATGAAACCTTCCAGGATCCAGACCGCGAGGGGGACGTTGAACAGGCAATGCGCCAGCGCCACGGCGATATGCGTGTCGATCAGGTTCATCGCCGAATAGAGCTGGAAGAACGGCAGCGCGAAGACGGCGGGCGGGGCCATGCGGTTCGTGAGCAGCCAGAAGAACAGGTGCTTGTCGCCCATGAAGTTGTAGCGGCTGAAGGCGTAGGCGGCGGGCAGGGCGACGGCCAGCGAGATGACCACGTTCATCGTGACGTAGATCATCGAGTTGACATAGCCCATGTACCAGGCCGGGTCGGTCAGGATGGTGACGTAGTTCTGAAAGGTCAGGTTCTGCGGCCAGAGGGTGAAGGTCGAGGTGATCTCGGTATTGGTCTTCAGGCTCATGTTCACGAGCCAGTAGATCGGGATGAGGAGGAACAGAAGGTAGATCGTCATCACGACGGCCGAGGTGCGAAAGCGCGGCATCAGCGGTTCTCCTCACGGTCAAGGTTGGTCATCACGGTGTAGAAGACCCATGAGATCAAGAGGATGACGCAGAAGTACATGAGCGAGAAGGCGGCGGCGGGGCCAAGGTCGAACTGGCCGGTGGCCATCTTGGCAAGGTCGATGGAGAGGAACGTGGTGGAGTTGCCGGGGCCGCCGCCGGTGACGACGAAGGGTTCGGTGTAGATCATGAAGCTGTCCATGAAGCGCAGCAGGACGGCGATGAGGAGGACGCCCTTCATCTTGGGCAGTTCGATGTAGCGGAACACGCTCCACCGGGTGGCCTGGTCGATCTTGGCGGCCTGGTAGTAGGCCTGGGGGATGGACTGGAGGCCGGCGTAGCAGAGAAGGGCGACCAGCGACGTCCAGTGCCAGACGTCCATCACCACGACGGTGATCCAAGCGTCAAGCGGGTCGTTGGTGTAGTTGTAGTCGATGCCCAGCGCGGCGAGGGTGTGGCCCAGAAGGCCGATGTCGACGCGGCCGAAGATCTGCCAGATCGTGCCGACGACGTTGAAGGGGATGAGCAGCGGCAGCGCCATCAGGATCAGGCAGAAAGAGGCCCAGAACCCGCCCTTGGGCATGTTCAGCGCGATGAAGATGCCAAGCGGCACCTGAATCGTCAGGATGATCGCGGAGAACAGAAGCTGCCGCCCCAGCGCGTTCTGCAAGCGGTCAGAGTTGACGGTATCCTCGAACCACTCCAGTCCGGCCCAGAAGAACTGGTTGTTCCCGAAGGTGTCGTTGAAGGCGTAGTTCACCACCGTCATCAGCGGCAGGACGGCGGAGAAGGCCACCAGCAGCAGCACGGGCAGGACAAGGAACCAGGCCTTGTTGTTCTGGGTCTTGTCCATCTCAGCCCCCCATTGGCGCGACGCGCCAGTCGTCTGCGTAGACGTTGATCTTGCCCGCCGCGAAGGTCACGCGCGCGCCGTCTGCGGGAACGGTGACACCTTCGGGCAGGATTGCGTTCAGGGGCTGGCCCTGCAGTTCGGCCCGCACGATCCGGTGGCGGCCCACGTCTTCGACCCGCTTCACGGTCACCGGCAGACCTTCATCTGACAGCGTCACATATTCCGGCCGGATGCCGATCTGGGTGCGGCCCGTTGTTGGCCCATAGGCCGCACCCAGCGGCACCGAGACACCTTGCAGGTGTGCCTCGGACCCGGTGACTTGCGCATCAAGAAGGTTCATCCCCGGCGAGCCGATGAAGTACCCCACGAATGTATGCGCTGGCGTCTCGAACAGCTCTTCCGGCGTGCCCATCTGGACGACGCGGCCGTCATGCATGACCACGACCTTGTCGGCAAAGGTCAGCGCCTCGGTCTGGTCATGGGTGACGTAGATCATCGTATGCCCAAACTCGCGGTGCAGCGATTTCAGCTGGGTCCGCAACTCCCACTTCATGTGGGGGTCGATCACCGTGAGGGGTTCGTCGAACAGGATGGCGTTCACGTCTTCACGCACCATGCCGCGGCCAAGGCTGATCTTCTGCTTGGCATCGGCGGTCAGGCCGCGCGCCTTGCGGTCAAGGATGGCCTCCATCCCGATCATCGCGGCGATCTGGTCAACACGGCGGGCGATGTAGCCCGCGTCCATGCCCCGGTTCCGCAGCGGAAAGGCAAGGTTCTGGCGCACGGTCATCGTGTCGTAGACGACCGGGAACTGGAACACCTGCGCGATGTTCCTTTCCGTCGTTTCGGCATCGGTCACGTCGCGATCACCGAACAGGACGCGGCCCTGCGACGGGCGGACAAGGCCAGAGATGATGTTCAGCAGCGTGGTCTTGCCGCAGCCCGAGGCACCCAGCAGCGCATAGGCGCCGCCGTCTTCCCAGACATGGTCCATTTCCTTGAGCGCAAAGTCGGCTTCGCCCTTGGGGTTGGGCAGGTAGCTGTGGGCAAGGTTGGAAAGCGTGATCCGGGACATTCAGGCCGCCATTGCATAAGGGGCGGGGGCGGCAAGGCGGCCCGCACTGTCAAACAGATAGACATGCGTCGGATCAAGGTAGATCGACACCGGCGCGCCCGCATCAAGCGGATGGACGCCGTGGACAAGCCCGACCCAGCGGTCCGACCCATGGTCAAGGTGGACAAAGGTTTCCGACCCGGTGATTTCGGTGGCGGCGACCTTGCAGCGGAATTCCACCGAGTCGCCGGAATGGCGATTCAGCGTGATGTGATTGGCGCGGAAGCCCGCCAGATAGCTGGCGTTCGGCAAGTCCGACAGGCTGGCCGCGGCAGGCGCATGGGCCACATCGGCAAAGGTCAGGCGCTGGCCATCCTTGCGGCACGGCACAAAGTTCATCGGCGGGTCGCTGAACACCCGGGCGGTCTGCGCATCGGCCGGCAGGCGGTAGACCTGCGGCGTGGGGCCGAATTGCGTGACGCGACCTTCCCACAGGGTTGCGGTATTGCCGCCCAGCAAGAGCGCCTCTTCGGGTTCGGTGGTGGCATAGACGAAAATCGCGCCCGACGCCTCGAATATCCGGGGGATTTCAATCCGCAACTCTTCGCGCAGCTTGTAGTCAAGGTTGGCGAGCGGTTCGTCCAGAAGCACCAGCCCCGCGCCTTTGACCAGCGCCCGGGCCAGCGCGCAGCGCTGTTGCTGGCCGCCCGAAAGCTCCAACGGTTTCCTTTGCAGCATGGGCGTCAGGCGCAGCATGTCTGCGGTTTCGCGCACGGCGCGGTCAATTTCGGCCGTCGATTTGCCCATCAGGCGCAGCGGGCTGGCGATGTTTTCATACACGCTCATCGCCGGGTAGTTGATGAACTGCTGATAGACCATGGCGACCTTGCGGTCCTGCACGCGCTGGCCGGTCACGTCCTTGCCCTGCCAGTGGATGCGCCCGGTGGTGGGTTGGTCAAGCCCCGCCATCAGGCGCATCAGGCTGGTCTTGCCCGAAAGGGTGGGGCCCAGAAGCACGTTCATCGTGCCGTTTTCCAGTGTCAGATCAAGAGCATGGATATGCACCCGCCCTGCGACCGACCGTGAGACCCCTTGCAGTTCCAGCGTCATCCCCGCCCCCTATTCCGCCGCCGGGCTGATCGCCCGGGACGCGGCATCCGCCATGAAGCGGTCAAGCCGCGTGATCTGATCTGCCGTCAGCCGCAGGCCAAGCTTTGACCGGCGCCAGACCACATCGGCTGCGGTCGCGGCATATTCGCGCGACATGAGCCAACGCACCTCGGCCTCGGTCAGGGTGGCGCCGAAATCCTGACCCAGCGCCTCGGCCGACCCGGCTTTGCCAAGGACGGTGAACGCCTCGGTCCCATAGGCGCGGATCAGTCGGCCGGCCCAATAGGGCGACAGGAACGGGTATTCAGCGGCCAGTTTCTTGGTCAGGGCGGCCACGCCATCATGCGGGAAATCACCGCCGGGCAAGGTGACACGGGCCGTCCAGGCCGGTTTGGCCTGCGGGAAATACGGGGCCAGCTTGGCCAGCGCGGATTCCGCCAGACGGCGGTAGGTGGTGATCTTTCCACCGAAGACATTCAGCAGCGGCGCGCCCGTGGTATCAAGGCTAAGGACATAGTCCCGCGTCGCTGCCGTGGCGGACTTGGCACCGTCGTTGTAAAGGGGGCGGACGCCGGAATACGTCCAGACCACATCGTCTTTCGTGACCGGCTTGGCGAAATACTGGCTGGCGAAGGCGAGCAGGTAATCGCGTTCCTCATCGGTACAGACGGCCTCTTTCGGGGCGCCGGTGTGGTCCTTGTCGGTGGTGCCGATCAGGGTGAAGTCCTGTTCGTAGGGAATGGCGAAGATGATGCGCCCGTCGGACCCCTGGAAGAAATAGCAGCGGTCGTGGTCGAAAAGCTTTTTCGTCACGATATGGCTGCCGCGCACCAGCCGCACCCCTTCGGAGGAGTTGATGCGGGCCACGTTGCGGATCACATCCTCAACCCATGGTCCACCGGCATTGACCAGCGCGCGGGCGCGGTGCTGTTCGCGGCCATGCGGGCCTTCGGTGGTGATCTGCCACAGGTTCCCTTGACGTTCGGCAGTGACGACCCGGGTCCGCGTCATGATGCGCGCGCCCCGTGCAGCGGCGTCACGGGCGTTCAGGACGACAAGGCGCGAATCTTCGACCCAGCAGTCGGAATATTCAAAGGCTTTGCGGAAGCCGGGCTTCAGCGGCTTGCCCGCCGGGTCGCGCGTCAGGTCAAGGCTGCGGGTCGCGGGCAGGATCTTGCGGCCACCCATCGTGTCATACATGAACAGCCCCAGCCGGATCAGCCAGTCCGGCCGCCGACCCTTGGCCCAGGGCATCACCCAGCGCAGCAGGCGTGAGGTGGGGGTCGTCGTCTCGAACCGCATGTCGGGCGACAGGGGCAGCACAAAGCGCATCGGCCAGCTGATATGTGGCATGGCGACGAGGAGGGTTTCACGTTCCTCCAGCGCCTCACGCACAAGGCGGAACTCGAAATACTCAAGATAGCGCAGGCCGCCATGAAACAGCTTGGTCGAGGCCGAGGAGGTGCCCTGCGCAAGGTCGCCCTGTTCGGCCAGCGTGACCGACAGACCACGACCGGTGGCGTCACGGGCGATGCCGCAGCCATTGATCCCACCGCCGATGATGAAAAGGTCGCTGACGACCTCAGCCTGTACGTCTGTCACTTGGGTTCCTCCCCCGGGCACAACTCTGCCGATTGTCACAGGTCCGTCAACGGCTTTCTTTCGTTTTGGCGCGCTTTTTTGAAAAACGAACATCTGCGCGCAACCAGGCCTGAGAATTGCCGCAACTGCAGCGTCAAGATGCTGCAAGCGCAAATAAACGAAAAACGCCGCGTGCAAGAAAAGCCGCTGACAGGCGTGGCTTCGCGTGGCAAAAGACGGTCAACCGGCAAAGCGTAGGGAAGGATGTCTGGTGGCGCTCAATTTCCGGCAGACCGAAATCCTGGAACTGGCCCGTGCCGAAGGCCGCGTGATGGTCGAAGACCTTGCCCAGCGCTTTGACGTGACGCTGCAGACCATCCGGCGCGACCTGTCAGACCTTGCCGATGCGGGCCATCTGGACCGGGTGCATGGCGGGGCCATGCTGCGCACCGGTGTCACCAACATCGGCTATGAGGCGCGGCGGCGGATGAACGAAGGCGCCAAGGCCGCCATCGCCCGGGCCTGTGCGGCGTCAATCCCGGACAATTGCAGCCTGATCCTGAACCTTGGCACCACGACCGAAGCGGTGGCGCATGAGCTTTTGGGGCATCGCAACATCACGGTCATCACCAACAACATGAACGTGGCCAACATCCTGGTGGCCAACCCCGGGTGCGAAATCGTGGTGGCCGGTGGCGCGCTGCGCCGCACCGACGGCGGGCTGGTGGGCGAGTTGACCACCCAGTTCTTTGAGCAGTTCAAGGTCGATTACGCGGTGATCGGTGTGTCCGCGCTGGACCGCGACGGCGACCTTCTGGACTTTGACCTTGCCGAAGTGCGGGTGTCCAAAGCCATCGTCCAGCAGTCGCGCAAGGTCTATCTGGTGGCCGACCATACCAAGCTGGACCGATCCGCCCCGGCACGGCTGGCATCCCTGTCCGAGATTGCGACCCTGTTCACCGACCTGCCCCTGCCCCCCGACCTGATGCGCAAATGCGAAGCCTGGGGCACCGAAGTGCGCGTGGTCGACGCTGGATAACCTTACGGCTGCTTCGGGTGGGGCGCCATGCCACGGGCAGACAGCGGCCTTGCCCATGCGCTTTGGTCGCGTGCGGGACCAGCGGCGCAATCCTTTTCGCGGTCTTGGGCTTGGATGCTAGACTTTCGTGATCTGAGGTTTCTGTTCGATTCGGGGCTTTTTGAATTGGGGGCTTGGCATGTACCGCACAGGTCTGGGGTATCTTCGTGAGGGCGTCCTTCTAAGTATCTCGGCCTTTCTGGTCGTGCTTTGGCTTACCGCATCCGCAGGACATTCCCAGGTGTCCGAACGCGCCGAACCGGTGACCGGCCCCGGGGTCGTGACAATTGGCGGGATCGCCTCGAATTCCCGGATCAACGTGCGCATCGGCCCTTCTGTCATCTTCCCCGTCGCGGACACCCTTGGTTACGGGACACGGGTGCGAAAGGGATTGTGTGTCGGTGGAGGCAGTGCCGAATGGTGCCAGGTCGAAACGATGGACGGCAGGGTGTCGGGCTATGTATCGGCCAAGTACCTTGTCGAGGGAGCCGAAAGACCGACCGAAGATGATCTTGCGGGCGGACCCGACTATTGGGAAGTGAAGGGCCTTGCATCAAACGAACGGCTGGGCGTCCGGCTTGAACCGCGGTCAGGGTCCACAGTGCTTGCCACGCTGAGGAACAACGAGATTGTCCGGAACCTTGGCTGCAAGATGACCGGTGCGGTGCGCTGGTGTCGCGTGCGGTCGCTGACGGGCATGGATGTGACAGGCTGGGTTTCGGGCCGCTACCTGAAAGAATCGCGGGGTCCGATCGCGATCCAGCCCCCGGTCGGCGGGGGTGGTGGGGGCAGTCTCTATACCGTCGCCGGGCTTGCCGCGGGCGATACCCTGAACGTGCGATCAAGGGCATCGACCCAAGGGACGGTCATTGCCCGGCTGGCACAGGGTTCCAAGGTGCGGAACCTTGGGTGCGAGCAATCCGGACAAACGCGCTGGTGCCAGATCAGGACGACCGGTGGCGTCGAGGTCACCGGCTGGGTCAATGCCAGTTACCTGCGGGCCAACTAGTCAGAGGCGCGGTTTCGGCGATGGTTTGCAGGGCCTTGACCGCTGGTCAACCTTGCGACGGTTGACGGGGCGATGCGACATGGAAGGCCCGGGTTAGGGGGGACAGACCTGACCCCAGCTGGGCCTCTGTCTGTGTTCGCAATCTTGGCTGTTAATCTTTGGTGGAGCAGAGGGGGATCGAACCCCTGACCTCGTCATTGCGAACGACGCGCTCTCCCAACTGAGCTACTGCCCCGACGTTTCGGGTCCAAAGACCAGCGGCGGTTTCGCGCATCGGGCGGGTCTTGTCAAGCCACCGACGGGCGTCACCCCGTGCTGTGCTGCCGCGCGAAGGCGATGATGTCGGCCGCCGGACGTGCGCCGGCAAGGCGTGCCACCTCGCGTCCGCCCTTGTAAAGGATCAGCGCCGGGATGCCGCGAATCCCGGCGCGGGCCGAGATCTGGGGGTGGTCTTCGGTGTTCAGCTTCATCAGCCTGACCGATGGGGCCAATGCCTTGGCGGCCTTGGCAAATTCGGGGGCCATCATCCGGCAGGGGCCACACCAGGGCGCCCAGTAGTCGATCAGGACCGGCAACCCGGCCTCCTTCGTGACCTTGTCATGCGTCGTGGCGTCCAGTTCGGCAACCTGGCCATCCACCAGCGCCGCCCCGCAAACTCCGCATTTCGGGCCTTCGGCCAGACGGGACATGGGCACCCGGTTTCCCTGACCACAGGTCGCACAGGTCAGCTTTACGGCTTCGGCAAGGGCCATCACACACCTCATATTCCATTTTCGCTAGATATGTGAGCCGGGGCGGGCAGCCACAAGCCCCCGGCGCGGGGGTCAGAGAAAATCTTCCTCTTCGCCGGCCACGTCGATGCCAAGCGCATCCAGCCCCGCCTCAAGGTTTTCGGCCAGATGTGGCATCCCCATCAGGTAATCGGCCGTCGGAGTCGTCGCCTCACGCGTTGCGGTGGACAGAGCCTCGTCGAAATCCTCGGGCTCGAACGCGCCGCGGCCGACCCAGGCGATGGCGGTCAGCTGGGCTTTCTCCTCATCGTTCAGGGCATCGATGAAGGCGTGAAGCTCTCCGGCGCCGACATCCGCCTCGCGGGCAAGGAAGATGACATGGACAACCGTGGCGGGGGTGATTTCCAGCATGGCCCGGACCCTTCCCTAATGACGCTGACCCATGGTCGCGCAGACCGGACCCCGGCGCAAGCTGTGTCTCAGCCCCGGACCATCAGCGAAGGCCGACACTGGACTGCGGAAAGCCTGACTTGCGCAAAGGGCCCGTGCGCGGCAAGTCTAGCGCAACGACACCCATGCAGGATCTGCCCATGCGCGCGCTTGCCCTTGCCACTGCCCTGTTCCTGATACCGGCTGCCCCCACTTTGGCCGAGGAGATTCCCGGCACCCAGTTCTCCTCCGGCTTCTGGGAAGGGGCCGCGCAGACCGACAGCAGCGGCGGCTTTTCGCATTGCGATGTCTCGGTCGGCTTTACCAACGGCGAAACCCTGTGGATGGGGCTTTACGCCAATGACACGCTGTCGGTGCTCTTGTCGCACCCGAACGTGCGCTTCCGGACCGGACAGACCTTTGACAGCTGGCTGATGCTGGAGGTGGGCCTGCCCACCAAGGGCGTGTCCGAAGCCTGGGACGAAGCCTTTGCCGGCATGACGCTGGAGGGGATCGACGCCTCGATCGACTTTCTGACGCAAGGCCAGTGGCTGCGTCTCTTGGGGATCGGCATCGACGACGCCTATGACGTCACCGGCATCACCGAGGCCCTTACCCTCGCGCGGGACTGTCATGCACGGCAGACCGGTGGCGTTGCTCCGGGCAAGGCCCCGCCGCCGCCGAAAGTGCCGGATCTGAAGCCCAAGACCGGCTCGGCGGGCGGCCTTGGTGGCGGTGGCGGGCTTGGCACCCGGCCCGGCGGGGCGCTGGGGACACCGGCCCCGAAACCTGCACCATAAGGAAAAGGCCCGGGCGATCCCCGGGCCTTGTTCGTTTCTGCAAGGGCATGCCTACTCCGCCGCTTCCATATAGCTTTCGACCGGCGGGCACGTACAGATCAGGTTGCGGTCGCCAAAGACGTTGTCCACCCGGCCAACGGGGGGCCAGTACTTGTCCACCCGGAACGCCCCCGGCGGGAAGCAGCCCTGTTCGCGGCTGTACTTCCGGTCCCAGGCTTCGGTCACCAGTGCTGCCACCGTATGCGGGGCGTGGCGCAGGGGCGATTCCTCGGCCGTGATCTCGCCCTTTTCCACCGCAGCGATTTCGGCGCGGATGGCCAGCAGGGCGGTGATGAAACGGTCGATCTCGGCCTTGGTCTCAGACTCGGTCGGCTCCACCATCAGCGTTCCGGCCACCGGCCAGCTCATCGTGGGGGCATGGAACCCGTTGTCGATCAGGCGCTTGGCGATGTCGTCCACCGTGACCCCCACCTCGGCGAAGGGGCGGGTGTCAAGGATGCACTCATGCGCCACCCGGCCCTTGTTGCCCATGAACAGGATGGGATAGCTGCCCGCCAGCCGCGCCGCGATGTAGTTGGCGTTCAGGATCGCCACCCGCGTCGCCTGGGTGCAGCCCGGGCCGCCCATCATCAGGCAGTAGGCCCAACTGATCAGCAGGATCGACGCCGACCCATAGGGAGCCGCACTCACAGCGCCATCGCCCCCGGTTTCCGGATGCCCCGGCAGATGCGGCGCCAGATGCGCCTTCACGCCGATCGGCCCCATCCCCGGCCCGCCGCCGCCATGCGGAATGGCAAAGGTCTTGTGCAGGTTCAGGTGGCTGACGTCGCCGCCAATCTCCCCCGGTTTCACCAGCCCGACGAGGGCGTTCATGTTCGCGCCGTCGATATAGACCTGCCCGCCATGGTCATGGGTGATCTTGCAGATGTCCTTCACCGTCTCTTCGAACACCCCATGCGTGGACGGATAGGTGATCATACAGGCGGCCAGCCGGTCCCCCGCCGCCGCCGCCTTGGCGCGGAAGTCTTCCACGTCCACATCGCCATTCGGCGCGGACTTGACCACCACAACCTCCATCCCGGCCATCTGGGCGCTGGCCGGATTGGTGCCATGGGCCGAGGTCGGGATCAGGCAGACCGTCCGATGAGCGTCCCCGCGTGACCGGTGGTAGGCCTGAATGGTCAGCAGCCCCGCATATTCCCCCTGCGCGCCCGAGTTCGGCTGCATCGACATCGCGTCATAGCCGGTGATCTCGCACAGCTTGGCGGAAAGGTCGTTGATCGCCTCGGTATAGCCCGCCGCCTGATCCTTCGGCGCAAAGGGGTGCAGGCTGCCGAATTCCGGCCAGGTGATCGGCATCATCTCGGCCGCTGCGTTCAGCTTCATCGTGCAGGACCCCAAGGGGATCATCGCGCGGTCAAGTGCCAGGTCACGGTCAGACAGGCGGCGCATGTAGCGCATCATCTCGGATTCTGCGCGGTTCATGTGGAAGACCGGGTGGGTCAGATACTCGGTGGTGCGCAGCATCGTCTCGGGGAACCCAAGCGAGGCGCGGTGCGGCGGGACACCGTCGATGCCGAAGGCCTTCAGCACCCGCACCAGCACGCGTTCATCCGTCGTCTCGTCAAGGCTGATGCCGACACGGTTGGTGCCGATCTTGCGGAAGTTCAGCCCCTCATTCCGGGCAGCGGCAAGGATTCCGGCCTGCCCCACCCCAACCTCGACCGTGATCGTGTCGAAGAAGGCCTTCGGGTCGACCTTGGCCCCCGCCGCCTTCAGCGCCCGCGCAAGGCGTTGGGTCAGGAAATGCACCCGCTCCGCAATCGCGCGCAGGCCCTTGGGCCCGTGGAAGACCGCGTAGAAGCTGGCCATGACGGCCAAAAGCGCCTGCGCCGTGCAGACGTTGGACGTCGCCTTTTCCCGCCGGATATGCTGCTCCCGCGTCTGAAGCGACAGCCGATACGCCTTGCCCCCCTGCGCATCGATGGACACGCCGACGATCCGCCCCGGCATCTGCCGCTTATGCGCATCCTTCACCGCCATGAAGGCCGCATGCGGCCCGCCATAGCCCATCGGCACGCCAAACCGTTGCGCCGATCCAACCGCGATATCCGCCCCCATCGCGCCCGGTTCCTTCAGCAGGCACAGCGCCAACAGGTCCGTCGCCATGATCGCCACTGCCCCCACCGCGTGCAGCGAGGCGATGCGCTGGGTAAAGTCGGTCACATGGCCATAGCTGCCGGGATACTGGAAGATCGCCCCGAACACCTTGGACGGGTCAAGCGTGCGAACGTCATCCTCGATGATCTCGATCCCCAAAGGCAGCGCCCGGGTGCGGATGACGGCAATGGTCTGCGGATGGCAGAAGCGGTCAACGAAGAAGGCCTTGGCCTTCGACTTTGCCACCCGTTCCGCCATGGTCATGGCTTCCGCCGCCGCCGTCGCCTCATCCAGAAGGCTCGCGTTGGCCACATCAAGCCCGGTCAGGTCGCAGACCATGGTCTGATAGTTGAGAAGCGCCTCAAGCCGCCCCTGCGCGATCTCGGGCTGATAGGGGGTATAGGCCGTGTACCACGCCGGGTTTTCCAGAATGTTGCGCTGGATCGCCGGGGGGGTCACCGTGCCGTAATAGCCCTGCCCGATCAGGCTGGTCATCACCCGGTTCTTCGCCGCCACCTCTTTCATCTTCGCCAAAAGCTCATGCTCGGCCAAGGGTGCCCAAGTCAGCGGCTTTGCCTGCCGGATCGACGCGGGGATCGTCTGTTCGATCAGTTCATCCAGCGTGCGCACGCCAACCGTGTCCAGCATCTCGGCCATCTCGGACGGCGAGGGGCCGATATGGCGGCGGTTGGCGAAATCGTAGGGGTTGTAGTCGGTGGGGGTGAAGGTCATTGCGGATACCTCGGGCATGGGGCGAACAAATTCCTTCGAAGGAATTTGCAAAACTTTTCGAAAAGTTTTGCCCGGCACAGTCCTGCACCGGGCTTTGAAGCCTCAGCTGACCAGATCCAGATACTCGTCCTCGTCCATGAACTGGTCGAGCACGCTCAGATCATCCAGCTTCATCTTGAAGAACCATGCCGCCCCCGTCGGGTCTTCGTTCACCAGCGCCGGCGCATCGACCAGCTTGGTGTTGACCGAGACGATCTCGCCATCGACCGGGGCAAGGATGTCGGACGCCGCCTTGACGCTTTCGATCACGCAGACCTCGTCACCTTCGGCAACCATGGTCTCGGTTTCCGGCAGTTCGACGAAGACCACGTCGCCCAGCTGGGTCGCGGCATGTTCGGTGATGCCGACAACGACAAGGTCACCCTCGACGCGCAGCCATTCATGATCCTTGGTGTATTTCATCATCTTGCCTCAACGCTTGTAGCTGGTGGGATGGAAGGGAAGGTCAGAGGTGGTCAGGGGCAGGTGCTTGCCACGCACCTCGCCCAAAAGCTGGGTGCCGGGGGGCGCGAATCCAAGGGCGACATAGCCCATCGCAATCGGTGCAGCGACAGACGGCCCGAAACCGCCCGAGGTTACGCGGCCTACCGGCGTTCCGTCCGGGGCAAAGACCTCGACCCCCTCGCGCATCGGGACCCGGCCTTCGGGGCGCAGCCCGACACGCAAACGCTCCGGCCCGGTGGCAAGTTCCCCCAGGATGCGCTCTGCCCCCGGAAACCCGCCTTCGCGCGCGCCGCCCGCCCGGCGGGATTTCTGGATCGCCCAGATCAGGGCCGCTTCCACCGGACTGGTGGTGGTGTCGATGTCATGGCCATAGAGGCAAAGCCCCGCCTCCAGCCGCAGCGAATCCCGCGCGCCCAGACCGATTGGCTCGACACCCGGCTGCGCCAGAAGGGTGCGGGCAAAGCCCTCGGCCCCGGCCATCGGGATGGAAATCTCGAACCCGTCCTCACCCGTGTAGCCCGACCGGCTGACCCAGACGTCACCCATCACCCGGTGATCCATGAAGCGCATCGCCGCGACACCCGGCAGCAGCGCCTCCAGCGCCGCCTCGGCCCCCGGCCCCTGCAGCGCGAGCAGCGCGCGGTCGGTAACAGGTTCGACCGAAACGCCCGGCATCATCGCGATCATATGGGCGATGTCCTCGGCCTTGCAGGCCGCGTTGACGACCACATACAGATGATCGCCCCGGTTGGTGAACATCAGGTCATCCAGAATCCCGCCCTGGTCGTTGGTGAACAGCCCATACCGCTGCCGCCCCTCCGCCAGCCCCAGCACATCCACCGGCATCAGCGCCTCGAAGGCCAGCTTCAGGTCATCCATCGTGCCCTTGGGCCGCAAGATCACCTGCCCCATATGGCTGACATCGAACAACCCGGCCGCCGCGCGCGTGTGCAGATGTTCCTTCATCACGCCCGCCGGGTACTGCACCGGCATCTCATAGCCGGCGAAGGGCACCATCTTGCCCCCAAGTTCCACATGCAGGTCATGCAGCCCCAGCCGTTGAAGCCTGTCGTCAAGGTCGGCCATTGCCGCCCCCTCCCCGTCTGGCCAGCGCAAACTGGCACCGTCAGGCAGGCTGATCCCTGCCCTGCGATGCCCCCTCTGTCCTTGCACCCCCGCCTGAACGGTTTCGTGCGCCTGAGATCGTTATCCCTTCGGCGTCCCGGTTGTCCGGGAACTCTCCAGAGTGTCGTTGCCAGAAACGGTCCCTTGCGCCTGAGAGTTTACCGGGGCGGTTGCTCCTTCGGCACCGTCGGGCATTGCGGCCCGCCGGATTCTCCCGAACCTGACGCCTGATGGTTAGCCCATCGCCCCGCGTCGCGGCAAGGGGCAATCGGAATGCGACGGTATGCGGACCGCAAGCGACGCGGGCTCAGGCCCGCCGTTCGCCGGGGCTGGCGACCGGTTCGGCCTCAGGCGCAGATGGCGCAACATGTGGCGCACCGGACCGTTGGCCCTGCAGCGCCACGGCGGGCGACCGGATCGCCAGCAGCGCCAGCCACGCGGCGGCAAGGCCAAAGACAACGCCCCCAAGCGCCTGGCCGATCAGCACACCCTGCGCGCCCCAGATGCCGCCCAGCCACAGGGCCAGCGGGATCGTCCCCACGGTATGGCGGCCCCAGTTCACCACGGTAGACCAGAACGGCCGACCAAGGTTGTTGCAGACCGCATTGCCGACAAAGATCATCCCGTTGAAGAACCACAGCAAAGCCAGCGGCCCGCAGAAAAGATAGACCAGATCGCGCGTCAGCCCTTCGGCCTGAAAGGCGTCGGCAATCGGCGCGCGCAACAGAAACAGCACCCCCGAGACGACAAGGATCACCAACCCGGTAAAGATCAGCCCATCGAGGAACGCCCGCCGCACCCGGTCCATCCGCCCCGCGCCAAAGTTCTGCCCGATGATCGGCCCCATCGCCCCGGACAAAGCAAAGATCACCCCAAAGGCCACCGGGGTAAGCCGCCCCGCAATCGCCATCCCCGCCACCGCCGCCTCGCCATAATCCGACGTCGCGCGGGTGACAAAGGCCTGCCCCACCGGGGTCGCCACCTGCGTCAGGATCGCCGGCACCGCAATCGCCCAGATCGGCCCCATGTCGGCCACCACCTGCCCCGGCGTCGGTCGGTCAAACCCGCCGTATTTCGCGGTGATCGGCCGCAGCGCCATCACCGCAATCACCACCCGCGCCGCGACCGATGCGATGGCCGCCCCCGTCAGATCCCAGCCAAAGCCAAAGATCAGGATCGGGTCCAGCACCGCCGTCACGAGCGCGCCCCAGACCGTCGCCATCATCGCCGCCCGCGCATCGCCATGGCTGCGCAGGATCGCCCCGCCAATCATCCCCACCATCAGCAAGGGCTGCGACGGGATCACGATTGCCAGGAAATCCACCGTCAACTCCGCCGTCCGCCCCGTGGCCCCCAACAGGGCCACCAGCGGCTCCAAGGCCAGCCAGACCACCGCCGCAAACAGCGACCCGAACACGAACCCAAGGACCAGCCCCGTCGTCGCCCGCGCCCGGGCCGAGGCCGGATCCCGCGCCCCCAGCGCCCGCGCCACAAGCGCGCCCACGGCAATCGACATCCCGATGCCGAAACTGGTGGTGAAGAACAGGATCGCCCCGGCATAGCCGATCGCCGCTGCAAGCTCGGCCTGCCCAAGCATGGCGATGTACAGCATGTTGATCAGGTCGACGACAAACACCGCCATCAGCCCGACGGACGAGGTCAGCGCCATCACCGACACATGCCGGAACAGGTTTCCCTCGACAAACTTCGCCTGCCCGCCCGGCCCAGCCATCAGCCCATCACTCCTTTAGAAAAAAGGCCTGACCAGCCCTTTCTCTTCCAAAAATATCCTCGGGTGGGTCCGGGAGGGCAGACAGCCCTCCCGGGGGCCAGCACAAGGCTCAGACCGTGGGGACCCTGCGCAACAGCGGCATCACATCCGCCATCTCCGGCCCGGCATCCCGGCCCGTCAAGGCCCGGCGCAGCGGGCGGAACAGGTCCTTGCCCTTGCGCCCCGTTGCCTCCTTCACCGCCGCCGTCCACTCGCTCCAGGTGGCTTGCGTCCACGGCTGCGCCGGCAACAGCGCCAGCGCCTCGCGCACAAAGTCGCGGTCCGCGTCATCCACCACCGGCTCGGCCCCGTCGCGGAAGAGCTGCCACCAGCCCTCCAGATCGGCCAGAACGGTGATGTTGCCCTTGGCCACCGCCCAGAACGCCTCGGCCATGTCGTCCGGCACGCCCAGTTCCGCAATCCGCGCCTGCACCGCCGCGAAGGGCAGGCCCTGCACATGGTGGCGCGTCAGCGGAAACAGATCCTCGGCATCGAATTTCGTGGGCGCAGACCCGAAGGACCCCACGTCGAACCCCTCGATCAGCTCCTCCATCGACCCCACCAGTTCAACCGGCTTGGACGACCCCAACCGCGCCATCAGAGACAATAGCGCCATCGGCTCCACCCCCCGCGCCCGCAGGTCGCGCAAGGACAGCGTTCCCAGCCGCTTGGACAATTCCTCGCCCCCTGGCCCGGTCAGCAGCGAATGGTGGGCAAAGACCGGCGGCACCCCGCCCAGCGCCTTCATGATCTGGATCTGCGTCGCCGTGTTCGTCACATGGTCCGCGCCACGCACGATATGGGTGACCCCCATGTCCACGTCATCGACCGATGAGGCGAAAGTATAAAGGACCTGCCCATCCGCCTTGATCAACACCGGGTCCGACACCGACCCCGCGTCAATCGACACATCGCCGATGATCCCATCGGGCCACTCGATCCGCTCGATGTCCAGCCGAAAGCGCCAATAGCCTGCCCGCCCCTCGGCGCGGTAGGCCTCCTTCTCGGCTTCGGTCAGCTTCAGCGACGCGCGGTCATAGACCGGCGGGCGCCCCATGTTCAGCAGTTTCTTGCGCTTCAGGTCCAGCTCGACCGGCGTCTCGAAACACTCATAGAACCGCCCCGCCGCGCGCAGCGCATCTGCCGCCTCGGCATAGCGCCCCATCCGCAGCGACTGCTTTTCCACCCGGTCCCAATGCAGGCCCAGCCAGTCAAGATCGGTCATGATCCCGTCGGCATATTCCTGTTTCGACCGTTCCTGATCGGTGTCGTCCAGCCGCAGGATGAACTGGCCGCCGTTCTTGCGCGCGATCAGGTAGTTCATCAGCGCCGTGCGCAGGTTGCCCACATGGATCCAGCCAGTGGGCGAAGGCGCGAAGCGGGTTGTGACGGTGGACGATGTGGTGGACATGTGGGGGCTCCTTCAAGCGCACCTCCCTGTCACATGGCCCCGCAATTGTCCAGTTTCCGCACAGTGTGCGGACCGGGTGGTCCCGGTCACCGCTGGTCGCGGCTTGCCCCGCACCGCCGCCCGCCGATCCGGCCCGCCTGCATGCCACGCCCAATGCCCTGCTGCCCCCCTTCCCCCGCACCCCTGCAGCCCCTATCTTCCCACCATGACAAACCCCGCCCCCTCCAGCATCGCCCCCAGCCTCGCCCTGATCGAACAGCTTGCGCATGAGGCGGTGTCGACCCTGCCCGAACCGTTCCGCGAACCGGCAACCCATGTCCGCCTGCGGATCGAGGAGTTTCCGGATGACGAGATGGTTGAGGAACTGGGCCTGAACGACCCGTTCGAACTGACCGGCCTTTACGAAGGCATCCCGCTGACCGAGAAATCCGTTTCAGACCAGCCGACCCGCCCCGATGTCATCTGGCTGTTCCGTCGCCCGATCCTTGATGAATGGGCCGACCGCGGCAATGTGTCGATCGGTGACCTTGTCACCCATGTCGTCATTCACGAACTCGCGCACCACTTCGGCTGGTCTGATGAAGACATCGCCCGGATCGATCCGTGGTGGGAATGACCGGGCACAATGCACAAGACCTGTGCAGTCCTGCACCGCCCCTGACGCAGCCGTTACCGGACATTGCGCGCATCTGACCTAACATTCTGCGCGGAACAGCAGAATGGAGGATAGCATGACCACTTTTTCCCGCCGTCAGGCGCTTGCCGCGGGCGTCGCGATGCCGCTTGCCGCCGCGTTCGTGTCGCGCCCTGCCTTGGCGAATGCGCCGCTGCAGGGGTCCGGCTTCGCCCCCTGGAACCGCTTCAAGCTCGGCTCTTTCGAGGTGACCACCCTGCTTGCGGGCACCCGCGCGGGCGACAAGCCGCAGGAAACCTTCGGCACCAACGCGACACCTGAGGATTTCGCCGCCCTGTCCGCTGCAAACTTCATTCCCGCCGACATGACGCAGAACTTCTTCACGCCCACCGTCGTGAACACCGGCGCTGAACTGGTGCTGTTCGACACCGGTCTGTCCGCCGAAGGTACCCTTGCCGCGATGACGGCCGCTGGCTTCACCCCCGATCAGGTGGATGTCGTCGTCCTGACCCATATGCACGGTGACCATATCGGCGGCCTGATGGGCGCGGACGGCACCACCCCGACCTTCGCCAACGCCCGCTATGTCACCGGGTCGGTCGAGCACAACAACTGGTCCGCCGCGGGGAACGAAGGCTTCGACAAGAACGTGAAGCCGCTGAACGACAAGATCACCTTCCTTGACGATGGCGGCAGCCCGGTCTCTGGCGTCACGGCGATGCTGGCTGCGGGCCATACCCCTGGCCATATGATCTACATGGTCGAATCCGACGGCCAGCGCCTTGCGATCACCGCCGACACGGCGAACCACTATGTCTGGTCGCTGCAGCGCCCGGACTGGGAAGTGCGCTTCGACGCCGACAAGGCCGCCGCCGCCGCGACCCGCAAGCAGGTGTTCGGCATGATCGCCGCCGACCGTATCCCCTTCATCGGCTACCACATGCCCTTCCCGGGCGTGGGCTTCATTGAGGCGCAGGGCGAAGGCTTCCGCTATGTTCCGGCCAGCTATCAGTTGCTGCTGAACGGCTGACACCCGGACCAAAATCCTTCGAAGGATTTTGCAAAAGTTTTCGAAAACTTTTGCCCCCAGCCTGCCCCAACCCTGCCCCCGGCGCCCCGCGTCCGGGGGCAGTTCCCTTTCCGGCGAAAGGTCTTATGCTAGCGGTAACACGAACAGGTGCCGCATGACCCAAGCCCCCATCCTCACCCTGACGCTCAACCCCGCGCTCGACATGGCGACCGAGGTTGCCGACATCATCCCCGGCCACAAGCTGCGCTGTTCCGAACCGCAGCTTGATCCCGGCGGCGGTGGCCTGAACGTCAGCCGCGCGATCAAGGCGCTGGGGGGTGACAGCCTTGCACTGGTGGCCATCGGCGGATTGACCGGCGACCGTCTTGCCGGCCTGATCCGGGGCGAAGGCGTGACCTTCCTGTCCATCCTCGGCCCGGGTGAGACGCGCCAGTCGCTGACAGTCAACGAAGCCTCGACCGGCAAGCAGTTCCGCTTCATGCTCCCCGGCCCCACCTGGGGCGAGGCGGAACGCGCCCGCGTCTTCACCCTTCTTGGTGCAACCGCGCGGCCCGGCGGCATCTCGGTCATCTCCGGCAGCCAGCCGCCCGGGGTGCCAGTGGACTTTCCGGCGCAGCTTGCCGCGTCGATGCCCGAAAGCCGTGTGGTGCTGGACACCTCGGGTTCCGCCCTGACCGAGGCGGTCCGCCACCCGATCCCCGGCCTTGAAGTCTTGCGGATGGACGGCGAAGAGGGTGAGGCGCTGGCCGGTCGCCCCCTGCCCACGCTGGCCGATACTGCCGAATTCGCCCAGTCACTGGTGCACGCCGGGGTCGCCCGCATGGTCATCATCGCCCGGGGTGCCGAAGGCAATGTGCTGGCCGACGCGCAGCACCGCGTCTTCGCCAAGGCGGCGCGCGTCAAGGTCAAGTCCACTGTCGGCGCGGGTGACAGCTTCGTCGCGGCCTTCGTCCTTGCCCTGTCGCGCGGTCAGTCGAATGACGAGGCGCTGGCGCTCGGCTCTGCCGCCGCCTCGGCGGCCGTGATGAGCGACGCCACGCAGTTGTGCCGCCCCGAAGACGTGATGCGCCTGCTGCCGGAATGTGCGGTGACAAAGGTCTAGCCGATGTCTTCGAAGACATCGAACCGGAGCCTTCCAAGGCTCCGGACCGGACTTTTCGAAAAGTCCGGATGCACCTCAGTGTCAAGCTAGCGCGGAACCGGGCAGGTCTGCAGCGGTCGATCCTGCCTTACCGGCAAAACCCCGCCACCGCTTCGCCTTGGTGCCGGACCTTTCCGGCCAGACCCATCGCGTCGATCCAAACGCGCATCGCGTCCGAGATCGGGCCGAAGAAGGTGATCTCCTCAAGCTCCGCCGCCGCACGCAGTGCCGCCATTTCCGGCCAGCCCATCGCCAGATCATGGTGCCCAACCCAAGCCTCGGCGTCGCGATAGCGCACGACGGCCTGCCCTTCTTCCGACCCTTCAGTGCAAAAGAACCGGTAGTCCAGCACGCCCCGGTGCCCGTCACGCTGAACCCGCCTTACAAGTGCCGTGGTAGCGGTCAGGAACGCTTGCCGCCCGGACACAAGCCGGTAGCGGTTGACGACAGTGATCCCAATCCCCGCCATCATCATCAAGCCCCGCTGTCGTCCCGCCAGCGGTTGACGATGGGATAGCGCCGGTCCAGCCATAACGCCTTTTGCGTCAGCCGGACCCCAGGCGCGGACTGGAAGCGCTTGTATTCCGCCAGATACAGCAGGTGCTCCACCTTCTTCACCGTGGCCCGGTCAAAGCCTTGCGCCACGATCTCGGCGACGGACAGTTCCTTTTCCACCAGCCCTTCCAGGATGGCGTCCAGCACCTCATAGGGCGGCAGGCTGTCGTCATCGCGCTGGTTGGCCCGCAACTCGGCACTTGGCGGCCGGTCAATGATCCGCGCCGGGATGACCTCGCCCGCAGGGCCCTTCATCCACGGCCGGTGGTGTTCATTCCGCCAGCGCGCGGTCAGGAACATCCGGGTCTTGTACATGTCCTTGACCGGGTTGTAGCCACCGTTCATGTCGCCGTAGATCGTGCAGTATCCCACCGCCATCTCGGACTTGTTGCCCGTGGTCAGCAGCATCTCGCCAAACTTGTTCGACAGGGCCATCAACATCACGCCCCGCAGGCGGGACTGGATGTTTTCCTCGGTGATCCCCGGCTCCGTCCCCGCGAAAAGGGGCGCCAGCGCGTCACCCACCGCCTCTTGCGCCCCGGAAATCGGCACCGAGTCATAGCGGCAGCCCAAAGCCTTCGCCGCCGCCGTGGCAAGGTCCAGCGATTCCTGGCTGGTGAACTCCGACGGCAGCATCACGCAGCGCACATTCTCCGGCCCCAAGGCATCCACCGCCATCGCCGCGACGATGGCGCTGTCGATCCCCCCCGAAAGGCCAAGCAGCGCCTTTTTGAACCCGGTCTTGCGCATGTAATCGCCCAGCGCAAGGACGCAGGCCCGGTAATCCGCCTCGCCAATCGGCGGGATGTCATGGATCTCACCCGGGTCAGCCTCCCACCCCTCCGCCCCCCGGCGGAAGGTGACCAGTACCAGCGTCTCGTCAAACTGCGGCAGTTGCGCCATCAGCCGCCCACCCGGGTTCAGCACCATGGATGAGCCGTCAAACACCTGGTCATCCTGCCCGCCCACCATGTTGAGGTAGACCAGCGGCAGCCCCGTCTCCACCACGCGGGACACCATCAGGTTCAGCCGCAGGTTCGGCTTGCCCCGGTGGTAGGGCGAGCCATTGGGGATCAACAGGATCTCCGCCCCCGTCTCGGCCAGGGTTTCCGCCACGTCGGGGTGCCAGGCATCCTCGCAGATCGGCGTGCCGATCCGCACGCCATTCACCACATAGGGCCCATGCACATCGGCCGAGGTGAAGATGCGCTTTTCGTCAAACACGGCATCATTGGGCAGGTGGTGCTTCAGCACGCGGGCGCTGATCCTGCCGCCCTGCAGGACGTAGTAGCCGTTGTACAGCCTGCCGCCCATCACCACCGGCCCGCCGACCCCCAGCGCCGGGCCATCGGCGCACTCAGCCGCCAAAGCCTCGACCGCCGCCACGGCTGCGCGGACAAAGGCCGGCTTCAGGATCAGGTCCTGCGTCTGGTAGCCGGTGATGAACATCTCGGTCAGGGCCACCATGTCGGCCCCGGCCTTGCGCCCCGCGTCCCATGCGGTCCGCGCGCGGTCCAGGTTCCCCGCAATATCGCCCACCACCGGGTTCAACTGCGCCAGCATCAAACGGAACGTGTCGGTCATCGGGGCCCCCATCACATCGCCTTGTTCTAGCAGACTGACGCCCAAGGGAAAGCCGCCCCGCCCACCTGACCAAAGCTTGACCTAGCGCGGCTTGTCACACCCCCATCGCGCCCTTACCCTCCCCTCCTGACCGAACCCTCGGGAATCGCCCATGCGCCGCCTTGCCTTGATCTTCTGCCTTGTCGCCCTTCCGACCCTTGCCCCCCCGGCCGGGGCCCAGGATGGCGAGGTGCTGACCAAACAATACGACGACGGGTCGGTCTATGAAGGCACCTTCCTGAACGGCCGCCAGCACGGTACCGGCACCTACCGCCTGCCCTCAGGGTTCGAATACACCGGCGACTGGATCGAGGGCGAGATTGTCGGCCAGGGCATCGCCCGCTATCCCAATGGCTCGGTCTACGAAGGCGCTTTTCTGAACGGTCAGCCTGACGGGCGCGGCAAGATCACCGCCCCCGATGGCCGCACCTATGAAGGTGACTGGGTTCAGGGCCAGATGACCGGCCAAGGCACCGCCCGCTATGCCAATGGGTCGGTCTACGAAGGCAGTTTTACCAACGGCGTCCACAATGGCCGGGGCAAGCTGACCAACCCGTCGGGCTACACGTACGAAGGCCAGTGGGTGCTGGGGGCCAAGCAGGGCATCGGCAAGATCACCTACCCCGATGGCGCGACCTACGAAGGCACGCTGGTCAAGGGCCAGCGCGCCGGGCAGGGCGTGCTGACGATGCCGGACGGTCTGATCTATGACGGCGACTGGGCCGAGGGTCAGATCAACGGCGAAGGCCGCCTGACCCAGCCGAACGGCGATGTCTACGAAGGCGCCTTCGTCAACGGCCAGCGCGAAGGCCGGGGCCGCCTCACGCATGCCAACGGCGATGTCTATGACGGCGGCTGGGTCAAGGACCGCCGCCACGGCACCGGCACCTTCACTGCCGCCGATGGCTTCGAATACGAAGGTTCGTGGGTGGAAGGGCGGATGGAAGGCACCGGGTCCATCACCTATCCCGATGGCGCGGTCTATGTCGGCGCGATGCGGGCCGACCAGCCAAACGGCACGGGTGCGATCACCTATCCCGACGGCTCCACCTATCAGGGGGTGTGGGCGGCGGGCCTGATCAACGGTCAGGGCCGGTCAACCTATGCCGACGGCCGGGTGTATGAGGGGGCGTTCCGCAACGCGCAGCCGCATGGCACCGGCACGATGACCCACCCCGACGGCTACCGCTATGAAGGCGACTGGCTGGATGGCCAGCGCGAAGGCGTGGGTGCTGCGGTCTACCCCGATGGCAGCCTGTACAAGGGCAGCTTCAAGGCCGGGCTCCGCGATGGCGAGGGTGAGTTCACCACGACAGACGGTTTCCGCTACGTCGGCCAATGGGTCGCCGGCCAGATCGAGGGGGAGGGCATGGCCACCTATCCCGGCGGAGACGTCTATGTCGGCACCTTCAAGGCCGGCCGCCGCGAAGGTCAGGGCACCCTGACCTACGCCAGCGGCGACGTGGCCGAAGGCATCTGGCAAAACGGCATCCTGACGGCACCGCCGGCGGCGGCGGAGGGGGCTGAAGTTCCCGCCGTTGACGCCCCCGCCGAAGTTGGGGCGCCAGCGGAAGACAGCCCCGCGCCCAACCCTTGACGGGCCAGGAGGTCACCCAGTGCTGTTCAGACCTGCAAAGGCGTGTTTGAGAAGCCCGTTGAAAGTTGGCGCGACAATAGTCGCCATCGGTCTTCCGCTGGAACTCGCAAGATTTTTTTCTCGGTAATCCAATCTGTGTTTATTACGTTATTGCCCCGTTTTTGTACGTATCAATGTCTGCCTTCTTCTTTTCACTCTGGCAGTCACAAAATGGAACGGGAAAGAACGGCAAATGATGAATAAACTAAATTGCCGGCCTGTGTAACTTGGCGCTGTGATGTACCGCATATGCTTACTCCCCGGTAGGGCTAGCGGCAGAACCAAATCGCAAGATATGTCGCCACATCGAAGACAAGGTTCTTTGGAAGATGGATCATAAGCACCTTCGCTTCGTCGACAACGAACCATTCCAGTTTCAGACCTATCCAGACCGTGACACCTCACGGGTAAATCGCTACGTCTCTGAAACTGGCCTCACATTCTGGTTTGATGCGGTCACGGAATGTGTGGTGACATCTGACCCTGGCCTGTTTCTTCAGGTGATCTTCAGGGCTGACCTGGGAAACATTCAAAGACTGTTGATCCTTAACATCGCTGGCCGCAAAATTCAGATTTCAGCCGAGCAACTGACAGAGCATTCCGGCGTTCCAGGGATCCATTCAAAGTTTCACTGGATCATCGAAGATATTGGAAGGCCATTGGTCTACTACACCGGCTGGGACGATGCTCGCCAAGGCATCAAGCGACCGCACGATCAAAGACATCAGAGACTCACGAATTCTGATGGCTTTGAAACAGCGGCGCAGCAGGAAGTCGCTCTTGCATTCGTTCTGGCCGCGCTGGGGAGATATGGAAACGTGTTTTCCGGGTCGCCAGCATACGGCCTCGACATTCCCGCCAACGTTGATCTGTCAGACGAACTCAAAGAACGAATTTCTGCAGGAAAGCTCATTTCGGTTTGAGCAAAACGTAGGGTGGGTGCCAACCCACCGCTTCGATATGCACAATACGCCACATATGTCCCAAAAGAGCCCGACCAGTCCAAAGCCCCTGACGAACACCAGCGTCCCCGTCAAGGACGCAGCGCGTTCCTAACACATCATCCCAAACAGCCTGCACTTCCCGCCCAAAAGGGCCGTCTGGATGGGCGCCAATCAATCGCTGTATCATCCCCGGCCATCACACCTGTTGTCCCAAGCCCTACAGCCCCGCGCACAGTCAAAGGCCCAACCTGCACCATATCGCAATCCGCCCCATCTCAGTCCCGACCACCGGCTCAGTCCGCAAAGTACCAGCCGCCCCACAACTCCCTAACAGCTCGCTAACGCCCCTCTCAACCCCTTGAAAGATAACACCCTCTCTCCCTGTCCCTGCCCGGGACAGCTAAACGACCTCCCCCCCATCCAGCCGTTCCAGCACCCTTGCGGCCCCCGCCAGAACCGCCTCCCGGTGCCCCGCCTCCATCCCGTCCCAGACCCGGTACATCTGCCCCATCCGCGGGTTCGACCGGAACCTTTCGCGGTGCCGGTCAAGGAAGTGCCAGTAAAGCAGATTGAACGGACAAGCCCCCTCACCCACTTTGACCTTCACCTTGTAGGCACAGGCCCCGCAGTGGTCCGACATCCGGTCGATATAAGCGCCGGAGGAGACATAGGGTTTCGACCCCAGCACCCCCCCATCAGCAAACTGGCTCATCCCCAGAGTGTTCGGCGCCTCGACCCATTCGAAGGCATCGATGTAGACCGACAGATACCATTCATGCACCGCGCCCGGGTCCACCCCGGCCAGGAGGGCGAAATTCCCCGTCACCATCAGCCGCTGGATATGGTGAGCATAGGCCAGATCCCGCGTCTGCCCAACGGCGGCCTTCATGCAGGCCATCCGCGTCTCGCCCCCCCAGAAAACCGCAGGCAAGGCACGGGAGTGGCCCAGCGCGTTCCGCGTCAGATACCCCGGCCCCTCCAGCGCCCAGATGCCCCGCACGAATTCGCGCCAGCCGATGATCTGGCGGATGAACCCCTCCGCCGCCTGGATCGGCACCCTGCCCGCCTTCCACGCCGCCTCGACCGCCTCGCACACCTCCAGCGGCAGGAGGAGCCCAAGGTTCAGATAGGGCGAGATCAACGCATGGCTCAGGAACGCCTCGCCCTCCAGCATCGCGTCCTGCTCGTCACCGAACCGAGGCAGGCGGTCGGCCACGAACTCGGCCAAGGCGGCCAGCGCCCCGGCCCGGTCCGTCGCCCAGCGGAACGGGCGTAGCCGCCCGAAGTGGGGGAACCGCGCCTCGACCAGCGCCAGCACGTCCTCCACCACCGCATCCGGCGTTGCATCACGGGGACGGGGGCGCAGCAGGTCCGCCTTCGCCGGTTTGCGGTTGTCGTGGTCAAAGTTCCACTGGCCCCCGGCGGGCTTGTCCCCGTCCATCATCAGCCCGGTCTTGCGCCGCATGTCGCGGTAGAACCACTCCATCCGCAGCTGCTTCCGCCCCGCAGCCCATTCGGCGAACTCGGCGTCCGAGGCGATGAAGCGGTCATCCTCCAGCACCGTCACCGTCAGCGGCAGCTCCTCCAGATCGCGCAACAGCCGCCATTCGCCGGGCTTTGTGGCCAGCACATCCCCCGCGCCGAACTCCGCCGCCCGGCGCAGCACTTCCCCGGTGATCGTCTGGCTGTTCTCCGGATCGTCAAGCCGCGAATAGGCCACACGCCAGCCCTCCGCCTCCAGCCCCAGCGCGAACTTCCGCATCGCGGCAAGGATCAGCGCAATCTTCTGCGGATGGTGGGGAACGCTCGTCCCCTCGCCCATCACCTCGGCCATCACCACCACGTCGCGGGCCTTGTCGGCAGCCTTCAAGGCCGCCACCCCCGGCGTCAGCTGGTCGCCCAGAACCAGAACCAGCCTCACCACGGCACGACCTTCCCTTGCCAGTCGTAGAACCCGCCCGTGTCGGCTGGTCCCAAACCCTCCAGCACCCGCAGCAGATGCCCCGCCGCCTCCTCCGGCGGCATCGCCGGGTGCCCTGCGCGATGCGCCGGGGCGAGGTCGGTCGCCACCGTCCCCGGATGCAGACTGACCAGAACCGAGTGCGGATGCGTCCGCGTCGCCTCGACACTCGCCGTTCGCACCAACTGGTTCAACGCCGCCTTCGCCGCACGGTAGCCGTACCAGCCGCCAAGCCCGTTGTCCCCGATCGACCCCACCCGCGCCGACAACACCGCCAAGCGCGACACCCGGTCCCGCGGCATCAGGCGCAGCGCATGTTTCATCACCAGCGCCGGCCCGATCGCATTCAGCGCAAACTGCGCCGCAAGGCCATCCGCCGTCACCGCCTTCAATGACTTCTCCGGCCCCACGCCGCCCAGCACCAGCGCCCCGGTGGCCACCACCACCAGATCGAACAGCCCCTCCAACCGCCCCAAAGCCGCCGCGACCGACGCCTCATCCGTCACATCAAGCCCATCGCCCCGCCGCGACAGCCCCACAACCTCACCCCGCGCGGCCAGCGCCGCCATCAGCGCCCCGCCAATCCCGCCTGACGCCCCGATCACCAAAGCCCGCATCACCACCTCCTGACCGCGAGGCCTCAGATAGCCCGCCCCCCGCGCGCGACCACAGGCTTGCTCTTTAGCCAAATACTCCCGCCGGAGGCTCCGCCCTTGCAGCCGACCCGCCGTGTCAGGCCCATTCCCCGGCAGCGCCGTCTGCGGGGTCTCGATGGCCCCGCAGACGGCCCCCCGTTTCAGGAAAATTCCCCTTCCCTTCGCCGGATTCCTTCGTATGATCCAGCCATGACCAAGGCACACCACATTCCTGCCGCCGCCGGGGCCGCTTTGCGCCCTGCGATGACCCTTGGCCTCCTCCTTCTTAGCCGCCTCTGAGCGTGCCCCCGGGCGCGACCGCTCAGAGGTGAACAGCGCCCAAACGCACCAAGGCTAAGACAAAAGGACCACCCCATGACCCAACAAGACAAGGTTGTCATCTTCGACACCACCCTGCGTGACGGCGAACAATCCCCCGGCGCGACCATGACGCATGAGGAAAAGCTGGAAATCGCCAGCCTCCTTGACGAAATGGGCGTCGACATCATCGAGGCGGGCTTTCCCATCGCCTCGGAAGGCGATTTCGCCGCCGTGTCGGAAATCGCCAGACGGGCGAAAAACTCCACCATCTGCGGCCTCGCCCGGGCCAACTTCAAGGACATCGACCGCTGCTGGGAGGCGGTGAAACACGCCAAGTCCCCGCGGATCCACACCTTCATCGGCACCTCGCCCCTGCACCGCGCGATCCCGAACCTTGACATGGACCAGATGGCCGAGCGCATCCATGAGACGGTCACCCATGCGAGGAACCTGTGCGACAACGTCCAGTGGTCACCGATGGACGCGACGCGGACCGAACATGATTACCTCTGCCGCGTGGTGGAAATCGCGATCAAGGCCGGGGCCACGACGATCAACATCCCCGACACGGTCGGCTACACCTATCCGATGGAATCCGCCCGGATCATCCAGATGCTGCTGGAACGCGTCCCCGGTGCCGACAAGATCATCTTCGCCACCCATTGCCACAATGACCTTGGCATGGCGACCGCCAACGCCCTTGCGGCGGTGGAGGCAGGGGCGCGGCAGATCGAATGCACGATCAACGGGCTGGGCGAGCGTGCGGGGAATACCGCGCTGGAGGAAGTCGTGATGGCGATGCGGGTCAGGAATGACATCCTGCCGTTCCAGACCGGGATCGACACGACGAAGATCATGAACCTCTCGCGCCGCGTGAGCCAGGTGTCGGGCTTTCCGGTCCAGTTCAACAAGGCCATCGTCGGCAAGAACGCCTTTTTGCATGAATCCGGCATCCATCAGGATGGTGTGCTGAAGAACGTCCAGACGTTTGAAATCATGCGGCCCGAGGATATTGGCCTCAGCCAGGCCAATATCGCCATGGGCAAACACTCCGGCCGCGCCGCGCTCCGGGCAAAGCTGAAAGAGCTGGGCTTTGACCTCGCCGACAACCAGCTGAACGATGTCTTCGTGCGGTTCAAGTCGCTCGCCGACCGCAAGAAGGAAATCTACGACGACGACCTGATCGCGCTGGTTTCGGACGAGCAGACCAACGACGCCTATGAATTCCTGCAGCTGAAGAAGCTGCGGGTCGTTTGCGGCACCGAAGGCCCGCAGGAAGCCGAGATGGTGCTGACCATCGACGGGGTCGACCACCACATCGACGCCACCGGTGACGGGCCGGTGGATGCGGCCTTCATGTGCGTGAAGATGCTGTTCCCGCACAAGGCGCGGCTGCAGGTCTATCAGGTCCACGCCGTGACCGAGGGGACGGATGCGCAGGCGACGGTCTCTGTCCGGCTGGAGGAGGATGGGCGGATCGTCACCGGGTCATCGGCCGATACCGATACGATCGTGGCCAGCACCAAGGCCTATATCAACGCGCTCAACCGCCTGATCATCCGGCGCCAGAAGACCGCCCCGGGTGAGGATGTGAAGACCGTCAGCTATCATGGCGAGTGACCGGTCGCGGGCCTTGGGGCTCGCGATCTTCGGCCTGTTCGGCGTGACCGGACCCATAGCAGCAGACGCATTGCCGGAGGGGCTGATTTTTCAGCCGCCGCTGGCCAGGGATGTGGCGGCCCTGCCGCGCCTTGCAGGCTCAGGCGGCGCGGCTGACAAGGTAAACGCACGACTGGACGCGCTGGACCGCTCCACCTTGGCAGCGATGTCCGACTGCGAGGATGGGCCGTATCGGTTCTGGGAGCGTTGGGTTGACGTCACCCTTGCCACGTCCGGCTTTCTTGGCCTCGTGTCGCACAGCGCCTTCTACTGTAGCGGTGCCGCCCATCCGGAAAGCTTCATCAATGCGGTGACCTTCGATCTTGCCGTCGGCAGCGAAGTCGACTGGAGCGAGTTCTTTCCCTCGGACCTGCGAAATCCAAAGGACTTTTCGATTGCGTCCACGGTCCTGCGCGGATCGCTGCGGCTTACCGATGCGTATGTCGAGCAGAACGCTGCCATCAATGCCGAATGCCGAGAGATCGTCGCGGGCCGACCGCACGACTTTGTGGTCTACCCCGACGGCCGGTCGGCCAGTCTCGTCCTGATCCCGGTCGACCTTGCCTACGCGGTGAAAGCCTGCGCCGATCCGGTCGCGATACCGGTTCCGATCCTCCGGACGCTTGGAGTGTCGCACCCGATCCTCGACGCCTTGTCTGTCGAGTGAGGCTCTCCGGAAAGGCTCGCTCGGCGGTCCCTTGCGGTCCCTTTTCGCTGGTCGGCGCCAGCGAACAGGGACCGAAGAGCCGCCAGGCGGCAAGCCGTCACAGCCCCCCGAACCAGCCCCTGACCGCCGCCGTATGTGCGACAAGTGCGGGTGTCCTTGACCATTGCGTCAAAAGCTCGGCCCAGGTCAGCGCCACAAAGGTCACATCATCGCCCTTCACGGCGCGGGCAAAGCTGGTCACTTCGGTCCGGTGCCGCGCGATGGCCTTGGTGTCGACGGGCTTGCCGCTCGCCCAATTCTGCGGCTCGGCGTGAAGGTAAACCAGCACCGCCCCCCGCGCCCGCTTGACCGCTTGGGTGCGCAGGGCATGGGCCTGCTTGACCAGCGTCACCGCGTCAAGGTGCTGATAGCTCTGCCGCCCTTCCATCAAGCCTTTGCGCATCGCCGCAAAGCGCGCCATGCCCGGGCCCCAATCGCGGGCATCGAAGGGTTCGGTAAAGGCAACCGCCTTGGCCGGGCGGAACGGCTGGTAGCGCTTTGACACGATCCCGACCAACGTCGTCGGCGTGGTTACCAGCACGTCCACCCGTGGATGGCGAACCCCGCGCATCGGCAGTTGCAGTTCCACCCCCAGCTCCACCGTTTCAGGCAGGCCCATCGGCACGCCGGGAAAGGGCAGGAGGAGGCGCGGGCGGTCCAGAAACCAGCCGAAAGTATTGGCCAACAGCGCCGAGGAGGAGTCCGGACTGTCAAGGTCACTGCCGGGCAGGCGGCCGAGGGCGGCCAGCACGGCTTCGGCGGGGACGCCGGGAAGGAAGACGGGGTCGGTCATCCTTTCATCTCTTGCAGGGTATTGCCGCCGTCCACAACCAGCATCGCACCCGTGACGTAGGACGCTTCGGCTGAGGCGAGGAAAACGGCACAGGCGGCGACCTCCTCCGGCGTGCCGGGGCGGCCGGCGGGGGTGCGCGTCCCGGCACGGATTTCGGCTTTGGAGGAACTCTCGGTCGCAATCCAGCCGGGCAGGACGGCGTTGCAGGTGATGCCGTGGCGACCGTATTCCAGCGCGATGGAGCGGGTCATTCCGGTGATCCCGGCCTTCGCCGTGGCATAGGCGGAACTGCCGTCGATGGTCACCACCGGCCCGGTGACCGAACTGATATTGACGATGCGCCCGTAGCCGCGCGAAGCCATCCCCGGCAAGGCGGCGCGGCAGCAGTGGAAGGTGGTGTTGATGTTCAGCGCCATGTGGTGCGCCCAGTCGGCGTCGGACCAGTCGGCAAGCTTGCCGCGCCCCACGCGCTTGCCCGTCTGAACCATGCCCGCGTTGTTGACGAGGGTGGTGACCGGGCCAAGCTTTTCCTCCACCGCGGCGAACAGGGCGGCGACCTGCGCGGGATCGGTCAGGTTGGCGATGTGGGACATGCAGCCAAGGGTGGCCGCGCGGTCGTGGATCCGGGCGGAGGTGGCGGTGATACAGACCCTTGCCCCCCCTGAAACCAGCGCCCGGGCAATGGCAAAGCCGATTCCCCCCGCCGATCCGGCCCCGGTAACCAGTGCAATCTGACCTGAAACACCTGTCATTTCTTGCGCCCTTCATCACCCCATCTGGTGACAGGATCGGCGGGAGGTTCGTATAGGTCAATTTATTCCGTCGTTCCGAAGCCGAAACCTCGGAAAACATCGAACTTCTGCAACTACGCGATTGTGTGAGCGGGCCTTCGCGCGCTGTGCTACAAGGTCTTTCGCTCCCCTGCACAGGTTCTTATATGAAGGCGCCCGCCTTCGACCGTGAGTCGCCGGGACATACTGCCTGCATGTGGGGACCCCATAGGATGTCGTTATTTTCCGGTCTGTTTTCGTCTGACATGGCGATTGACCTCGGCACGGCGAACACGCTGGTCTATATCCGCGGCAAGGGGATCGTGCTGAACGAACCCTCGGTCGTGGCCTACCATGTGAAGGACGGCAAGAAGGTCGTGCTGGCGGTGGGCGAGGATGCCAAGCTGATGCTGGGCCGCACCCCCGGCACGATCGAGGCGATCCGCCCGATGCGTGACGGGGTGATCGCCGACTTTGAAGCGGCGGAAGAGATGATCAAGCATTTCATCCGCAAGGTTCACAAGCGGTCGACCTTCTCGAAACCCAAGATCATCGTCTGCGTGCCGCATGGCGCGACACCGGTCGAAAAGCGCGCGATCCGGCAGTCGGTGCTGTCGGCCGGGGCCAAGCGGGCCGGGCTGATTGCCGAACCCATCGCGGCAGCGATTGGCGCGGGGATGCCGATCACCGAACCGACCGGCAACATGGTTGTCGACATCGGCGGCGGGACGACCGAGGTGGCGGTGCTGTCGCTTGGCGATATCGTCTACGCCCGGTCCGTCCGCGTGGGCGGTGACCGGATGGATGAGGCGATCGTGAACTACCTCCGTCGCCACCAGAACCTGCTGATCGGGGAATCCACAGCCGAGCGGATCAAGACCTCCATCGGCACGGCGCGGATGCCCGACGACGGGCGCGGGGCCAGCATGACGATCCGGGGCCGTGACCTGCTGAACGGCGTCCCGAAAGAGACCGAGATCAACCAGGCCCAGGTGGCCGAAGCACTTGCCGAACCGGTGCAGCAGATCTGCGACGCGGTGATGCAGGCGCTGGAAGCCACGCCGCCGGACCTTGCGGCGGACATCGTCGACCGGGGCGTGATGCTGACGGGCGGCGGCGCGCTTCTGGGCGATCTGGACCTGTCCTTGCGCGAACAGACCGGGCTGTCGATTTCCGTGGCCAACGAGTCACTGAATTGTGTTGCCCTCGGAACCGGGAAAGCGCTGGAATATGAAAAGCAGCTTCGGCATGTGATCGACTACGACACCTGAGGCGAGGCGCGCTTGCGCCTTCAGGAAAGGCTGACGTTTGGCGAAGACACGCATCGGACCGGAAGAATTCCAGCGCCCCCTGCGCCGCTTGCTTGTGGGGATTGCGGTCCTGCTTTTGCTGGGACTGTTCCTGCTGTGGCGGATCGACAGCCCCCGGGTCGAGCGTTTTCGCGCCGGGCTGATTGACGCCGTCGTGCCGAACCTCGACTGGGCGATGCGGCCCGTCACCATGGTGGCGGGGATGCTGGACGACTTTCAGTCCTACACCCGCATCTACGAACAGAACCAGGAGCTGAAGCGCGAGTTGCAGCAGATGAAAGCCTGGAAAGAGGCCGCCCTGCAGCTGGAGCAGAAGAATGCCCGCCTGCTGGACCTGAACAAGGTGCGGCTGGACCCGAAGTTCACCCATGTCACCGGCGTGGTGATGGCCGACAGCGGCTCGCCCTTCCGGCAGTCCGTCCTTTTGAACGTGGGCGAACGCGACGGCATCCGCGACGGCTGGGCCACGATGGACGGGATCGGTCTGGTCGGGCGCATCTCGGGCGTGGGGCAACGCACCTCGCGGGTCATTCTGGTGACTGACAGCAACAGCCGGATTCCGGTGACGATCCAGCCCTCGGGCCAGAAGGCGCTGCTCAGCGGGGACAACAGCCCCCTGCCACCGCTGGAGTTCATCGAGGATACCGATGAGGTGCGCCCCGGTGACCGGGTGGTCACGTCGGGCGATGGGGGGGTGTTCCCGGCGGGTCTGCTGGTGGGACAGGTCGCCCTTGGCACCGACAAGCGCCTGCGCGTTGTGCTGGCGGCGGATTATCAGCGGCTGGAGTTCCTGCGCGTCCTGCGCAGCCACGAGCTTGAGCCGATCACCGATCCCGGCAATCTGGTGGCGCCTCCGGTGCTGCCGCCGTTGCCCGACACATCTGCCGCAGCACTGGAATCAGCGGCGGGGGCGCAGCCTGCGGAAACCGAAGGCGGCGATGTCGAGGCTGCCGGGTCCGGTCTGGCCGAAGGGGCCGACGCGGGGGCCGGCGATGGGTGATTTCTGGCGTCAGGCCCATTGGGTGTTTCGCGCGCTGTTCGTGGCGCTCGCACTTGGCCTGCTGTTCATGCGGCTCTTGCCGCTTGGCCACGCGCCCGGAACGCTGCCCGGCCCTGACGTGCTGCTGTGCCTGATCCTGGCCTGGGTGGTGCGGCGGCCCGAATTCCTGCCGATGCCGATGATCCTGATCGTCATGCTGGCGGAGGACCTTATCCTGATGCGGCCACCCGGCCTGTGGACCGCGATCGTCGTGCTGGCGACCGAATTCCTGCGCAACCGCGTGGCTTTGACGCGCGAGTTGAACTTTGTCGTGGAATGGATGCTGGTTGCCGGCGTGATGCTGGGCATGATGCTGGCCTACCGGCTGGCGCTGGCGGTGGCCTTTGTGCCGCAGCCCGCATTCGGCTTTGCCATCGTACAATACCTGTGGTCGATTGCGCTTTATCCGCTGGTGGTGGTCCTGTCGCGGTTCGTCCTTGACCTGCGCAAGCCCGCCATGGGCGAAGTCGATGATTTCGGGAGGCGGCTATGAGACGGACCGCACGCGACAGCGAAGAGGTCGCACGCACCCTGAACCGCCGCACGCTGCTGCTGGGCGGCGCGATGAGCGCGATGGTCGCGGTGCTGGGCGTCAGGATGCGCTATCTGCAGGTCGATCAGGCAGACGAATTCAGGCTGCTGGCGGAAGAGAACCGGATCAACATCCGCCTGATCCCGCCGGAACGCGGGCTGATCCAGGACCGCAACGGCAAGCTGATCGCGGCGAACGAACAGAACTACCGCGTCGTCATCACGCGTGAGGCGGCGGGGGACGTGGACCTTGTGCTGCGGCGGTTGGCCGGGATCATCCCGATGACCCCGGAAGAGCTTGAACGCACCATCGAAGAGGTCAAGGCGCTGCGGGCCTTCGTGCCGGTGACGGTGGCCGAACGCCTAAGCTGGGAAGATTTCTCGAAAGTCGCGCTGAACGCCCCGGCCCTGCCCGGCGTCGTGCCCGAGGTCGGCCTGTCGCGGCTTTATCCGCTGGACCAGGATTTCGCGCATGTGGTCGGCTATGTCGGCCCGGTCAGCGAAAAGGACCTTGAGGCGCTGGAGACGCCGGACCCGCTTCTGAAGATCCCCAAGTTCCAGATCGGCAAGATCGGCGTGGAAAAGTGGATGGAGGACACCCTGCGCGGCCGCGCGGGCACCAAGCGGATCGAAGTGAACTCGGCCGGACGGGTCATGCGTGAGCTGGAGCGGCAAGAAGGCGATCCGGGCACTGACATTCGCCTGACCATCGACGCCGGGGTGCAGAACTTCGCCCAAGCCCGTCTGGGCGAGGAAAGTGCTGCCGCCGTCGTGATGGATGTCCGCAACGGCGACATTCTCTGCGCCGCCTCGTCGCCATCCTTCGACCCGAACCTGTTCGTGCGCGGGATCAGCCACACCGACTACAACCTGCTGATGGAGGATGACCACCGCCCGCTGGCCAACAAGACCGTGTCGGGGGCCTATCCGCCGGGATCGACGTTCAAGATGGTCACGGCCCTGGCCGCGCTGGAAGCCGGGGTGATCACGGCGGACACCCGGGTCAGCTGCCCGGGCTATATCGAGTTTGGCGGGCGGCGGTTCCACTGCTGGAAGCGCGCGGGCCATGGGACGGTCAGCCTTGAACGGTCGCTCAGCGAAAGCTGTGACGTCTATTACTACGACATCGCGCAGCGGGTGGGCATCGACAAGATCGCCGAGATGGGCCGCAAGCTGGGCCTTGGTCAGCGCTTTGACATCCCGATGAGCGCCGTCACCGAAGGGATCATGCCGGACAAGCAGTGGAAGATGGAACGCCACAAGCAGGACTGGCGGATTGGCGACACGATCAACGCCTCGATCGGGCAGGGCTATGTGCTGACCTCTCCCATCCAGCTCGCGGTCATGACAGCGCGGATCGCCAGTGGCCGGGCCGTGGTGCCGCGTCTGGTGCGGATGGTGAACGATCAGGCACTGCCCGAACCCGAGGCCGCGCCGCTTGGCCTGACGCCGGAACATCTGGCCGCTGTACAGCGCGGGATGAATGAGGTGGTGAACGGCGAACGCGGCACGGCCAAATCCAGCCGGGTCGTGGACCCGACGCTCGTGATGGCCGGCAAGACCGGCACCAGTCAGGTGCGCAACATCAGCGCCGCCGAACGCGAGGCGGGGGTGATTTCCAACGACGATCTGCCCTGGAACCGGCGCGACCATGCGCTGTTCGTGGGCTATGCGCCCTATGATGCGCCGCGCTATGCCATCTCGGTCGTGGTGGAACATGGCGGGGGCGGGTCGACCGCTGCCGCCCCGATTGCCCGTGACATCCTGCTTCGGGCGCTGTCGGACGGGTTGCCATCGCTGGACGCCTACCCTTCCAGCCAGCGCGGCCGGATCGAGACGATGCTGAACGAGTTGCCGCTGCGCGACCCGATCACCGGGGAAACCCCGGTTCGGACAAGGGCGTGACGCGATGAGCTTTCTTGAATACCGCGTCAAGCAGGCCCCCACGGGGTTCCGCAAGGTCCTGTTCCTGAACTGGCCGCTGGTCGTGCTGGTCACCGCGGTCGCGTCCGTCGGGTTCCTGATGCTGTATTCGATTGCCGGGGGAAACCTTGACACCTGGGCGCGACCGCAGATGGAGCGGTTTGTGGCGGGCATGGTGTTGATGTTCATCGTCGCCATGGTGCCGATCTGGTTCTGGCGCAACATGGCGGGGCTGGCCTATCTGGTGTCCTTCATCCTGCTGCTGTTCGTTGAATTTTTCGGCGATGTCGGCATGGGTGCGCAGCGCTGGATCGACCTTGGGTTCATTCGCCTGCAGCCGTCCGAGATGATGAAATTCACCCTCGTGATGATGCTGGCGGCCTATTACGACTGGCTGGACAGCAAGAAGACCTCGCGCCCGCTTTATGTGCTGATCCCGGTCCTGTTGACTGTGGCGCCGACGGTTCTGGTGCTGATGCAGCCGAACCTTGGCACGTCGATCCTGCTTCTGCTGGCCGGAGCGGCGGTGATGTTCGCGGCCGGGGTCAGCCTTTGGTACTTTGGCGCCGTGCTGGCCTTGGGGGTCGGGGCGGTGGTCAGCGTCTTTACCCTGCGCGGCACGGAATGGCAGTTCCTGCATGACTATCAGTACCGGCGGATCGACACGTTTCTTGACCCGACAGCCGACCCTTTGGGTGCGGGCTACAACATCATTCAGGCCAAGATCGCGCTTGGGTCGGGTGGGTGGTCCGGCAAAGGGTTCATGCAGGGCACACAGTCCCGGCTGAACTTCCTGCCGGAAAAGCACACCGACTTCATCTTCACCACTCTGGCCGAGGAGTTCGGGTTCATCGGCGCGTTTTCCCTGCTGGGGCTTTATGCGCTGATCATCGGGTTCTGCCTTGTGGCGGCATTCCAGAACCGCGACCGGTTCTCGGCGCTGCTTATCGTCGGGATTGCGGCGAACTTCTTCTTCTACATCGCGGTGAACCTGTCGATGGTGATGGGCATGGCACCGGTCGTAGGCGTGCCCTTGCCGCTGCTCAGCTACGGGGGGTCGGCGATGCTGGTTCTGCTGGTGGGCTTCGGGCTGGTACAAAGCGCGCATGTCCACAGGCCGCGCTAGATGATCCACCTCGCCCCCCGGCACGGCCGGTTTCTGGCGGCCTTCGGGGTTGGCGTGCTCGTGGCGCTGGCCGCGCTGTTGCAAGGGCAGTCGGCGGTCTATGTCGTCCTCTTGGGCGGCAATGCGTTTTTCATCCTTTATCTGGCGCTGATGGCCCGGCTGATCCGCGCCTCTGGCCCGGCAGAGCTGCGCGCCCATGCCGAACAGGATGATGAAGGCGTGGCCCTGATCCTGCTTCTGGCGCTTTTGGCAATCATCGTCAGTCTGGCCGCGATCTTTCTGGTCCTCAGCGCCGATGAAAGCATGCTTTCGGCGCGGCTCTTTGCCTTGGTCAGCATACCTTTGGGCTGGACCACTGTGCATGTGCTGGTGGCGATGCACTATGCCCACCTCTACTATCACGGCGCGCATGGCGGGATGACCTTTCCGGGCAAGGGTGAACCGGATGCGATGGATTTTGTGTATGCCAGTTTCGTCATCGGCATGACGGCGCAAGTGTCGGATGTGACGGTGGAGTCGCGTCAGGTGCGCAAGGCGGTGCTGGTGCATTCGGTGGTCTCGTTCTTCTACAACACCTGCATCCTGGCGCTGGCGATCAATGCCGCAATCACGGCTGGGCAATAGGCTGTGGCCTTTTGGGCGGCGGATGGGCAAGATGCCCAGACGTTAACAAATCCTGAAGTCGCGCCTGCAAGCCCTTGATTTTGCCTGCGCCGCACAAAGTCCCTGCCCGGGACACCTGCCAAAGGCCCTGCCCCATGCCCACGATCCTCTTCGCCGCCCCCTCCCTCTGGCCCGAGTATCAGACGGCCCTCCCCCAGGCTTTGGCCGAGGTCGGGGTAACCGGCCCCGTCGTGACCGAGGCCCGCCCCGAGGATGTCGACTACATCGTCTACGCCCCCTCCTCGCCCCTGCAGGATTTCACCGCCTATACCCGCACCAAGGCCGTCCTCAGCCTTTGGGCGGGGGTAGAGCGGATTGTGGGCAACACGACCCTGACCCAACCCCTGTGCCGGATGGTCGACCCCGGCCTGACCGAGGGGATGGTCGAATGGGTGGTGGGCCATACGCTGCGGCACCATCTGGGGATGGACCGGCATATCGTGAATCCCGGCCATGTGTGGGACCCGACCTGCCCACCCCTTGCCCGGGAACGGCCGGTGGCGGTGCTGGGCATGGGGGCGCTTGGCGCGGCTTGTGCTGCCGCCCTGCAGGCGCTGAACTTTCCGGTCACGGGGTGGAGCCGGACGGAAAGGCCCGGCTGCCTGCATGGCGAGGACGGGTTGCGCCAAGCCCTGGCCACGGCGCAGATCGTGGTCCTGCTGCTGCCGAAAACGCCCGAGACCGAAAACCTTCTGAACGCCGCCCAGCTTGCCCTGCTGCCCCAGGGGGCCGTGATCCTGAACCCCGGGCGCGGGCCACTGATCGACGATGCAGCCCTGCTGGCGGCGCTGGATGCGGGGCAGATCGGCCATGCCACGCTGGATGTGTTCCGGGTGGAACCCCTGCCCACGGACCATCCGTTCTGGGCCCACGCGCGCGTGACCGTAACCCCCCACATCGCTGCCGATACCCGCACTTCGTCCGCCGCCCGGGTGATTGCGGAAAACATCCGCCGGGGCGAAGCCGGAGAGCCCTTCCTCCACCTTGTCGACCGGGCGCGCGGCTACTGACCTTCAAAGGTCGGGAACGGAACAGCCGGATGCCATCGCCCATGGCAGCACTGTCGCAGCGAGGTGCGGAATGCGATACGGGCAAGGCGTGGCTTTGGTACTGGCGGCGGGAAGCCTGTGGTCGCTGATGGGCCTTGGCCTGCGCCAGATCGAGGCGGCAAGCGTGTGGCAGATCCTGTTCTGGCGGTCGGTCGGGATGGTGCCGGTTCTGTTCGCCTTCATCTGGTGGCGGTCGGGCGGCAGGCCCTTTGCCGCGATCCGCAAGGTTGGCCTTGCCGGGGTGATCGGTGGCTGCGGCCTGGTCTTTGCCTTTGCCGGGGCGATCTATGCGATCCAGACCACCACGATCGCCAATGCGGTGTTCCTGTTCACCGCCTCGCCCTTCGTCGCGGCGATCCTTGGCTGGATCATCCTTGGCGAACGGGTGGGCCGCTGGACCTGGGTGGCCATCGGGCTGGCGGTCATCGGGATGTACCTTATGGTGCGCGAGGGGCTGGCCATGGGAGAATTGGCTGGCAACATCGCAGCCCTTTTGTCAGCCGTCGGGTTCGGCGCCTTTTCGGTGGCGCTGCGCTGGGGAAAGGTGGGACAGATGCTGCCGGTGTCGATGCTGGGGGGCGTCTTCTCCGTGCTGGTGGCCGGCCTTGTGCTGACCGCGTCGGGTGAACCGATTGTCGTGTCGGGCTGGGACATCGGCGTCTCACTGGGAATCGGGGCGGTGATCCTGGCTTTGGGGATGGTGATGTACACGCTGGGCAGCAAGGTCATCCCGGCGGCGGAACTGACGCTTCTGTCGCTGATCGAGGTGCTGCTGGCACCGATGTGGGTGTTCGCCTTCCTTGGCGAGACGGCGAGTGCGGCCACCTTCGTCGGCGGCGGGGTCCTTCTGGCTGCCGTGGTGCTGAACGCGGTGATGGGAGCACGGGCGCAGATGGCGCAGACTCTTCCTGATGGGGGGCTTGCGAACCGGGCCCGACCTGTGAATGAATGATCAAATTCACGGATCATTCGCCGTGAGTTGGGGAGAACGTCAGAATGCGGTCTGATCCGCAAGACACCAGCCGCGGCCCCTGCTGGCCGCGCAAGCCCGAGTTTGGCGGCGGACGGGGCATTTTCGCCCGACTGCTGAACCCGGGGCCGGCGTGTCCCGCATTGCATTCCGACATCTGAAAGAGGCACCCATGCCCGGAAATCTGACGCTTGAAGACCTGAAGGCCGCCGTAAAGCGCGGCGACATCGACACTGTTCTGGTGGCCGGCATCGACATGCAAGGCCGCCTGATGGGCAAGCGCTTTCACGCGCAGTTCTTTGTCGATGGCGGCTGGGAGGAAACCCATTGCTGCAACTACCTGCTGACCGTGGACATGGAGATGAACACGGTGCAGGGCTACAAATCCTCATCCTGGCAGACGGGATATGGCGATTACATCCTGAAGCCCGACATGGGCACCCTGCGGCTGATCCCCTGGCTGCCGGGGACGGCGCTGGTCCTTGGTGACACGCTGGACCATCACGGGCATGAAGTTCCCCATTCCCCCCGCGCGATCCTGAAGCGTCAGGTGGCACGGGCCCGGGCGCTGGGGTTTGAACCCATGATGGCGACCGAGCTTGAATTCTACCTGTTCGAGAATTCCTACGAAAACCTGCGCGATGGCGGGCTTTCGGCGCTGAAACCCGTATCGGGGTACAACGAGGATTACCACATCTTCCAGACCACCAAGGAAGAAGACGTGATGCGCGCCATCCGCAACGGGCTTTATGGCGCGGGCATCCCGATCGAGAATTCCAAGGGTGAGGCGGATGCAGGCCAGGAAGAGGTGAACTACCGCTACTCTGACGCGCTGGACACCGCCGACAACCATGTGATCGTGAAGAACGGCGTGAAGGAAATTGCCTGGACCAAGGGCAAGTCGGTGACCTTCATGGCCAAGTATGACCATAGGAAGGCCGGGTCCTCCAGCCACATCCACCAAAGCCTGTGGACCAAGGACGGCAAGCCCTGCTTTGCCGACAAGGATGACAAGCACGGCATGTCGGCCACGATGAAGCACTACATGGCGGGTCAACTGGCCCATGCGGGGGAGCTGACGGCGTTTCTGGCGCCTTACGTCAACAGCTACAAACGCTTCACCGTGGGCATGTTCGCCCCCACCAAGGCGGTGTGGAGTGCCGACAACCGCACGGCGGGCTTCCGGGTCTGCGGCGTCCACTCCAAGGCCGTACGGGTCGAATGCCGCATTCCGGGGTCGGACGTGAACCCCTACCTCGCCTGCGCTGCGCTGCTGGCGGCGGGCCTTGCAGGGATCGAAGGCAAGATGGAGCTGGAACCCGAAATGTCCGGCGACATGTACAACACCGCCGGCATCCGCGAGATCCCGCATAACCTGCGTGAAGCGGCTGCGCTCCTGAACGGGTCAAAAATGCTGCGCGAGGCCTTTGGCGATGACGTGATCGACCACTACCACCACGCCGCCCAATGGGAGATTTCCGAGACCGACCGCGTTGTCACCGACTTTGAACGCGAACGGCTTTTGGAGCGGGCGTGACTGGACGCTTGGAACACCTGTAGGTCGGGCTTCAGCCCGACTGACTGCACACCGTCGGGCTGAAGCCCGACCTACGAGGACGATATGAAACCTATCCAACTGATTTCCCCCGTTGACGGCCAGGTCTACGCCGAACGGATGCCCCTGACGCATGAGGCCGCGAAGGCCGCCGTTGCCGCCGCCAAGGCCGCGCAAAAGGGCTGGGCTGCCCGCCCGCTGGCCGAGCGGATTGCGCTGGTCAAGGCCGGTGTCGCAAAGCTGAACGAGATGAAGGATGTGGTGGTTGAAGAAATCGCCTGGCAGATGGGCCGCCCCACCCGCTTTGGCGGCGAATTCGGCGGGGTGAATGCCCGGACCGAGTATATGTCCGAGATCGCCGCCGCGACCCTTGCGCCGCAGATGGTGGAAGACAGCGACAAGTTCCGCCGCTACATCGCCCGCGACCCGGTTGGCGTGGTCTTCATCGTGGCGCCGTGGAATTACCCGTACCTCACCACGATCAACACGCTGGTCCCCGCCCTGATCGCCGGGAATACGGTGATCCTGAAGCACGCGAGCCAGACCATGCTTGTCGGCGAGCGTCTGGCCGAGGCGTTCCATGCCGCCGGTGTCCCCGCCGATGTGTTCCAGAACGTCGTCCTTGACCACGCCACGACCGAGGCGCTGATCGCGGCGCGGTCCTTCGGGTTCGTGAACTTCACCGGGTCCGTCGCGGGCGGGCAGGCGATGGAACGCGCGGCGGCGGGCACGTTCACTCCGCTTGGGCTGGAGCTTGGCGGCAAGGACCCGGGCTATGTCCGCGCCGATGCGAACCTTGACGCGGCGGTGGATACGCTGATGGACGGGGCGATGTACAACGCCGGCCAGTGCTGCTGCGGGATCGAGCGGATCTATGTCCATGAATCGCTTTACGATGCCTTCGTCGAAAAGGCGGTGGCTTGGGTCAAGGCGTTGAAGCTGGGCAACCCGTTTGACGCGGACAGCACCCTTGGCCCGATGGCCAACAAGCGGTTTGCCAAGGTGGTGCGCGACCAGATTGCCGAGGCTGTGGCGAAGGGTGCCAAGGCGCTGATCGACCCGGCCCTGTTCCCCGCCGATGACGGGGGCGCCTACCTTGCGCCGCAAGTGCTTGTGAACGTTGACCATTCCATGCGGGTGATGATGGAGGAGAGCTTCGGCCCCGTCGTCGGCATCATGAAGGTCAAGGACGATGCCGAGGCGCTGCGACTGATGAACGATTCGCCCTATGGCCTGACCGCCAGCATCTGGACGCAGGACTATGACACGGCGGCAAAACTGGGCGAGCAGGTGGAAACCGGAACGGTGTTCATGAACCGGGCCGATTACCTTGACCCGGCCTTGTGCTGGACCGGTTGCAAGGATACCGGGCGGGGCGGATCGCTGTCCTATCTTGGGTTCCATTCGGTGACCCGTCCGAAATCCTATCACCTGAAGAAGGTCTGACCCCGATGACTGTTGCAAATCACTCCGTTCCCAATCGCAACTGGTCCTACCCGACCGCCATCAAGTTCGGCGTCGGCCGGATTGCCGAACTGGCCGAACATGCCGCCGGGGCGGGCCTCAAGAAGCCGCTTCTGGTGACTGACAAGGCCCTTGCCAGCCTGCCGATCACCGCCAATGCTTTGGACGTGCTGGAAAAGGCGGGGATGGGCCGGGCGGTGTTTTCCGACGTGGACCCGAACCCGAATGAAGCGAACATGACCGCCGGGATCGCGGTTTATCTGGCCGGGGGCCATGACGGCGTGATCTGCTTTGGCGGGGGGTCCGCGCTTGACCTTGGCAAGATGATCGCCCTGATGGCGCATCAGCGGAAAGACCTGAGCGTCTGGGACCTTGAGGATATCGACGACTGGTACACCCGCGCTGACGCCTCCAAGATCGCGCCGATCATCGCAGTGCCGACGACCGCGGGGACCGGCAGCGAAGTGGGCCGGGCGGGGGTGCTGACCAACAGCACAACCCACAAGAAGAAGATCATCTTTCACCCCAAGCTGATGCCCGTCGTCACGATCTGTGACCCGGCCCTGACCGTGGGGATGCCGAAGTTCATCACCGCTGGCACCGGCATGGACGCGCTGGCCCATTGTCTTGAGGCCTATAGCTCGCCCTTCTACCATCCGATGTCGCAGGGCATTGCGCTGGAAGGCATGCGGCTGGTGTTTGAAAACCTGCCCCGCGTCTATGGCACGCCCGATGATCTGGACGCCCGCGCGCATATGATGTCGGCTGCCGCGATGGGTGCGGTCGCGTTCCAGAAAGGGCTGGGGGCAATTCATTCGCTGTCCCACCCGGTCGGCGCGGTTTACGGCACGCATCACGGTACGACGAATGCCGTCGTCATGCCCATGGTGCTGGACTTCAACCGCCCGGCGATCGAGACGCGGATTGAGGCGGCGGCGGCCTATCTTGGCATCAAGGGCGGGTTTGACGGCTTCAAGGCGCGGATCATGGACCTGCGCGCCATGCTGGCCATTCCGGCGAACCTGACGGCGATGGGCGTGAAAGCCAGCGATCTGGACATGCTGACCGAAATGGCACTGGAAGACCCGTCCTGCGGCGGAAACCCGATTGCGATGACGGCCCAGAATACGCGGGCGCTGTATGAGGCTTGCCTCTGACAGCCCAGCCCGCCGGTCAATCTGGCTGGCGGGCCAACAGGTGACACGATGACACTCCGTGAAAGAACCGAAATCGCCGTGATCGGCGCAGGCGTGGTGGGGCTGACCATTGCGCTGGAGCTGGCCGATGCCGGGCGCGACGTCGTGCTGGTTGATCCCGGTCAGCCCGGAATGGGCGCAAGCTACGGCAATGCGGGCACCATCGCGGGCTATGCGGTCAACCCGGTCGGGACGCCTGCCGTCTTGCGGTCGCTGCCGTCGCTCATGTTCAGCCGGACCTCGCCACTGGCCATCCGCCATACGGCCTTGCCCAGCCTGATGCCATGGTTGCTGCGCTTTCTGTGGCAGTCACTGCCGGCGCAGGCGGAGCGGAACGCGCGGGCGATTGCGGCGCTGGTGTCCGGCGCGGGCGAGCGTTGGGATGACCTGGCCCTGCGGGTGGCGGGGGCAGGCATCCTGCAACGCCGGGGCTGCCTTTATCTTTACGAAACGCCCCAAGCCTTTGCCGCCGCCGAGGCCGAGATGGCCCCGCGCCGCGCGCTTGGGGTGCCGGTCGAGCTGATCGGTCCGGACAAGCTGGCGGAGATGGAGCCTGGGCTGCCAAAGGGCATGGGCGGGGCGGCCCATTTCACGGGCGCGACCTTTCTGGACGATCCGGGCCGGATGATGGGGCTGATCGCAGCGGCAGCCTTGACCAAGGCGCGGCATCTGCAGGCACGGGCCGACACCATCACCCGCGGGCTGGATGGCGTGGTGGTTGAAGGGCCGGGGCTGCACCTGCATGCGCGCAAGGTCATCATCGCGGCTGGCGCACAGTCCCGCGCGCTTGCAGCACAGGTCGGTGATCGGATCCCGCTGGATACCGAACGTGGCTACCATGTCGAATGGGACATGGCTGAACCCCTGCTCAGCCGTCCCACCTGCCCCACCGCGCGCGGGTTCTACTTTTGCCCGATGGCGGGCCGCTTGCGGGTGGCAGGCACGGTCGAACTGGGCGGGTTGCGCCTGCCGCCGTCACCCCATCGGGTGCGCAAACTGGTTGAAGGGGCGCGGGCGTTCTTTCCGGAACTCGGCACGCCTGACCGCGACTGGATGGGATTTCGGCCAAGCCTGCCCGACAGCCTGCCTGTGATCGGGCCATCGTCGGCTGGGCCCGAGGTGATTCACGCCTTTGGCCACGGGCATCTGGGGGTGACTCTGGCTCCGATCACCGCGCGAATCGTCGCGGACCTTCTGGCCGGTCGCCAGCCACCCATCAACCTTGCGCCCTATCTGCCAGGACGGTTCTGAAACCAGACGGCCCGAACATGCGTCATGCACGTTCGGGCCGTTGGCCGGATTATTGCGGTGGTCTGGTGTCAGGATTCGGCTTCGATGATGATGACGTCGCGACGCTCATCATCGCTGCCGCCGCACAGCGCGACGCAGAGAATGACCGGGATCAGCAGCAGCGGCAGGATGCCGATCGACGACGCGGGCTTTTCTGCCACGACTTCCATCTCTTCTTCGACAATCACCGGGCCGCCAGCAAAGGCAGTCGATGCGGACACGGTCAGCAGCGCAGCGACAACAACCGGAACGAGGAGTTTGTTCATTTCTTGGGTCCTTCCATTCAAATGCAACAGGGTAAGCCGACATCCCGGCCTTGCAGGTGGGCCGGATCGGCCGTGACGGCCTTGGGGATTATGTGATGATCCGTGGCCGGTCGTCGTCATCGCCACCGCAGAGCGCGACGCACAGGATGATCGGGATCAGCAGAAGCGGCAGGATTCCGACCGATGACGCAGGCTTTTCAACCACAACCTCAACGTCCTCCTCGATCACGACAGGGCCACCAGCATGGGCGGTGGTCGCCGAAATCAGGACGGCCGAGGCGAGGGCACTTGCAATGATCGCTTTCATGCGCATCTCCAAAAGGCAGTGTTGGCGGGACCGTAGTCCCATGATCTACAAGGGAAAGCTAGACGCATTGCCCGCGCGGCTCAAAGCATTTCGGGCCGCGCGGCGCTGGCAACCGAAAACTGTGGCATATTCACATAGGACAGAATGAACGACCTCCGGTGCCGACCGCGACCACCGGCGTATCGCAATTGTTCTGCGCCGATCGCACGAAACGACCGCGCGCGCAGGTGGGGTGGAGCAAGACTGGACCCTGACCGAGGCAAGCACTGCCCCGGCCAGAATCAGCCAGAGGTCAGAGCGTTATTGGTCTTTCGGCGGGGGCTCGGGGATGCGCCGTTCCTCGTCATCGTCACCACCGCACAGCACGACGCACAGAACAACGGGAATCAGCAGAAGCGGCAGGACGCCGATGGACGAGGCAGGCTTTTCAGCCACGACTTCCATTTCGTCTTCGACAATCACAGGACCACCGGCGTAGGCGGTACTGGCAACCAGAACAAGTGCGCTGGCAGTGGCAGATGCAAGCAGGTTTTTCATTTTTTTCTCCATTCAGGGCCGGAGTGATGGCATCGACCATCCGCTCCGTCCGAACAGGTCTATTCAAATTATTCCAGTCTCGCAATCAATGCTGTGCCCTATTTGAAGGGCCATTTCGCGCGGCTGCCGGACCGGCCAAAAATGAAAAACGGACCGGTCTTTCGACCGGTCCGTCTTCTAACCAAGGCAGATAAGTCTGTGACTTATTAGCCAGCGGTCGAGCGACGCTCGTCGTCGCTGCCGCCGCAGAGCGCGACGCACAGGATGACCGGGATCAGCAGGAGCGGCAGGATGCCGACGGACGAAGCGGGCTTCTCAGCCACAACTTCCATTTCTTCTTCGACGACAACGGGGCCACCGGCCGTTGCAGCCTGGGCACCGAGGGTCAGGGCCATGACCGAGACAATGAGTTTTTTCATGTTAAGCTCCGAGTGTTTTGAGGTTCCCGCCATCAGGACAGGCCGAGTATGGTGTTATCCTGCAGACCGCACGTCGACAATCCGCTTAGTGCTGCGCCGCGTCGTTGCGAATAAACCGTTGCCCGAATGGCACAGAATTCGCCCCAGAGGCCCGATCAGAACTGTCCGGGCACCACTTGATCCGGCGGACGGTGACCATCTGCGAAGGTCTTGATGTTGATAATCACCTTTTCACCCATCTCGATTCGCCCTTCGATTGTGGCGGATCCCATGTGCGGCAGGCAGACAACATTCGGCAGTTCGCGCAATCTGGGGTTGAGGTCGGTGCCCCGCTCATAGACATCAAGACCTGCGCCCGCGAGTTCGCCTGCCCGCAGGGCGCGAGTCAGGGCGTTTTCGTCCACCACCTCGCCCCGGCTGGTATTGACCACGACAGCGCTGGGTTTCATCAGCCGCAACCGCCGCGCGTTGAGCAGGTGGAACGTGGCAGGGGTGTGCGGGCAGTTGATCGAAAGGATGTCCATCCGGGCGATCATCTGGTCCAGGCTTTCCCAATAGGTCGCCTCGTGCTCTGCCTCGATCTCGGGGCGCAGGCGCTTGCGGTTGTGATAATGGACCTGAAGGCCAAAGGCGCGGGCGCGGCGGGCCACGGCCTGACCAATCCGCCCCATGCCAAGGATGCCCAGACGCCGCCCCCCCAACCGCCCGCCCAAAAGCGCCATCGGCGACCAACCCGCCCATGTGCCGGACTGCATCACCTGCAGGCCTTCGGGAATGCGGCGGGTGACGGCAAGGATCAGCGCCAGCACCATGTCGGCGGTGTCTTCGGTAACCACGCCGGGTGTGTTGGACACGATCACTCCGCGCTGGCGGGCGGTGGCCACGTCGATATGGTCAACCCCGGCGCCGTAGTTGGCGATCAGCTTCAGCTTGTCCCCGGCCTGTGCCAACAGGGCCGCGTCGATGGTATCGGTGATCGTCGGCACCAGAACATCGGCGCGGCGCATCGCTGAAGCCAGATCATCGCGCGACATCGGGGTGTCCGGGTCGCGCAGTTCGACGTCGAACAGTTCTTTCATCCGCGTCTCAACCGCTTCGGGCAGGCGTCGCGTCACGACCACAGTCAGGCGGGGGGCAGGCATGTTGATCTCTCCGACAGGGCCAGATCGGGGACTCTTCCCGATCGGGCACTTCCAAATCCGGCGTCCTTGGGGCAAGGTGGAGCCAAGCGGGGCGATGTACAAGCCCCGGATGCGACAGAAGCAGGACCGGGCGTGGCAAAGGCCCCGGATCGGACAGACAAGGCAAGGGCAGATGCGGCGGTTCAACAGGATTCTGGCAATAATGCTGGCGCTTGGCGCTACGGTTTCCGGTGCCGTGCTTATGGCGCAAGAGACCGAGACTGAGACCGCAGCCGAGGCGCCTAAGAGCCAACCCGAAAAGCCCCCGGAAAAGCAGTGCCAGCCCGATGTGGGCTGTGTGACGAACCTGCCGTTGCCGCGCTACGTCTCGTTGAAGGGCAGCGAGGGGAATGCCCGGCGCGGGCCCGGGCTTACCCACCGGATCGACTGGGTCTTTACCCGTGCGGGAATGCCCCTGAAGATTACTGCCGAGTTCGAAAACTGGCGCCGGGTCGAAGATAACGAAGGCGCGGGCGGCTGGGTGCATTATTCGCTGCTGTCGGGCGTGCGGACCGTGCTGGTCACCTTGGACATGGCCGAATTCCGCGATGCCCCTTCTGAAACCGCAACCGTCGTGGCCCAGGCCGAGATGGGCGTGATCGGCAGGGTCCAAGCCTGCACCCTGGACTGGTGTCGCGTCGCCTTGGACGGGCAGCGCGGCTGGGTGCAGAAGTCCGCGGTCTGGGGGGTGAAATCCGATGAGCAAATCGACTGACACAATGCGCAACCGGCTGCGGCTGGCAATCTCGGCCGGGCTTGCGTCGGTGCTGGTTGCGGCGGTGCTGGTGGCGCTGAAGCTTTGGGCGCTGGCGGAAACCGGGGCTTTGTCGATTGCCGCGTCGCTGGCCGACAGTGCGATGGACCTGATGATGTCGCTGGGCGCGGCGGTGGCCATCGTCTACGCCGCCCTTCCCGCGGATGAGGATCACGCCTTTGGCCATACCTCGGCCGAAGATCTGGCCGCACTGGCGCAGTCGGCCTTCATTCTGGTGTCGGCCGGGGTGATCGGCTGGGCGGCTGTCGCAAGGCTGATTGCTCCGGCCCCGCCGGTTCTGGCGTCGGAAGGGCGGGGGATGCTGGTGATGGCAGTGTCAGTCGTGCTGACGCTGGCGCTGGTCTGGTGGCAGGGCCGCGTCGCAAAGGCCACTGGCAGCAAGGTGGTTGCGGCGGACCGGCTGCACTATCTGGGGGACCTTTTGCCCAGCCTTGGTGCGATTGGCGCGCTGTGGGTTTCGGGGACGCATGGCATCGGGTCGGTCGACGCGGTGGTGGCGCTGGCGGCATCGGTCGTGATGGTGCTGGGGGCCGCCCGGATCGGCAAGGGCGCATGGGACGCGCTGATGGACCGGGCGGCGGATCAGGCGATTGTAGACGGCATTGCCGCCATCACCCGCGACTGGCCCGGCGTGCGCGGGTTTCACGACCTCAAGACCCGGACGGCGGGCAGCCGGGTTTTCGTCAACCTGCATATCGAACTTGACGGCCACCAGACCCTGCGCGAGGCGCATGACATCGGCGCTGGCCTGCGCCGGGCCATCCTTGAGGCCTATCCAGAGACCGACGTGATCATTCACAAGGACGTGCATCACGGTTGATGCGGGATCCAGGCGGGCTTCGCAAGCGTATGCAGTCTTGACTTCAAAGCCGAAACCACCGATTACTCAAATGTATAACAACAAGGTTATCACCTCAGTATGGAACCCGCCCTCCGCCGCGCCTATCGCCGTGAAAGCGAAGAGACCCGCCGCGCCGACCTGATCGCCGCCACGCAAGAGCTGGTAGCCGAAGGCGGGCCGGAGGCTGCGACCGTGCGCGCCATTGCCGCGCGGGCCGGGGTGACAGCGGGCCTGATCCGCCACTACTTCCATACCAAGGACGAACTGACCCGGGCCGCCTACCTGTCCTTGATGGACGGGATGACGGCCAAAGGATCGGATGCGCTTGAAGGCGTCGGCGCCGCGCCAGAGGAACGTCTGGCCGCCTTCGTGTCGGCCTCGCTGCGGCCCCCTGTGCTGGACGTGGGGGCTGTGGTTCTTTGGGCAGGCTACATGCACAAGGTCCGCACCGACCCGGAACTCAAGACCGTTCACGAAGCCGCCTACCTCGCCTATCGCGACATGCTGCAATCGTTGATCGCCGCCCTGCCCCGCAGTGCTTCAGACGCCCAGTTGCGCGCCGAGGCGATTGCCTGCAACGGGCTGATCGACGGGCTGTGGGTGGAAGGCTCCATCCTGTCGCACGCCTTTGCCCCGGGTGAGATCGTGACCATCGGCCTGCGGTCGGTGGGCGCGATCCTTGGGGTCGACCTTATCGCCCACTCCGCCATGCTGCCCGATCCCGGAAAGATACTGCCATGAGATACGCATCCGTCACCGACCGTCTGGCAGGCCTTGGCGGCGCCAAATGGGAAATCCACGCCCGCGCCCGGGCGATGAAGGCCGCCGGGGCCGAGATCATCGAACTGACCATTGGTGAACCTGACGTGCCGACGCCGGCACAGCTTTTGTCGGCGGCGGCGGGGGCCATGACATCCGGGCGCACTGGGTATTCCAACGGGCGGGGCGAACAGGCCGTGGTTGCGGCGCTGGCCGCACGTTACAGCGCCCGACGCGGGCGGCAGATCGGCACCGATCAGGTCATGTGCCTGCCCGGCACCCAGACCACGCTTTATGCCGTTCTGCGCACGCTGGTCGAAGCCGGTGACGAAGTCCTGCTGGGCGATCCGATGTATGCCACCTACGAAGGGCTGATTTCCCAGACCGGCGCGAAAATGGTGCCGGTTCCGCTGCGCCCGGAACTCGGCTTCCGGATGCAGGCAGCCGATGTGGCGGCCCGGATCACGCCGCGCACGCGGGTCTTGTTCCTGAACTCGCCCCACAACCCCACAGGTGCCGTCCTGCGGGCCGACGATCTGCGCGCCCTGTGCGACGTCGCCCGCGCGCATGACCTGTGGATCCTGTCGGACGAGGTGTATGAAGATCTGGTCTTTCCGGGGGTCAGTTTCACCTCGCCCCTCGACCTTCCCGATATGGCGGACCGGGTGGTTGTCGCCTCATCCATCTCCAAGTCGCACGCGGCGCCCGGCTTCCGCTCTGGCTGGTGCATTGGCCCGGCCGAGTTCTGCCAGCGGCTGCTGCCACTTTCAGAAACCATGCTATTCGGGTCGCAACCCTTTATCGCTGACATGACTGCCCTTGCAGTTTCCGAACATTCGCCCGTCGCGGATGGCATGGCGGAACGCTTTTCGCGCCGGGCCGGGCTGATCGCGCAGACGCTGGACGGGGTGGCCGGCCTGCGGGTGCACCGGCCAGAGGCAGGGATGTTCGCGCTGGTCGATGTGCGGGCCACCGGGCTTTCGGGCGCGGCCTTTGCGACCAGCCTGCTGGAGCGTACGCATGTGGCCGTGATGCCGGGGGAAAGCTTTGGTGCCGGGTTGCAAGGCTGGCTACGCCTGTCGCTGACGCAATCGGATGACCGCACGGTCGAGGCAGCGGGTCGCATTGCCGCCCATGCCGCCACGCTTTTGGGGAACGCAGCATGACCACCGTTGGCATCCGTCTGGTCGAAGGCCTTGCTGCGCGCGGCGTTGATGTTGTCTTCGGCATCCCCGGGGTTCACACGCTCGAGCTTTACCGGGGCCTTGCTGCCGCGAAGGACCGGATCCGCCATGTCACCCCGCGCCACGAACAGGGCGCGGGCTTCATGGCCGACGGCTATGCCCGCGTCACCGGCAAGCCCGGCGTGGCCTTTGTCATCACCGGACCGGGGCTGACCAACGTCCTGACCGCGATGGCGCAAGCCAAGGCGGATTCGGTGCCGATGCTGGTCGTGTCTGGCCTTGGGCGCAGCGATACGCTGGGCAAGGGGCTGGGCCGGTTGCATGAACTGCCGGATCAGGGCGCGATGGTCAGCACCCTGTGCCATTCCGAAACCGTGACCGACCCCAAGAAACTGGGTGAGGTGCTGGACCGTGCCTTTGCCGCCATGACCGGCAGCCGCCCCGGCCCGGCGCATATCCAGATTTCGACCAACATGATGGGCCAGCCCTGCCCCGCCTTGCCGCCCCCGGTCGAAGGTGTGTCGGCAGTCCCGTTGCCGCTGGGCCGGATGCGCAGCGTGGCGAACGCGCTGAACAATGCCGAACGGGTCGTCATCCTTGCCGGTGGCGGGGTGCGCCGCGCCGAAGGTGCCCTGCAAAAACTGGCCGAGGCGCTGGATGCCCCGGTGATCCTGACCGCCAACGCCCGCGGCGCGATGCACGGGCATCGGCTGGTCGTCCCCGCCTCGCCCAGCCTGACCGCAGTGCGCGCGCTGATTGCGGGGGCTGATCTGGTGCTTGCCGTGGGAACCGAAATCGGGCCGACCGACTATGACGTCTATGCCAAGGGCGGCGTGCCTGACCTGTCCGGCATGATCCGCATCGACATCTGTGCCGAACAACTGGCCCGCCACCCGGCGCGCGTTGCCCTCCGCGGGGATGCAGGGGCCGTGCTGACCGCGTTGCAGCCAATGGTCATGCGGTCAAACCGCGAAGGCGCCAGCCGGGCCGAGGCGACGCGCACCGCCGCGCGCGCCGAACTCGCCGGTCTTTATGAACCCATGCCCGGCCAGCTTGAGATGGTGGAGGCGATCCGCACCGCCACCCCCGGCGCGATCATCGTGGGCGACAGCACCCAGCCGGTCTATGCCGGGAACCTGTACTACGACCACGACCGCCCCGGCGGCTGGTTCAACGCCGCCACCGGCTATGGCGCGCTTGGCTATGCGCCTGGCGCTGCGGTGGGGGCGGCCATCGCAGCACCCGGGGTGCCGGTGGTCTGCCTGATTGGCGACGGGGGCTTGCAGTTCAGCCCCGGCGAACTTCGCACCGCGCTGGATGAAAAGCTGCCCATCACCTTTGTCGTCTGGAACAACTCCGGCTTCCGCGAGATTGCCGAGGCGATGCGGCAGGCCAAGATCGAGGTTTTGGGCTGCGACCCCTCACCGCTGGAGATGGAGAGCTTCGCCTTCGCCTGCGGCCTGCCCTTCGCCAGCATCCCGCAAGACCCCGAGGCGGTGATCGACGCGCTGTCCCAGCCACAAGACGGGCCAAGGCTGATCGAAATTCAGGTCCGCTGACGCGCCATCAGCGGGGCCAGAAGGAAGATCGCCCCGACAAGGCAGGCGGCAAAGACAAAGGCCATGCGAAGGCCAAAGGCCCCGGCGATCACGCCCAGAAGCGGCGGGCCGAAGAAATAGCCGAAGTAGCCCAGAAGCGTGGCCCGGGCGACAGCCCGCGCCCGTGCGCCCGGCGCGCTCATCTGCCCCACCAGCGAAAACGCCGTGGGCGCAAGGACAGATGCGCCGATCCCCATGACGATAAAGCCAAGGTAGGCCATCCCCGGCCCCCCGGCCTGCGCCGCGACAAAGGCCCCGATGGCCGCGATCACCGCGCCCAGCCGCATCAGCGTGAACGGGTTCACCCTCCCCGCAAGCCACTGCCCGCCCAAGCGCGAAAAGCCCATCGTCAAGGCAAGGGCCGCAGGCCCCAGCGCCCCCTGCTCCGGGCTGCCGCCCAGCGTCTGCTCGATATGCAGGGCCGACCAGTTTTCCGCCGCGTTCTCGGTCATGAAGGCGATCAGCACGATCCCCCCGCCAATCACGGGCACAAGGCCCAGCGGCACCGCCGTTCCGTCCTTTGGCTTGCGCAACCCGTCGATCCGGCCGTCGCGTTCCAGCGTGGCCAGCGCGCAGATCAGGCCGACGGCGGCCATCGTGCCCATCACCCAGGCCGGGGACCATCCCGCCCCACGCAGAACGCCGGTCAGGATCGCCCCGCCCGCGTAGCCAAAGGAATAGGCGGCATGGGCGAGGTTCATCAGATGCAGCCCGCGCTGCGTTTCCATCGCCGCCACCCGGGCGTTCATCAAGACATCGGTCAATCCCGTTGCCGCGCCCGCGCAAGCCATCGCCAGCGGGAACACCCAAAGCAAGGTCGTCTGCCCCGGCAGCGCGAAAGCCCCCGCCATCAACGCCACCGACAGCGGCAAGGCGGCCCGCCCCAAGGCCGCGCCAAAGGCCGGGGCCACCAGCATGGCGCTGATCGCCGCGATGGGCGTGAAAAAGATCAAAAGGCCCAGCTGCGCCTCATCCACCCCCAGCATCGCCTTCAGGTCCGGCAGAGCGGCGGCAAAGGTGCCCCACAAGACGCCCATCGCTGCAAAGGCGGCCATGGCGGGCCGCGCATAGGCAAGGGTGGCAAGGGGGGACATCGGACAGGCTCCTTCGACGGAAAGGCACAGCTATCCCGGCGGCGGCGTCTCCGCCAGCCCAGCCACGACGCAACGCCCTGCTGAAAGCGACACCCGCGCAACTGGTGCAGGCGACGCGGTCCCCTCCCCCCTCGTGGGGGAGGGAGAGGGAGGGGGCTGGTGCGGAAGCACACCAGCCCGATCCCTTCGCACCCGGCCACTTCCCGCTTTCCTTCGCCGCGATTCCCCGCTATAGGCCCCCGGTCGCGCCATGCACCCTTGGAGGATGGCGGATTTATATGGAGAAGAACCTATGGCACGCGAGATCACCGATCTTCTGGCCGAGGTACGGACGGGGACAGGCAAGGGGGCCGCTCGTCAAGCTCGTCGTGAGGGCTACGTACCCGGTATCGTATACGGCGACGGTCAGGAACCGACGCCGGTCAAGCTGAAATACAACTACCTTCTGACCAAGCTGCGTCAGGGCCGGTTCCTGCAGTCGCTGTTCAACCTCAAGGTTGAAGGTCAGCCGGACGTCCACGTCATCTGCCGCGGCGTCCAGCGCGATGTGGTCAAGGACCTGCCGACCCACGTCGACCTGATGCGCGTCCACGACGAAAGCCGGATCGAGCTTTTCGTCCACGTGGACTTCATCAACCAGGAGGCCAGCCCGGGCCTCAAGCGTGGCGGTGTCCTGACTGTCGTCCGTTCGGAAGTCGAACTGGAAGTGACCGCGGGTGACATCCCCGATCACATCACGGTCGATCTGACCGGCAAGGTCATCGGCGACGTGATCCACATCGAAGACGTGGTTCTGCCGGCCGGTGCAAAGCCGACGATCAACCGGAACTTCGTGATCGCGAACATCGCGGCCCCGTCGGGTCTGGTCAGCGCCGACAACGAGGAAGCCGGCGCCACCTGAGGCGTCTGAACCTTTTCGGATCGCGCGGGGGGCCTTTGGGCCCCCCGTTGCATTAAGACGGCTTGGACGACCGCAAAGTCCCTCAGCGCCGGTAGACCACAGTTGCACCCTTCGTCCCCAGCGGTTCGGGCTGGAAACCCTGGGCCACAAGGCTTTCGCGCACGCGGGCTTCGCCTTCGGGGCCATAAAGCCCGGGGTGCAGTTCCACCACGACCAGCCGGATTCCGGTCAAGGGGGTTGCCAACACCTCAAGCTCGGCACCTTCGATGTCGCAGCACAGCACGGTCGGGCGGTGTTCTTCCAATAGGGCGGCCAGCGGCAAGGCAGGCACGCGGATCACCCTTGCGTTCGGCGGCCACCCCTCGGGCCCCTGCAACGCGCTGGCCCAGAAGGCCGGACGCTGGCCGAACTCCACGTCTTTCGTGGCACCGCCGGTCACTGCCCCGTGCATCAGGCGGACGCCGTCAAACCCGTTGGCGGCAAGTGTCCCCCGCGCCAAGGCCAGCGTATCGGGGACCGCCTCAACCCCCGTCACCGCATGCGCGCCCAGCACCCGGGCGGCCAGCGCACACAGAAACCCGATCCCCGCGCCAAGGTCCATGAACCGGTCACCCGGGCGCAGATGGGCAAGGATCGCATCAGCCTCCTGATGCTCGTAGCGCCCGGTGGTGAAAGCCCGCTCCAACCCGCCGCGGATCGCCGTTTCGGGCAGGGTCAGGGTCAACCCGCGCAAGGTGAAACTGGGCATCTGGCGCAGGCCTCGGTGCGGATTGGTGGCGGGTTGGTTGCGGTGTCAGCCCTTCCGCCGCTATACCGCCACTCTAATGACGGCACGACAACCCGTCCAGCGGCAGGAGGCGAGTGGTGAAACTCTGGGTTGGCCTTGGCAATCCCGGGCCGAAATACGCGGGCAACCGCCACAACATCGGCTTTATGGCGCTGGACCGGATCGCCGCCGACCATGGCTTTGCGCCATGGCGCAAGGCGCATCACGGGCTGGTCACCGAAGGTCGGCTGGGGGCTGAAAAGGTTGTGCTGCTCAAGCCCGATACCTTCATGAACCTGTCCGGTCAGGCAGTGCAATCGGCCGTGACCTTCTGGAAACTGCCGCTGGCCGATGTCACGGTGTTTCATGACGAACTGGATCTGGCCCCGGGCAAGCTGCGCCTGAAACTGGGCGGTGGCCATGCCGGTCACAACGGCCTGCGGTCGATCCACGGGCATCTGGGTGACACCTATGCCCGGGTCCGCCTTGGCATCGGCCACCCCGGCCAAAAGGATGCCGTCGCGGCCTACGTCCTGCACGACTTCGCCAAGGCTGATGCCGACTGGCTGGAGGACTTGCTGCGCGGAATATCCGAAGGTGCCCCGGCCCTTGCCGAGGGCAATGAGCAAAAATTCATGAACGCCGTCGCCTTGCGCACCGCCCCGCCCCGATCCTCGACCGGGCAGGAAAAGTCCAGCCAGGACAAGGCCGGGATGCCCGCGCCGCCCGCAGCACCGACCGTGGAGGAGGAGGACAAGCGCAGCCCGGTGCAAAAGCTTTTGGACAAGTTCCGATGACCGTCCGCCAAGCCTTCCGCGATCAGGCAAGGTCCTGCGCAGCGCTGGGTTCGCCCCTGATGGCGCGGCTGATGGCCGGTCTGGCCGAAGGGCTGCAACCCGGCACCCCGGTTGCGGATCAGGTGCTTGGCTGGCAGGGCGATCCCTCGTCTCGGGCCGATTCCGTTCCGCTCCGGCTGGCGGGCGGGTTGCATGCCCTGATCCTGACCGGGCAAGACCCCGATCTGGCCGCCGCCTATGCCCTACCTGACTCTGACCCGACCGGGGCCGCCCTTGCCGCCCTTGCCCGGCATCCGGATTTCCTGCTCGACTGGCTGAAATCCCCGCCTCAGACCAACGAAGTGCGCCGCTCGGCCGTCTTGATCGCCGCCGCGCATTGGCTGACCGCGCGGTTCGGCAAGCCCCTCGTCTTGTCCGAGCTTGGGGCCAGTGCCGGGCTGAACCTGCTGTGGGACCATTACGCGCTTGACCTTGCCGGCCAGCGCCACGGCCTCGCCGACGCGGTGCTGACGCTGGCGCCCGACTGGACCGGCCCTTTGCCACCCTTGGCGACGCCGACCGTCATCAACCGCGCGGGCGTGGACCTCAACCCGCTTGACCCCGTGGCTGACCGGCTGCGGCTTCTGGCCTATCTCTGGGCCGACCAGCCCGAGCGTCTGACCCGCACCCGCGCAGCGCTGGACCTTGCCGCAAATGTCCGCCCGAAGGTGGAGCAGGGCGACGCGGCAGACTGGCTGGAGGCGCGGCTGCAGACCCGGCATGAAGGGGCGGTCCATCTTGTCTGTCATACCATCGCCTGGCAGTACTTCCCCCCGACACCGACGCCCGCGCGCGTGCGGCGCTGGCCCGGGCCGGAGCAGCGGCAACCGACTGCGCGCCGATTGCCCATCTGGGGTTGGAGGCTGACAGTGAATCGCCGGGCGCCGGCCTGACCCTGACGCTTTGGCCCGGGGGCGAAACCCTCCGCCTTGGCCGCGCCGATTTTCATGGCCGCTGGGTGGACTGGCAGGCAGTCTGACCCGCCCCTCTTTGTTCGACTTCGTCTCCTCATCGGCCCCCCGCGCGAGGAGTGACGAAGTCATCGACGAGCAGCCCCCTCAGCGCGGCACCAGCCCCGCCAAGGCCCGTGACACCAGCGAAGATACCGCCGGACGCTCCAGCGCGACGAAAGGCATCGGGCGGCACAGCTCCATCGCGGCAACCCCGACGCGGGCGGTCAGGGCGCCATTGACCACCCCCTCGCCGAAGCGGCGCGACAGTTTGGACAGGACACCGCCCCCCGCCACGGACCCGATCATGTCATCGGTCAACGCCAGCGCGCCGGCGGCAAGCAGCGATGCGAAGACCCGCCGCAACAGGCGCAGGCTGCCGAAACTGCCGGACCGCCCGCCGTAGATTTCGGCAATCCGCCGGATCATCCGCAGGTTGGCAAAGCCCGCCACCGCCACATCGGCCAAGGCCAGCGGCACCAGAGCCGTGACCGTAGCCACCTGCCGCGCCGCCGCCTCGACCACCAGCCGCGCCTCGGCGTCCAGCGTGGCCAGCACCTCGCGCTCCGCCAGCGCAAGCAGCGCATCGGCATCCATCACCTCCGCCTCACGCTCGGCCAGTCGCGCCCGGCCCCAGGCGGTGTCGCCCCGGGCCGCGTAAAGCCGGGTCAGCGCCAGCACCATGCGGCGGGCTGCGGGAAGGTCTGCAGACTGCCGGGCCGAGACGGCGGACAGACGCAGATCGTCCAGCCGTTTCAACCGGATGAAAGCCGCCCATTCGCGCAGCGACAGGACCAGCGCCGACAGAACCGCCACTGTGACAAGGGCAAAGGCAATCCAGCCCAGCACCTGATTTCGCGCCAGAAGGTTGGTCACGAAATCCCATGCCGCGACGCCAAGGACAAAGGTGAACAGCGCGCCAAAGGCCCAAAGGGCAAAGCGGCGCAAACCCCCGCCCTTGCGTTGCGACAGGGCAGCCACGGCCTGCATCGCCTGCCCTTCGGCCATCATCTCCGGAACCGGCGGGGCCGAGGACGGGTCGGCCGCATCCGCGATCTCTTGCAGGAAGGGTTTGGGCGGGCGGGTCACAGCCGGTCTCCGATCAGGAACTCGATCGCCCGGTCAAGGCGGATATGCGGCGGGCCTTCCCCCGGCTTCAGGGTCAGCCGGGCCGGGGCAAAGGTCATCAGGTTGTAATCGGCATCCAGCCAGCCTTCCGCCCCCTCACGCGCGGGCGACAGCAGCCGCGCGGGGTCGGTGGGCAACAGGCCGGGGTACATCACCGCAGGCTTTCCGGTGGACAAAAGCGTGCCCCGCACCGCAGGCAGGGTTTCGCCGTCACGGGTCACCATCTCTTCCACCGTGGCGCGCAAGCTGGCCAGCGACAGCGCCTCGGTCCGCGCGCCGGAAAAATCGGCGCGGGACTTCGCCTCAGCCAAGAGCGCCGTGGTGATCGCTGTCAGTGCGGGGTGTTGTTCGTGGTGCAGATGGTCGGCCTTGGTGGCGGCAAACAGGATCCGCTCCACCCGCTTGCCCCCGAAGAGCGAGGTCAGCCAGCCGTTGCGGCCCGGGCGAAAGCTGCCCAGAACCTCGGCCATGGTGCGGCGCAGGTCTTCCACCGCGCGGGGGCCCTGATGGATGGCACCAAGCACATCCATCAGCACGATCTGCCGGTCGATCCGGGCGAAATGGTCGCGGAAGAAGGGGCGCACGACGCGGGATTTATAGGCCTCGAACCGCCGCTCCATCTCACGCCAGAGGCTGGCACGGGGCGTGTGGGCGGGCTTTGGCAAGGGCGCGAAGGTCAGGACGGGCGATCCGGCAAGGTCGCCCGGCAGCAGGAACCGGCCGGGGGTCACATCCACCCGGCCAAGGTCACGCGCGGCGGTCAGATAGGCGGTAAAGCTGTCCGACAGGGCGCGCAGCTTGTCCTCCTCCAGCCGCAGCGCGCCATCTTCGGCCCGGGCGAAGGCGATGAAATCGGCCGCCTCGGCGCGTTTGGCAAGGCGGGCAAGGGTGGCTTCCGACCATTGGTCATAGGTTTGGTCCAAAAGGCCAAGGTCCAAAAGCCATTCGCCGGGATAGTCGACGATATCCAGATGCAGCACGCGTGGCGATTTCCAGCTGGCGAACAGACCCGAAGGCCGCACCCGGAACGACAGCCGAAGTTCCGAGATCGCCCGGGTTGACGCAGGCCAGCGCGGCGTATCCCCGGTCAGCGCGGCAAGGTGGCCTTCATAGTCGAAGCGCGGCAGGGTCACGTCAGGTTGCGGCTGCAGATAGACAGCGTCGATCCGACCCTCGGCCTGCGCCTTCAACTGCGGCATCCGCCCGCGCTGCAACAGGTTCGCGACCAGCGCCGTGATGAAGACGGTCTTGCCCGCGCGGGACAGACCGGTAACGCCAAGGCGAAGCGTGTCTTCAAGAAAGGTCTCCGAGAGCGTGGCCCCGGCCCCTTCGATGGTGCGGGATATCCCGTCCGTAAGCCCGAAAAGCGCCACTGCGGAACCTCTTGCTGTCGGGGCCAAGATAGGCGGAGGGCGCGGGGAATGGTAGGGGGGTGCTCGGTCGGGGTGATATTGCCGCCCAGCCCGGCGCAGGGTCAGGTCCGACCGGCAGCGCCTGCATTCACAAGGCGCAGAAACCACGCTAGGGAAGGCGCATGCCACGCTATGCGCTTCAGATCGAATATCACGGCGGCCCGTTCGCGGGCTGGCAACGTCAGGCCGGGGGTCTGGTGTCCGTGCAAGGTGCGGTCGAGGCCGCGCTGGCCAAGCTGGAACCCGGGCCGCATACCATCGCCGCCGCCGGGCGCACGGATGCAGGCGTGCATGCCACCGCCCAGGTCGCGCATGTCGACCTGACCCGCGACTGGGACCCGTTCCGTCTGGCCGCAGCCCTGAACGCGCATCTGCGACCAGCGCCAGTGGCGGTGCTGGCTTGCGTGCAAGTGCCTGACACCTTTCACGCCCGGTTTTCGGCCACCGCGCGGCAGTATCTGTTCCGCCTTGTCGCCCGCCGGGCACCGGTGACGCATGACAAGGGGTTGGTCTGGCAAATAGCCGCCCCCCCGGACCTGACCGCAATGCGAGAGGCGGCGGCCCATCTGATCGGCAACCATGACTTTACCACCTTCCGGTCGACCTTCTGTCAGGCGAACAGCCCGGTAAAGACGCTGGACCGGATCGACATCACCGACCGTCCCTACCCCGGCGGTCGCGAGGTTCGCTTCGACCTCGCCGCCCGCAGTTTCCTGCACAATCAGGTCCGGTCCATCGTCGGCACGCTGGAACGCGTCGGCGCGGGCGCATGGTCGCCGGACGATGTGCGAGCGGCGCTTGCGGCGCGGAACCGGGCGGCCTGCGGCCCGGTCGCCCCACCGCAGGGGCTGTATCTGGTGGGCGTAAGCTATCCGACCAATCCCTTTGCGGTTTAGGGCAATCAGTTCAGGTCCTTCAACAACCGCCCGTGTTTCCTGACCTCGGCCAGCACGGCGCCGAAGGTGGCGTAGCCCCGTCCGGCCAGCATGGGGATCAGCTTGAGGAAGGCATCCGCCGTGGCCACCGTGTCGCCGATGGCGGTGTGGCGGGCCTCCTCCGGGATGGTGATGCCCAGACGGTGGGTCAGGGCGTCAAGGCTGTGCACGTCATGCTGGCCATAGACGACCGCCGACAACAGGACCGTATCCAGCACCGGCATGTCGAACCGCAGGTCGATCTGCCCCTCGACCCGGCGCAGGAATTCCATGTCGAAGGGCGCATTATGGGCGATCAGCACGGCGCCCTCGGCGAACTTGTGAAAACGGCGGGCGACCTCGGCCACCGTCGGGGCATTGGCGACCATGCCGTCGGTGATGCCGTGAACGTCGGTCGACACCGCCGGGATCGGGCGGCCGGGGTTCACCAGAGTGTCAAACACCTCCCCCTCCACCCGGCGGCCATTGACGATGCGGACGGCGGCAAGCTGCACAATCTCATCCCCCTGCCGCGGGTTGAGGCCGGTGGTTTCCGTGTCGAAGACCACATAGGTCAGCCGGTCCAACCGCGCTTCGGCCAGCTTGTCGGTCCGGGCGGGGGACAGCAGTTCGAAGTCATAGACCACCTTGCGCGCCACCGGCTTTGGCCGCGCCACCGCACGGCGGGCCTGGCGGATCGGCAGGCACAGGGCAGCGCGGTCGCCTGCCGTTTCGGGCCAGAGTTCGGTGGCATGGGCGGCAAGAACATTGCGGGCCAGCCGTTCGGGCGTGTCGGCGGACAGGGGCGCAAGCAGCCAGCGATCCAGCTCACCCACCCCGACGCGCGGCCCATCCCAGGACAGCCGGATCGCGGCACCGCTGGCCTCTTCATCAATCGTCAGGCCAAGATTGGCCGCGCCGCCCTTTGCCACGACCTGCCGCGCAAGGTCCGCCAGCAGGGTGATCACCTCAAACCCGTTGCAGCGCAACAGAAGGTCCGCCGCCTGAACGTCAATCGCGATGCCAAGGCTGTCCAGACGCGCCTTCAACCCTTCCGCCAGGTCCGACGCACGGGTCTGCGGCAGGGCGGCAGCTTCGACCTGGCCTTCCTCGCGCGCTGTGCCAAAGCGGGTGACAGCCTGCGACAGGCGCGCGACCTCTTCCTTCAGTGCGGTCTGCAGGGCGCCGGGCATCGCATCGTCCAGCAGCACGCCGACCAGCGTGGACAGCGCGGCCGAGGGGCGGCGCAGACTGTCCAGCGCGGCTTCCAGCATCGCCTCGCGCCGGGCCTCGGTTGCCATGTCGCCGGTCACATCGCGCAAGGTAAGCACATAGCCCGAGGAGCCGCCCTCAGCCAAAAGCCGCATCCGTGCCGCCAGAACCCGGGCACCAGACACGGTCGTGCACAACAGATCGGATGCGGCGTCCGGGTCGCCGGTGGCGAGCAGCCGGTCATAGGCATGGCGCAGGGGGGCGGCATGCAGATAGTCGAAAAGGCTGCGATCCAGGCCAGCCTCCAACCCTTCCCCCCGTCCCGCGCCAATCACATCGGCGGCAGGAGAGTTGTAGAACACCAGCGCATGATCCGCCGAACACAGGATGACACCAGCGGGCACATCGGACAAAAGCGCCTCAAGCCGCGCCTTCTCGGACCCAAGGCGCAGGGTTTCGCGGGCGACAGCTTCGGCCAGCGCGGACCGGGTTTCCGTCAGGCTTTGCGCGGCGGCCACGGCAGCCGGGGCCAAGTCGCCAAGGTAATGGGCGATGGCGGTGTCCATCTCGGCGGTGACGTCGGCATGGGCACGGGCGCGCAACGACCCCGCCAGCTTCTCGATCGGCTTGGCGACATTGAGGTCGAACAGATACCAGACCCCCGCCACCAGCCCCAGCGTGGCAAAGCCCGCAAGGACACCTGCCTGCACAAAGCCCTGCAACGCGTCGGGGTTTCCCAGCCGGCCGAACCCCAGCCAAAGGCCAAAGCCGATTGCCGCGATGATTGCAGCCGCAAGCCCGGCGAAGATCAGCAGAACCCGCAGCCGCAGGGACAAGCGGGCCAGCATGACGCTAGACCCCCGCGCCCAGCAGACGGCGCACTTCCTCGCGCAGGTCCTTCAATTCGAACGGCTTCGAGATGAACCCGTCCGCCCCCAGAGCAAGCCCCTTGCGGCGTTCGATGGCTGACCCGCGCGCGGTCATCATCAGCACCTTCACATCGGCAAGGTCGGGGTCCATGCGGATGCCTTCGCAGATCTCATAGCCCGACACCTCGGGCAGCATCACGTCCAGCAGGACAAGGTCAGGATGCGTGGCGCGGATGCGCGACAGCGCGTCAGCACCGTTGGCGACACGGTCATGGTCATAGCCCTCGCGGGTCATCAGATAGTCCAGCGCGACGGCGATGTTGTCTTCATCCTCAACCACCAGAATACGCGGCTTACGGTCCATTCAGCCCTCCTTGCAGGCAGCCGCCTGCACCTGGTCTTCGGCAGCGGCGGGAAGCCAGTCACCCCCGACCAGTTCCCCCTCTGCCGTGATCTCGACGCCTTCGACGATCAGCGCCTGTCGCTGCCCGGCGCAGTCCACCGCCATCAAACCCTCGGCCACCGACTTCCAGCGCGCAAAGCTGTAAAGCGTCACCATCCGCAAGCCCGCCTTCTGCGGATGCACCAGCGTCTTGCGGTGATCCAGCGCGACAAAGCGCATCTTGATCGGTGCCAGATAGGTCCACGGCCGCAGCGGCATCGCTTCGTTCTGTACGGCGACAACCTCAAGTTCGGGCGGCAGTTCCGCCGTCACGCGGGAAAACCAGTTGTACTCGCTCCAGATCGTGAAGGTGATCAGGCCCATGGCCGCGGCAAACGGCACGGTCCAGCTTGGCAGGCCTGGACGCCAGCGGCGCAAGGCCCAGGCGAGCAAGCCCACGGTCGCAGCGGCAATCAAGGCGGCGATCAATTCGAAGGCCATATGGGCGGGTCCTAACTTCTGGCACCGCGGGACGATCCCACGGCGGATTGCATGGTGCGCACGACGACAAAGGCATCGCGCAGGTGGCTGCGTTCGAAATCCGACAGTTCCGACGGCGCGATGAAGTTGTCGGGCTTCTCACCCGCCTTCACACGGCGGGCCTGATGTTCAAGGCGGGTGGTGGCGATCAGGTCATAGGCCTCGATCAGGTCGCGCGCGCCCGACGCCGAAATGACCCCCGCCGCCGCCGCCGCCTCCAGCCGCGCGCGGGTGTTGACCGCCCCGAACGCGCCGATCAGCGTATAGATGCGGCCAAGGTCGACGACTGGCACGACGCCGTTCATCTTCAGGTCGATGTGGTTCTTGTATTCACCCGAGCGGATGGTGGCAAAGCCGCGCAACAGGCCAAGCGGCGGCGTGTGCTTCAGGCTGTTGGAAACCATATGCGCCACAAAGATCGAATTCTTCGCAGCCATTTCCAGCACGTCGTCCTGCAGATTGGCATATAGACTGGCCGCCCCGCCGATGGGCCGCAGGTCAAACATGACCGATGCCAGCATCTGCGCCATCGGGTCGGGCACAGCCACCCATTTGCGGAAATACTCACGCCAGACGCGCATCGGCTGGCACCATTGCGGATTGGTCGCCATCATGTCGCCGGGGCAATAGACATAGCCGCAGGCGTTCAGGCCGTCGCTGACGATCTTCGCGAGGTTCGCGAAATACGCCATGTCAGCCTCGGTCGCGGCATCGTCGATCATCAGGCAATTGTCCTGATCGCTGACGCCGGTCTGTTCCTGCCTGCCTTGCGACCCGCAGGCCAGCCACAGATAGGGCACCGGCGCCGGGCCAAGCTCGGCCTCGGCCATCGCCAGCAGGCGGCGGGTCACGGTATCAGCGATGTCGGTGACCAGCCGCGTCACCACCTCATGCGCTGTCCCGCCACCGACAAGCTGCACCAGCAGATGCGGGATGCGGGCGGTGTTTTCCGCCAGTTCCGCCACGGTCTGCGCTGTCGCCGCATCGCGCACCAGCAGCGCCGATGACACCGCCTGAAACCGAACCAGATCGGTCTGGGTGATCATGCCGACCAGCTTGCCATCATCCACCACCGGCAAATGGCCGATCCGGTGTTCCAGCATGCGGTTCAGCACGTCCGACCCCAGCGACTCGGGTGACAGGACCATCGGATCCTTTGCCATCACGGCGCTGACCGGGGTGGCGGCGTCCAGCCCCATGGCCAGCACCTTGTTGGTGAAATCGCGCGCCGTGACGATGCCGATCAGACGGCCATCCGCAACGACGGCAAGGCAAGAGATATGCGCATCGCGCATCTGTTCCGCCGCAGCCCGGATCGTGGTTTCCGGCGACACGGCAATGGGGGCGCGGGCGATCAGGTCCCCGACTTTCCGGGTGGAGATGTCGGCCTCCCGCACATCGCGCTGACGACCCCGGTTGAAAAAGCGTTCAAACGCCGGATAGCTGGCGATCAGGCGCCGGAACTCGGCCTGCGGCAGCATCAGGATCTCGGCCCCTTCGGCGGCGCGTGCTGTGGTCACCGCCACGCCGTCACGCATCAGGCCGCGTTCGCCAAAGCTGTTCCTTGGACCCAGAAGCGACACAAGCCCGCCCGAAGGTTCCAACACCTCCACCGATCCTTCAAGGATCAGAAAGATGCCGTCCAGCGGGTCGCCGGCGGAATAGATGACGCTCGCGTCATCATGATGCCTGCGGCTGAAAGAGGCGGCGACACGCGCCATCTCGTCCCGCGGCAGGCTGTCGTAGGGGTGGACCGTCTCCAGGAAGGCCACGAGGCTGGAAGTCGTCAGGCCGCTGTTGTCCTGTTCCATGTCCTGCGCTTTCCGGGAACGGTGCGCCCCCGGGTTTCCCCGGAGGCGCGGGTTGCTTAGTGAGCGGTCGCTTTACCGGCACCTTTCGGCACGCGGATCGACTCGATCAGATCGACGACATGGGCCGGCGGAGCCTTGGTTACCATCGACACGCCATAGGCGACACCGAAGTTGACCAGCGCACCGATGGTGCCGATCGACAGCGGCGAGATGCCGAAGACGTAGTTCGCAGCCGTGTCAGGCAGCCAGTTGGTCCCCGGGAAGAAGAACCAGCCCTTGTAGATGAAGATGTAGACCGAGGTGAAGATCAGCCCGGCAAGCATCCCCGCGATTGCCCCTTCCTTGTTGATGCGCTTCGAGAAGATGCCCATCATCAGCGTCGGGAAGATCGTCGCAGCAGCCAGACCGAAGGCCAGGGCCACCACCTGCGCGGCAAAGCCGGGCGGGTTGAGACCAAGGTAGGTCGCCACGATGATCGCCACAGTCATGGCAATACGCGCCCACAGCAGTTCGGCCTTTTCCGACAGGTTCGGGTTGATCGAACCCTTGATCAGGTCGTGGCTGATGGCGGAAGAAATCGCCAGCAGCAGGCCCGCAGCGGTCGAGAGTGCGGCAGCCAGAGCACCGGCAGCCACCAAAGCCACGACCCAACCGGGCAGAGCAGCGATTTCAGGGTTCGCGAGAACCATGATGTCGTTGTCGACCTTGGTCAGTTCGTTGCCTGCAAAGCCCAGTTCAGCCAGAGATTGGCCACCCAGACCGTTGGCCGGATCGGCCAGCGCCGCGTCAACTGCGGCTTGCGCTTCGACGATCGCTGCTTCCAGCGGTGCCTTGTCGGCATCGGCGGCAGCATCGGCCAGTGCCTTCTGCGCAGCGGCAAGGGCCGTGTTTGCATCCGCCACCGGCTTCTTCTCGGCGAAGTACTGGATCAGGCCGTCGCCGTTCTTGTCAGAGAACGTCAGAAGCCCGGTCTTTTCCCAGGTCCGGATCCAGCTCAGATCCGGGTTGCTGTCGATCTCGGCCACCGAAAGCGCCGGGGCCGACAGGGCCGTCCCGGTTTCCGCACCGGGCCAGAACGTCGTGCTAAGGTTCAGACGCGCCATCGAGCCAACGGCCGGAGCGACCGTGTAAAGCAGCGCGATGAACACCAGAGCCCAGCCTGCCGACGAACGCGCGTCCGCAACCTTGGGCACCGTGAAGAAGCGGATGATGACGTGCGGCAGACCCGCGGTACCGATCATCAGCGACATGGTGAAGAGGAACATGTTGAACATGTTCGGGCTGTCCGAGGTGTAGGCGTTGAAGCCCAGCTCGGTCACAACGCTGTCCAGCTTGGCCAGCATCGACACTTCGCCACCCCCCGGCGCATAGCCACCGATCAGGCCCAGCTGCGGCAGGAAGCTTCCTGTCAGCTGCAGCGAGATGAAGATCGCCGGAACCGTGTAGGCGATGATCAGCACGACATACTGCGCCACCTGCGTGTAGGTGATGCCTTTCATCCCGCCAAGCACGGCGTAGATGAACACCAGCGCGCCACCGATATAAAGGCCGGTGTCGGTCGAGACTTCCAGAAAGCGCGAGAAGGTCACGCCCACGCCCCGCATCTGGCCGATAACGTAGGTGACCGAGATGATGATAAGGCAGATGACCGCCACCAGACGTGCACCGCCGGAATAGAAACGGTCGCCGATGAACTCGGGCACGGTGAACTTGCCGAACTTGCGCAGGTAAGGGGCAAGAAGAAGCGCCAGCAGCACATAGCCGCCGGTCCAGCCCATCAGGAAGGCCGACTGCTCATACCCGCCAGCCGGAGCCAGCGCGATGATGCCTGCCATCGAAATGAACGAGGCCGCCGACATCCAGTCTGCGCCCGTCGCCATGCCGTTCATCACCGGGGGAACACCCTGGCCGGCTGCGTAGAATTCCGCGGTGGTACCCGCACGGGCCCAGATCGCGATCCCGATGTAGAGGGCAAAGGTGATGCCAACCACAATCAGGTTGAGGGTAAACTGATCCATCTGTTTCTGCCCCCTACTCTTCCACGCCGTGTTCTTTGTCGATCTTCCCCATCCTGTTTGCGTAGACAAAAATCAGGACGATGAAGACGTAGATCGACCCGTTCTGCGCCATCCAGAACCCAAAGTCGGCACCGCCGACCATGATCCCCGAAAGCGCAGGACGAAGCAGAATGCCAAGCCCGAATGAGCATGCGAACCAGATCACCAAAGAAATCAGGATGATCCGGACGTTAGCTGCCCAATAGGCGTTGGCAGAGGATTTGTCCGCCATGAGTGCTACTCCCTTGTTGTCGCTTTTCCGCCCCCGGGGGTGATCCCCGGAAGCAGCCCCTCCCGTCAGGCCGAGACGCGCCCCACGATGTCAGCCAGCATGGCGCGGATACCGGCGATGGACCCCATCGCCGGCACCCGCTCCAGAACGGACTGGCTGTCGTAATGCGCAATCAGCGGTGCCGTCTGTGCGTGATAGGCGGTCAGCCTTTCGCGCACCGTTTCGGCGTTGTCGTCGGCCCGGCGCTTGAACGCCGTACCGCCGCATTTGTCGCAAACCCCCGCACGGGCGGGCTGCTTGAACTCGTCATGGTAACCTTCGCCGCAGGCGGCGCAGGTGTAGCGGCCCGACACACGGGCCACCATTGCATCATCGTCAACCTCAAGGCTGACGGCGGCAGTTACCTTTTGTCCGGCCTCCGCCAGAAGCGCGTCCAGCGCCGCTGCCTGGGCAGCAGTGCGCGGAAATCCGTCAAGGATGATGCCGCGGGCCACGTCTGGCTGTGCCATGCGGTCCTTCAGGATGGCCAGCACGATGTCATCCGACACCAGTTGCCCCGCCTCCATCACCGCCTTGGCCTTGCGGCCTGCGTCAGTCCCCGCAGCAACCGCCGCGCGCAGCAGGTCGCCGGTGGACAGCTGGACCAGACCGAAATCCTCTTCCAGCATCCGGGCTTGCGTGCCCTTGCCGGCCCCGGGCGGGCCAAGCAGGATCAGGACGGGGGCGCTGAAGCCACGCCCTCAGACCTTGTTCATCCGGTTGGCGATCAGATCGTCAACCACGGAAGGATCGGCCAAAGTGCTGGTATCGCCCAGCGCGCCAAAGTCGTTTTCAGCGATCTTGCGCAGGATCCGCCGCATGATCTTGCCCGAGCGTGTCTTCGGCAGACCGGGAGCCCACTGGATCAGGTCAGGCTTTGCAATCGGCCCGATCTCGGTCCGCACCCAGGCTTCCAGCTTCTTGCGCAACTCCTCGGTCGGCTCCACACCCTTCATCAGCGTGACATAGGCGTAGATGCCCTGCCCCTTGATGTCATGCGGGTAGCCCACGACTGCCGCCTCGGCCACCGCCTCATGCGCGACAAGGGCCGACTCCACCTCAGCGGTACCCATCCGGTGACCGCTGACGTTGATCACGTCATCCACCCGGCCAGTAATCCAGTAATAGCCATCCGCATCGCGGCGGCAGCCGTCACCGGTGAAGTAGTACCCCTTGTACTGGCTGAAATAGGCCTCTTCGAACCGCTGATGGTCACCCCACAGCGTCCGCATCTGCCCCGGCCAGCTGTCGGTGATGCACAGCACACCATCCGTCTCGGTCTCGGTCTGCACCTTGGCGGTTGCGGGGTCCAGCACCTCCAGCTTCACGCCGAAGAACGGCTTTGTCGCCGACCCCGGCTTCTGCGGGATCGCCCCGGGAAGCGGAGTAACGATGTGCCCGCCGGTTTCGGTCTGCCAGAACGTGTCGACGATCGGGCATTTCCCCTTGCCGACATGGGTGTTGTACCAGCTCCACGCCTCGGGGTTGATCGGCTCACCCACCGACCCCAGCAGCTTCAGGCTGGACACGTCGTGCTTTTCCACCCACTCCGGCCCAAGGCCCATCAGGCTGCGGATCGCAGTCGGCGCGGTGTAGAACTGGTTGACCTTGTGCTTGGCGCAAACCTCCCAGAACCGCCCGGCGTCGGGGTAGGTCGGCACGCCTTCGAACATCAGCGTCGTGGCACCGTTGGCCAGCGGGCCATAGACGATGTAGCTGTGCCCCGTCACCCAGCCCACATCCGCCGTGCACCAGAAGACATCGCCGTCATGGTAGTCGAAGGTCAGCTGATGCGTCATCGCGGCATAGACAAGGTAGCCGCCGGTGGTATGCACCACCCCCTTCGGCTTGCCGGTAGAACCCGAGGTGTAAAGGATGAACATCGGGTCTTCCGCACCGACCTCGACATAGGGGCAATAGGGCTTGGCCGCCGCCATCTCCGCCGTCAGGTCGAAATCCCGGCCCTCGGTCCAGCTGGTCTGGTCGCCAGTGCGCTTGACGACCAGCACGCGAACGCGGTCATCGACATGCAGCATCGCCTTGTCGGTGTTGTCCTTCAGCCCGGTCTTCTTGCCGCCACGCGGCGCCCAGTCGGCCGTGATGACGATCTTGGCCTCCGAGTCATTGACCCGGTTGGCCAGCGCGTCGGGCGAGAAGCCCCCGAACACGATGGAATGGATCGCCCCGATCCGCGTGCAGGCCAGCATCGCATAGGCCGCCTCGGGGATCATCGGCATGTACAGGACCACGCGGTCGCCCTTGGTCACACCATGCGCTTTCAGCACGTTGGCCAGACGGCAGGTCTGCTCCAAGAGCTGCGCATAGGTGATGTGCTGCGCCGGCTCCTTCGGATCATCGGGCTCCCAGATGATCGCAGTCTGGTTGGCGCGGGTCAGCATGTGGCGGTCGATGCAGTTGGCCGACACGTTCAGATGCCCGTCCTCAAACCACTTGATGCTGATGTTGCCCGGCGCGAATGACGTGTTCTTGACCCGCGTATAGGGCTTGATCCAGTCCACCCGCAGGCCTTCTGCGCCCCAGAACGCCTCGGGGTCGGCGATGGACGCGGCATAGCGCGCCTCATATCCGGCCGCATCGATATGCGCCTTTGCAACAAACTCGGCCGATGCCGGGTATACGGATTTCAGGGCCTGATCGGTCATCGCGGTTCTCCTCCCCGACGGGGCCCGGCCAAGGACCCCGCGGCACCCCATTCCAACAGCGGAACGGCTCTCTCCCGCGCTGACAGTAGCACTTCGTAAAGAAAAACGTAACCCCCTAATTTACATGCATAATTCTGTAAATTAATTGACTTGCGAAAGGTCAATTCTGCAAATCCCGGAAAACTGGCCAGGGGATTGCGTTGCAAATCAACCCACTGGCCTTCACGCTGGCGTGATTGCGCGACCGGTTTTTCGTGATGCCAAAGGCCTGATGACCCAGTCCCCGCGCGCGGGCCCTACCGCGATTCGTCCGGCGATTGTGTCGCATCCAGCAACTGGTCCACCGCAGCGACATCGGGCAGATAGCGGACCTCGGGGTCGCGGACGCCTTGCGCTTCCAGTTGCCGCCGCAACGCTGGGCTTAGTCCCACAAGGTAAAGCTGCCCCCCCCGCCGATGCGCCCGGGCCGCAAGCTGGTGAAAACTGCGCGCGCCGGAACTGTCGATCAACGGCACCTCCGTCATATCCAGCACAAAGGCGCGCGGCGCTTCGGCGATCCGCTCCAGCACACCGCCGATCTGGGCCGCCGCGCCAAAGAAATAAGGGCCGCGCAAATGGTAAACCACGCGGTCAGCCCGCCTTTCATCCTCACCGGGGGCCGGATCAGGCCGCGGGCTTTGCCGCATCTCGACCGATTCCGACATGCGCCGGATAAACACCAGCCCAGCCAGCGCAAAGCCGACGATGATCCCCTCGGTCAGGTCACGGAACACGACGAGGAGGAAAGTGACCGAAACCACCATCGCATCCCCCCATGACGACCGCAGAAGCGAGGCGAACTCATGCCGCTCTGCCATCCCCCAGGCCACCACGCCCAGCACCCCGGCAAGGGCCGCCAGCGGGATATAGGCCGCCAGCGGTGCCGCAACCATCATGAAGGCCAGCAGGAACAGCGCATGCAGCATCCCCGACACCGGCCCCCGGCTGCCCGCCCGGACGTTCGTGGCGGTCCGGGCAATGGTGCCGGTGACGCAGAACCCGCCAAAGATGGCCGACCCCATGTTGGCAAACCCCTGCGCCACCAGTTCCGCGTTGGACCGGTGCCGCGCGCCGCTCATCCCGTCAGCGACCACGGCTGACAGCAGTGATTCAATCGCCCCCAGCAGCGCGAAACTGGCCGCCCAGGGCAGCGCCGCCTGCACCTCGGCCCAGCCAAGGCCGGGCAGCGCGGGCGTGGGCAGCATGTTGGGCAAGGCACCAAACCGTGTGCCGATGGTCCCCACCTCCAGCCCCAGCACCGCCACAACGACCGAGGCGACCGTCACCGCAATCAGCATCCCCGGCCAATGCGGCCTCACCTTGCGGAACCCCAGGATCAGCCCCGCCGTCAGCGCCGCCACCGCCACGGCGGCGGGCGTCACCGTTTCCCGCGCCTCCCACAAGGCGTGCAGCTTTTCGAACACCTCGCCCGGCTCGGCCCCGGGCAGGGTCAGCCCGAACATCTCGCGCAGCTGGCTGGCGAAGATGATGACCGCGATCCCGGCGGTGAAGCCCACGGTCACCGGATAGGGGATATAGCGGATGTAAGTCCCGAACCGCAGCGCCCCCGCCGCGATCAGGAACAGGCCCGACAGGAAGGTCGCAAGGATCAACCCCTCCAGCCCCACGGCCATCACGCAGGCCGCGACCAGCACGATGAACGCCCCCGCAGGCCCCCCCACCTGATACCGCGACCCGCCGAGGGCACTGACAAGAAAGCCCCCCACAATCGCCGTGTATAGCCCACGCTCGGGTCCGACGCCGCTGGCAATGGCAATCGCCATCGACAAGGGCAGCGCCACGATGGCCACCGTCAGCCCGGCCAGCGCATCGGCCTTCAGATCGCCAAGGCCATAGCCTTCACGCCAGACAGTCAGGATCTTCGGCAGAAAGTCGGTCAGGCCATTGTGACGCTGCGGCGTGTCGGTCATGATGCGATCCAGCAAGGGATTTCCGGCCAGTAATCGCTGGCATGTCAGTCTGAATGGCGTCAGATGACGCCCCCAAACCCCCACTGTCAATCGCGATGACCCATGAGCACCAGACCAGACCCCGTCCAGCCCGCCGATGCCGCTGCCCTTGCCCTGACGCGCGACCTTCTGGCCCTTTGCCATGCCGCCTTGGCCTGGACCGACCCGGACAGTGGCACCCCCGGCATCAGCCGCATCAGCTTTGCCCGTGACGCCGACGCCGGGCTGCTGACCCTGATCTCGGGCCTTGCCCCGCATTTCCGCGCGCTGCGGACCCATCCCGCTTGCGCGCTGATGCTGGGTGAGGTGGGGGAAAAGGGCGACCCCCTGACTCACCCGCGCCTGATGATCCAGGCCCGCGCCGCCTTTGTCGCCCCGGATGATCCCGCCCGGCCGGGAATGCGGGACCGCTGGCTGCAGCGAAACCCCAAGGCCACGGTCTACATCGACCTGCCGGATTTTGCCTTTGTCCGGCTCACTCCCGTGGCCGCCCTGCTGAACGGCGGCTTTGGCCGCGCGCACCGGATTGATCCGGCCGACCTTTGACGCAAAAGGGCGGACCCACGGGACCGCCCTTTCCACCTGCGTCCACCCTGATCGCTGCGGCCTAGGGCTGATCCATCCGCATCCGCACCGTGACCTTGCCGCGCACCGCCTCGCCCCAGCGCAATTGCGCCTCGTTGCCCTGGCCCCCCGTGCCCGGCTGCGCATTCGGGAACGGATAGCGCGCCGTGCCCCCCGCCGTGGTGATCGGGCCCTCGGGCACCACCGATTCCACCATGCGCACCCGCCCGCCAAACGGGATCAGCGTGGTCGCGCTCACGTTCCAGGTATCCGCCGCCGTGTTCTGGGTATGCGCCACGATGACCGGGTTCATGATCGTCTGGGACACCTGATTGTAGCTGTTGCCCTCAACCTGCACGTTCCGGGTCCGCGTGAAATCCAGCGTCGCAATCGATGTATCCAGCAGCTCCACCCGGTCGACCACGGCGTTGAACACCCGGAAACTGTTGCCCGTCATGGAAAACCCGTTCAGGAAATGCCCCGGCCCATAGGGCTTGACCACAATCCAGCGAAACGCCGATGACGTGTTCGACGCGATGAACACGTTGCCCACGATGTTCAGACCCCCGAACGAAAACTCGTTGTTGAACTCCGGCGTCGGGTCATGCTCGTTGCCCCATTCGATAAAGCAATTGTCGATGTAGTTGCCGGTGACCACGGTCGACACGTTGGTCTGCGTCAGGATCAGCCCGGCGCGGCGCACCCCCGCCACCTCGCTGTCGCCCTGAAAGAAGTGGTTGGCGTGGATCAGGTGCCCGGTGCCGTTCACCACCGCGAAATGCGCAAACCGCACGATGCGGTTGTTGCGCAGCTTCACGTCATTGGCCTGTACGTTCATCGCAATCGTCGTGCGGTCGGCGGCCGGGATCGACTGTTCATTCGACAGGAACTGGCACATGTCGACGAACATCCCCTGACACCCCGACCCGGTCGAGGTGATCGCCCGGTCGACTGGCCGGTTGAACGTGCAGGACATGAACCGCTGGGTCGACCCCGACAGGGGCAGCAGCACCCCCGAACAATTGCCGACACAGTTGAATTCCATGTCCTCGAATTCGAACCGCGACAGCTGGTCGAAACCGCCGAAATCCAGCAAGTATTTGAACCGCCGGAACGTATAGGGCCGCGTGCCCACCGCCCCCCACAACGGCTGGCTCAGCTCGACCGTGCCCGCTGCGATGTTCTTGGACCGGACATAAACCTCACGCCCGACCCCGGTGCCAATGACCAGCGCACCGACCGGCACATTGGCCACGTTCGCCACGCCCGTCAGCGTGGTTGGCGCCGCGATGGAATAGGTCGCGACCGACGTCACCTCCTCCGTCGCCCAGGCCGGCCCCCCTACCGCGTTCAGCTGCCCGTTGCGGATCACCCGGCGGGTGGAGAAGTTGGTCAACCCGCTCAGCGCGGCCACGTCGATCGGCTCGCTCAGGTCCACCCGGCGGCCTGACAGGTCCAGCGTCACATGGTCGGTGAAATAGAACAGCGCCTGCAAGGCGCGGCGAAAGCCTTCGATCTCGGTCCCAAAGGCCTGACCGTAGCTGTCCAGATCAAAGTTGCGCGTCAGGGTCAGCTTGCGGTTCGCGGGCATCGACAGCGTGCCTTCAAACCGGATGCGGTTGTTGATCGTGACATCGCTGTTCAGCCGGAACACCCCCGACGGCACCAGAACCTCACGCCCCTGCGCATCAGCGTCCGCCGCCAGAAACGACACCGTGTCATCCGTTGTGCCATTGCCCAGCGCGCCATAGTCGCGCACATCGACCCAGTCCATCAGCTTGCGGATGAAGATGTTGGTCACATCCTCGACCACGATATCGTCGATCCGCACGATGCCGCCATTCGCTCCGGTCAGATCAAGACCGACATGGGCATAGACAGGCACAGTCCCCCAGGGCAGATCGACGCCCTGCCGCGACCCGCGCGCGATGATGGCGCTGACCGTCACCACCTCGCCATAGGTCGTCAGCGCCACGGCAGGCCCCGCCTGCACCACCGCCGCGACATTCGCGCCGCCAATGTCCCCCGCCCATGCCGCAATGCGGACCGAGGGCAAGTTGCCCGCCACCGCCTTCACCCGCACTGTCACCCGCAGATAAAGCCCCGCCTGAATCGGCGTCTGAGCAAAGGACCGCAGCTTTTGCGCGGCCTCGGTCTTCTGCAGCTCCAGACAGCCTGCGAAATCCTGATCGTTGGACACCAGCGCCGCATTCGCCTGCCCCTGATACGACCCCGACCCCGGCGTCCCATCCCCGCGCGACCACAGGTTCAAGCCGGCCGAGAACGGCGGCGGCATCAGGACCAGCCCGTCGGTGATTGCCTTGTTCATGTGAAAGTACCCTCGCTTCGCGCCATTGCCAGCGGCGGCGCGGAGGGGATCAGATCCCGGAACCGTGCCGCCAAGGCCAAGACGGGTAGCAAGGAAGGGTTAACCCGATCTCAGACTGCCGCACGCCCTGCCCACAGGTCGCGCAACAGTCTCAAACCATGCCGACAGACACGCCATGAACGAAAGGGCACTTCCCTCCCCCCTCGTGGGGGAGGGAGAGGGTGGGGGGGCGGCCAAGCAAACGAAAGGCCGTCAGGCCAAAGGCTCAGACACCCACATCCGGCGCCGGCAGCAGCTGAACCGCGTTGATCTGCCAGCCCTCCGGCGTCTCGATCATCATGTAGTCCAGAAACCAGGCGGCACCGGCCTGATCGACCACCCGCACCCGCTGCCAGAGGTTGCCCGCCACTTCGCGCAGCTCCCCCATCTCGACCGTGGCCGGTCGGTAGACCATAGGATAGCCATTCTTGACCATCGCGCCGAAATTCTCGGCCGTGCCGAAAATGCCCTTGATGTTGGGGCTGGCGAAACTGAAGGCAGTGGCGAAATCATCGACCAAAAAGGCGTTGATCTGGCTTTGGATCGTGTTCTGGATCGGCGTTTCCTGTGCGGCGACAGGCAAGGCCAGAAAAGCGGCGGTCAGCAGTCCATATAGGCCATTGCGCATGGGCGTGGCTCCCGGTCATGACGTCCCCGAAAGGATGGTAGACCGGGGCCGCCCTGCGTCAATCTTTCACGCCACAAACGCGCCCTGCAGCGCCCGCTCCATCAGCGCCACGGTTTCGTCCACCCCGTAAAGCGCGATGAACCCGCCAAACCGCGGCCCGTCCGATGCGCCCAGCAGCACCTCATAAAGCGCCTTGAACCAGTCGCGCAGCGGCTCGAACCCGTGCTCCTTGCCCACGGCAAAGACCATGGACTGCAACGCCTCGTCATCGGTCGGCCCGTCCCAGACCCGCAGCCGCGCCACCAGATCCTCCATCGCCGCCCGCTCCTTCGCGTCCGGCAGCCGGAAGACCCGCGTCGGCGCGATCTTGTCGGCAAAGTAGCGCACCGCATATCCCGCCGCCGCGTCCAGATCAGGATGCGTCTCCGGGCTCGCGTCTGGAGCATAGCGCTTCAGGAACTTCCACAGCGCCCCCGCATCCTTGGCCCCCGACACGCTGGCAAGGTTCAGAAGCATCCCGAAGCTGACCACCATCTTCGAAACCGGCGGCTGGCCGTTGTGAATATGCCAGACCGGGTTGTTCACCTGCAGGTCCAACGGCTGATCGACAAACGCCCGCAGCTGCTGGTGATATTCATCCACCGCCCGCGGGATCACATCGAAATGCATCCGCTTGGCCGTCTTGGGCTTTTGGTACATGAAATACGACAGGCTTTCCGTGGCCGCATAGGTCAGCCATTCGTCAATCGTCAGCCCATTGCCCTTCGACTTCGAAATCTTCTGCCCCTGATCGTCCAAAAACAGCTCATAGGTCATATGGTTCGGCTTGCGCCCGCCCAGCACCTCACAGATCCCGTCATAGATCGGCGTGTTCGTGCTGTGGTCCTTCCCATACATCTCGAAGTCCACATCCAGCGCCGCCCAGCGCGCGCCGAAATCCGGCTTCCACTGCAGCTTCACATGCCCGCCGGTGACCGGCAGCGTCCACTCGCGGCCCGCCTCATCGTCAAAGGTGATCGTGCCATCCTTGGCGTTCACCTCCTTCATCGGCACATAAAGCACCCGCCCGGTTTCCGGATGGATCGGCAGGAAGCAGGAGTAGGTCTGCTGGCGCTCCTCGCGCAAGGACGCCAGCATGATCCCCATGATCGCATCATAGCGCTCCGCACAGCGGCGCAGCGTGTCATCAAACCGGCCGCTCTTGTAGAACTCGGTCGCGCTGATGAACTCATACTCGAACCCGAACGTATCCAGAAACCGCCGCAGCATCGCGTTGTTATGATGCCCGAAACTCTCGAACTCGCCATAGGGGTCCGGCACGCTCGTCAACGGCATCTGCATGTACTGCCGCAACATCTCTTGCTGCGGCACGTTCTCAGGCACCTTCCGCATCCCGTCCACGTCATCCGAGAAACAGATCAGCCGGGTCGGGATGTCGCTGATGATCTCGAACGCCCGCCGGATCATCGTCGTCCGCGCCACCTCGCCGAACGTGCCAATGTGGGGCAAACCCGACGGCCCATACCCCGTCTCGAACAGCACATACCCCTTGGCCGGGTCCTTCCCGCCATAGCGTTTCAACACCGCGCGTGCCTCTTCGAACGGCCAGGCCTTCGAATTCATCGCCGCATCGCGCAGGGACACCATAGTAAACTCTCCTGAAACGCCCGTGACACTGTGCCCCGGGGCCTGCCGTCCTCTATTGCCCCCCGCCCCCCCCGTCAATAATCTGCCGCCAACGCCGATAGGAGCCCCCGATGTCCGACACCTCCCCCATGTCCCCGCAAGACGCCCTTGTCGCGGTGATGATCGCCTCCTCCGCCTCTGACCAGGACGTGCGCACGGCCGAGCTTGTGGCCATCACCCGCATGGTCAACCACATGCCGATCTTCGCCACCTACGACCCCGACCGCATCCGCCGCGTCAGCCGCACCGTGTTTGACCTGTTCGAAGAGGAAGACGGCCTCGACGCCCTCTTCGGCCTGATCCGCGAGGCCCTGCCCGAGCGTCTGTTCGAGACCGCCTACGCGCTGGCCTGCGACGTCGTCACCGCCGACGGCCGCCACTCACAGGTGGAACTTCGCATGCTGGAAGAGGTCCGGGAGGAGCTGAAGATCGACCGCCTGCACGCCGCCGCCATCGAATGGGGCGCGCGGGTGCGGCATATGGGGGTGTAACCCGCCCCCAGAAACCCCGCCCCGGACTTGATCCGGGGCCTCTCCAACCCCGAAGAATACCGCATCCCCCCGTAGGTCGGGCTTCAGCCCGACTCCCCCGCCCCAACGTCGGTCCATGCCCCGACACCCCGGGGCATACGTTCCTACGCCCCCAAACCCCGCCCCGGACGTGATCCGGGGCCTCCCACAACCCCGAACAATGCCGCATCCCGCCCCGTAGGTCGGGCTTCAGCCCGACTCCCTCGCCCCGAGGTCGGTCCATGCCCCAACACCCCAGGGGCATACGTTCCTGCGCTCCCAAACCCCGCCCCGGACTTGATCCGGGGCCTCGCTCCACCCGAACCGTCGCCCCAAAACTGAAATCCCGTAGGTCGGGGCCTGCCCCGACTCTCCGCTCAAACCCGCACCCACAGCCCGATCAGTCCCTCACCCCTTCACCTCCCGCTCCAACACTTCCCGGATCAACCGTTGGTACGGAATCCCCTGTTGGGCGGCGCGGGTCTTCAGGGCTTTCATCAGCGCCTCGGGCAGGCGCATGTTGATGCGGGCGGACTTGGGGGCGGACTCCCATGTCAGGGGTTTGAACTGCGACACATCAAGGTCGGAAAGATCCCGCTCAAGGAAGGTCTCAGCCTCCTCGTCAGTGCTCATCACCGGGACGGTCTTGGGTCTGGATGCCATGGCGTCGGGCCTCTTGTCGGTGCATGTAGCGGGCGCTGATGGGGCGAAGGCGACCGTCCCGCCAGCAAAAGGCTATGAAGACCGGGCGGCCCACCGCTGTTCTGGATAGCGCGATAAAGCGCTGTTCGGTCAGCGAATGGGATGGATCGGCTGCGTAGCGCGCCCCGTTCGACAGGGCATATTCTATCTCGGCTTGCGTCAGGCCATGTTTGGCGCATTTGGCAGTGTTGCCGGTATCCCAGTCAAACTCAAACTCAGCTTTCATTCAACGTATGTACGTTTGTATGTACGGTCAAGGGTAAGGTTACGCGTCCCCCTCCTTTATGGGCAAGCTTGGCTAACGATAGGTTAACTTGGGAAACCTTTGGGTATACACCTTAACAAACCCTTACCTCCCACACCCCACCCCAACAAAATCAACCCCTTACCCAACTGTCCCTGCCCGGGACACTGGGGCGGAGTTCCTTGCGGCCCTCACCCAAAGGCCCCCGCCCAGCGGTTCACCAACTGCCCCTGCAGCCGCCGCGCCCGTTTTGTCCAGGCCCGCGCGCCCTCTGGCTCCTCCCGGAGCGCGACCGGCACCGCGTCCCGCCGCTCCGGGTCGCCGGTGAAGATCGCGAAGACAAGGTCTCGTCCCGAAGGCGGCGCCACATACCCCGCCAGCCCGGACACGAAGTTCAGCGTCCCGGACTTGGCCAGCACCTTGACCGGATGCCCCTCGATCACCGCGCCCGCGTCGTCCTTCATCCCGACGCTGCGCAGGATCGGTTTCAGCCCGCGCTTGCCGGCTTCGGCCGCCAGCAGGATCTTCACCATCCCGGCCGCCGTGATCCGCGACGCCCCGCCCAGCCCCGAATGATCCCGCAGATCGGCCGCTACGCCAAAGGCATTGCGCACCCAGTCCGACATCCCCCGGGCCGAGGCTTCCAGCTCCGTCGCACCCGAAGCCGTCAGCCCCACACATTCCGCCGTCAGGTTCGTTGAAAACCGCAGCATGTCGCGCAGGACGTCCGGCAGCGGCTCGCTCTCCACGCGGCCAAGTTCGGAGGCCGCGGGCAAGGCGCCGGTCCGGGTCGGCGGGTCAAGCCGGATGCCTTGCGCCCGCGCCAGCGTGCGGAACACCTCGGCCACATAGGCCCCGGGGTCGCGCACCGGCAACCAGCGGCTACCGCCCTTGCCCAAGGCGCCCGAGGCGACCGTCCACTCCTCCACCTCGCCCGCGTCATAGGTGAACAGCGGCGCCTCCCGCGATGCGATGGCCACGCGGACCATGCCCACCTCAGGCACGAAGCGTTCGCCCCGGGCATCGACGGCCACCTGCCAGTCGCCGCCCGAACGCTTCCATTCGAAATGCACCCGGTTGAAGTTGAGGTTCAGCCCAGAGATCGCGGCATTGTAGCCGACGTGATCGGGCTGATCGGCCGATATCCCGCGCAGTCTGGGCAAGGCCCCGTCCCAATAGAGGAAACGCCCCGTGGCCCCCCTGACGCCAGACTTGGCCAGCCGCGCGACAAGGTCACCCAGCTGATCGGTCTGCAAGGTCGGGTCGCCGCCACCAGCAAGGATCAGGTCGCCCTGCACCATCCCCGCCTCAACCGGCCCGGTTGCCAGAACCCGCGTTGTGAAGCGGTATGCGGGGCCCAATCTGTCCAGCGCGTAAAGCGCCGTGACGGCCTTTGCCACGCTGGCGGGAGGGAGGGCAAGGTCAGGGTCCCGTGACGCCAGAACTTCGCCGGTCTTGGCATCCGCCACCACAAAGCTGACCTCACCGCCCAGCTTCGCCGCCGCGATGAGGGCCGCGTATTCTCCAGCCGAGGCCCCTGCAGCGGCGGCAGGTTTGGCGGCACCGGAAGCCGGGCGTGGTACCGGGCGGGGGGAGCTGTCCATCACCTCGGCCAGCGCCGGGTATGCCGCCCCTGCCAGCAAACCGCCCAGAACCATCCGCCGTGTGATCAAGCCCGCAACTCCCCCGTTTGCCTGTTGATAGCTGATCGTTGCGGTTCCGTCAGCCGCGCTTTCCGGCCCGCCCGATCACAAATCGCTGTCGCAGAGGACCAAGAGTGGATCACCCCTGCCCCGAGCGCCAGCCCCCCCTGGCCCGGATCGCAGTGGAGGAGGCATCGTTCATCGGCAGGTTCACAAAGGCCCAGACCGGCGGCTTGTGGCCGCGCAATGTCTCGCCCCGCGCCACCTGATGCACGCGGAACGCCCGCGCCGCGACGGACATCCGCGCGGCCACGCCTGATCCTGGACGGGCCAGCACCCCCACCGCGACCGACCGCAGAATATCGCGCCAGCGGTCCCAGCGGTGGAACTGCACGAGATTGTCGGCCCCCATCAGCCAGACGAAGGTGACCCCCGGATAAAGCCTGCGCAGCCGGTCAACCGTATCCGCCGTGGCGCGAGTGCCAAGGACCGCCTCAAGTGCCGTGACCTTCACCCGCGGATGCCGCATCACAGACCGCGCCCGCGCCATCCGGTCCGCCATGGGGGCAGGCTGCCGCGCCTTCAGCGGATTTCCGGGCGACACCAGCCACCAGACCTGATCCAGCCCCATCCGCTTCATCGCCTCACGCGTGATATGGGCATGCCCCTCATGCGCCGGATCGAACGACCCGCCGAGAAGACCGATGACCATGCCCCTGGCCGCGATGGGAAAACCGCATTTCATTCCGCTTGGTTACGCCATAGCTGCCGGCCAGCGAAAGGAAAAATATGTGCACAGCAAGGGCACATGGTCCTTAGCTGAGGGCCATTCGGGGCCCTAATCCTTAAATTCGACCTTTGGCAGCTTGCGGTGAAATCAAGCACATTTCAAATCATCGCGCAGCAACGCGGACCACGCCTGCTGCGGATCAAAGCCCTCGATCAGGCCGTCGCCCGCTGGCTTCAGAAACGCGCCCATGCCGTGCTGGACCATCCATGAGGGGTCATGCTGCGGTACAGCCGAGGTCATCGCCGACTGACAAAAGACCGCACGTTGCGCCGCAGCCGGATCGACAAACCGGTCAAGCGCCGCGCCAAGGCTGGTCCGGTCAGCCTCGGTCAGGCTGTCGGCCAGTTGCATCGACAGGACATCACCGGCCTGATGCGCGCTGGCGTCGGCCACGCGCTTGGTGTCGAAGGCCGCGCGCAAGAGCATCAGGGTGTAAAGTTCTGCCGCCGCATCCCAGTTGGCCGCGCGGCCACAGGCCAGTACGCCCAGCGCCAGATCGGGCGGCGACAGGCGCGCGTCGGCCCCGGACATCGTCACGCAGCCCGGGTCAACCGACGGTGCAAGGTTCCCCGGCGTCTCAAGGTTCGTTACTTGGGCGGCGGCGGCGCCTGCTGCCATCACCGTCAAGGCCAAAGCCAATTCCAACCGCATCCTGCATCTCCTGTTCAGGTTCTGCAAAGGCGGCCTTTTGACGATGCGTGCCAAGTCAGGAACACCCAACCCTGCCCGTTGCAGCCAAGGCCCATCGCCGCTACATACGCGCCAACCCTTCGATGGAGCACTCACATGGCCAGCTATCAATACGTCTACCACATGGAAGGCGTCTCCAAGACCTATCCCGGCGGCAAGAAGTGCTTTGAGAACATCCACCTCAACTTCCTGCCCGGCGTGAAGATCGGGGTTGTCGGCGTGAACGGTGCGGGGAAATCGACCCTGCTGAAGATCATGGCCGGCATGGACACCGATTTCAAAGGTGAGGCCTGGGCCGCCAAGGGCGCCAAGGTTGGCTATCTTGCGCAGGAGCCGCACCTTGACCCGACACTGACCGCCAAGGAAAACGTCATGCTGGGCGTGGCCGAGCAGACGAAGATCCTGGAACGCTACAACGAACTCGCCATGAACTATTCGGACGAGACGGCGGACGAGATGGCTGCCCTGCAGGACCAGATCGATGCCCAGAACCTGTGGGAGCTTGAGGCCAGCGTCGGCGTGGCGATGGACGCGCTGCGCTGCCCGCCCGACGATGCCGACGTGACCACGCTTTCGGGCGGGGAGCGCCGCCGTGTGGCGCTGTGCCGGTTGCTCTTGGAAAAGCCGGACATGCTGCTTCTGGACGAACCGACCAACCACCTTGACGCCGAATCCATCGCTTGGCTGCAAAAGCACCTGATCGCCTACAAGGGCACGATCCTGATCGTCACCCACGACCGCTATTTCCTGGATGACATCACCAGCTGGATCCTTGAACTCGACCGTGGCCGCGGCATCCCCTATGAGGGCAACTATTCGGCCTGGCTGGACCAAAAGGCCAAGCGGATGGCGCAGGAATCGCGCGAAGACAAATCCAAGCAGAAGGCGCTGGAAAAGGAACTGGAGTGGATCCGCTCGGGGGCCAAGGCCCGGCAGTCCAAGGGCAAGGCGCGTCTGTCGCGCTACAACGAGATGGCCAGCCAGACCGTCACCGAACGCGCCACGCAGGCGCAGATCATCATCCCGAACGGCGAACGCCTTGGCAACAAGGTGATCGAGGTCGAGGGTCTGAAGAAGCACATGGGCGACAAGCTTCTGATCGAGGATCTGTCCTTCACCGTCCCGCCCGGCGCCATCGTCGGTGTCATCGGGCCGAACGGGGCCGGCAAGTCCACCCTGTTCCGCATGATCATTGGCGACGAGAAGCCGGACGAGGGCACGATCAAGCTTGGCGACACCGTGAAGCTGGCCTTCGTCGACCAGTCGCGTGACGCTTTGGACCCCAACAAGAACGTGTGGGAGGAAATCTCGGGCGGGGCCGAGGTCATCCATCTGGGCGACATGCAGATGAACAGCCGCGTCTATACGGGCGCGTTCAACTTCAAGGGCACCGACCAGCAGAAGAAGGTCGGGCTTCTGTCGGGCGGGGAGCGGAACCGCGTCCACATGGCCAAGCTTCTGAAGTCAGGCGGAAACGTGTTGCTGCTGGACGAGCCGACCAACGATCTGGACGTGGAAACGCTGCAGGCGCTGGAGGCGGCCATCGAAGACTTCGCCGGCTGCGCGATCATCATCAGCCACGACCGCTTCTTCCTTGACCGGCTTTGCACCCACATCCTCGCCTTCGAGGGCGACGCGCATGTGGAATGGTTTGAAGGCAACTTCCATGCCTATGAGGAAGACAAGGTCCGCCGTCTGGGCCCCGATGCGCTGGAGCCGAAGCGGGTGAAGTACAAACGCTTCGCGCGGTAAGGGCGGGGATGCACCGGCCTGTCGGCGGACCTGACGGCCCGCCGATGGGTGAGGGGAGCAAACGCTCGTCTTGTCTTGACGCTGCGGCAGGGTCGAAAAGCCGCAGCGTGGATCAAGAGGTATTGCGATCAAAGCAGTCTTCTAAGTCGGGTTTCGGCCAAGAACGGGCCATAGCTTTCCAGGAATTGCACAAGCTGATCATCCCCTAGCGTTGTCCCCAGATCTGCCAGGGCCAAGCGACCGAACTCGGGATGAGACCAAAGCACGCCGAACCTGTGATAATGTATCAAGGCTTTCGGCGCAGCAGGTGGATTGCCATATGCTGGGAGATTGAAATTGAATTCATTCGGCAGCATCTTTATTTTCTGACCAAGCCGCGTCGTCGTAATTGACAGGGTCAACTGGTCAATATTCTCACGCTTGAACGGGTGTGTGACTTCATGATCAAAACGAATTGAATCCGCAAGCCATTCGGTCCCGAATGACCGCTTTTCTGGGCCAAAGCTTTCCCGAAAGACGATCATGCCAGCGTTGAAATAGGGTGGGCACCTTACACGCTTGCCGCGCGGCAGCCTGATCCTTTCTGGCGGCAGCTCAAGGCCGAAATGGGCATAAAATGCTTTCCATCCCGCCTCATCGTTCGAGAGTGTGGAATAGTCTGAAATGACAGCGGCAATTTCCGCATCGCCCAGAAGATTGACAAAATCAATGGGCTTGATGAAGACAGTATCCGTGTCAATGAAGACCGATATATCGCAATCCCGCGGGTCGCTGGCTGCCATGATCTTGTTGCCGATCGGATATGGTTCTTTCCACGGGCTAACGTCGCCCGGCGCAGTCCCCGGAATTGCGCGCATCTCGACGTTGCAGCTGTCCAATACCTGCCTTGTGGGTGCCATTATTTCTGCACGGGCATCCTGACGATAATAGGCGATCACAGAGACCCTTTCACCCAGCATCCGACGAATGCTTGGCAAAAGAATACAGGCCTGGGCTTCAATTTTGGGTCCGTCGATAATGAAAAACACGCAAACACGCATTCAAACCCTCGGAATCGATCCAGGCGCAACGGCCAAGGGGACGATAGCCGGGTCAGGCGAGGTGTTCAACCAAACGGACGGCTGCGGTGCCCCCAACCCGGCTTTCGCATGATCCCTTGTGAAAGCGTTGGATTGTCGACGGTCTTGGCGGCAGGAACGCCTCCAGCAAGGTCGCCGCGCCGGCCTCTTTCGGCTGGCGCAGCGGTCAAGGCGGCATGCGCCAGTCGGCCGATGGAATGGCCTTCCACCCAAGCACCCCTGACCCTGCCCGGAAAATAGGCAGCAACCGATCTGCCCCTGCCATAATGGCATGAAAGAGCTTGACCGCCGCGCCGCAGCGCCTAGGCTTAAGCGTACCAAATCGACAAAATCGTCTTATGGCATTCGGGCCTTGCACGCGGACCTTCTCAAGTGGTCCGCTGCAAGGCTTTTGCGTTTTGGGGACGTTTTTCGCAGGGGGCAAGGCGTGAAGCGACGGATCGAACTGGGGATGCTGTATTCACGTTCCGGCAGCTATTCGCTGATTTCCGAGGCGTGTCGGACGGGCGCGCTGGCCGCGATTGCCATGGTCAACGCGGACCCTGATCTGGACGTTGCTTTCCTGCCCGTGGAACGTGACCCGGGCGGGAACATCGATGCCTATGGCCCCCTGTGTGAAGAAATCATCCGCAACACCGGGGCGCGTCATGTGGTGGGCTGCGTGACATCGTGGAGCCGGAAAGAGGTGATCCCGACGGTGGAAAAGTACGGTGGCACGCTTTGGTACGCGGTTCCCTACGAGGGTTTTGAGGCGTCGGATCATGTCGTCTACACCCATGCCTGTCCGAACCAGCACCTGTTGCCCCTGCTTGATTGGGTGATGCCCGCGCATGGGCGGCGGGCCTATCTGACCGGATCGAACTACATCTGGGGCTGGGAGATGAACCGCCTTGCGCGTGAGCGGATCACGGCAGCGGGCGGAGAGGTCACCGGCGAACGCTATCTGCCCATCGGCTCACGCGAGGTTGGGCGGATGATCGAAGAGCTGCGCTTTGCCCGGCCCGATTTCATCCTCAATTCGCTGATCGGGCCGTCGTCCTACGAATTTCTGGCGGCCTACCGGGCGCTTGGGGCCGAGGACGCACATTTCCGGCCGGAAACTTGCCCGGTCCTGTCCTGCAATCTGACCGAATGCGAACTGCCGGCGCTGGGTCAATCGGCCGAGGGGCTGGTATCGGCGGGGCCGTATTTCCGGGGCGTGCCGGGCTGGCCAGAGGCGGGCAACTTCGGATCGTCGCATGAGGCGGCGGCCTTTTCGGCGGTGCGCGAACTTGCGCGGCTTCTGTCGCACCGCGCGGGGGCCGAGGCGCTGCCTTTGTCAAAGCTGCTGTCCGGGGACAAGGGTGCGGGCATGGTGGACCCCGAAACGCATCATACGGTCCTGCCGGTGATCATAGCGCGGGTTGTGGCTGGGGCCTTCCAACCCATCAAGCAACTGGGTGCGGTGGCGGGAGACCCTTATCTGTCGCGGGGTCGTTCGGCTGCCGTCGCCCCGAACCTTCGGGTGGTCTCATGAAGCGCCGCCCGATCCGCATCCCGAACCTTGGCGGGGCGCAGGCCTGTATCCTGCACCGCCCCCACCCGACCGTGCAGGCCCTGACGCGGCAACTGACCGCGATCGGTCTGGTGGTGCATCAGGCCTGGCCCGAGCTTGGGCCCGAGGCACTGGCCGCCGACTACATCTTCTTTGACGCCGACATGGGCCATGACGGCATGTTCCCGTGGGAGCCGGGGCAGCCGCCCGTTCCGATGGTGGCGCTGATCGGGTCGGAAGCGCCGGGGCGCATCGAATGGTCGCTGAAGACGGGCGCGCATGCCCAGCTTTTGAAGCCGGTGGGGGATAACGGGGCCTATTCCGCCCTGATCATCGCCCGGGACGCCTTTGATGCGCAGAAAGCGCTGTCTGCCGAGATTGCCGACCTGCGCCGCAGGCTGGAGGACCGGCAGACCGTAGTCCGCGCGGTGACGCTGCTGGCGGCACGCGGCAAGTCCGAGGCGGATGCCTACGCGCAGTTGCGCCAGATGGCGATGGCATGGCGGATCAGCTTTGAGGATGCGGCGGCGCGGATCGTGGCGGCGCAAGGTGCCGGGAAGGATGCGGATGACCGACCTCGGCGCGGATAAGGTCCTTCGGCGGCCCGCGGGCGCGTTTGCCCGGCTGATGCAGCGCAAACTCGCGGTGTTCGGGCTGGTGCTGATTGCGCTGGTGGTAGGCGGTGCCGTCTTCGCCCCGCTGATCGCGCCGTTTGATCCGAACGACCAGATGTTTGATGGCCTGACCCTTGAAGGCGCGCCGATGCCGCCCGGGGGGCAGTTCCTGATGGGGACTGACCTGCTGGGGCGCGACCTGTTCAGTCGGCTGCTGTACGGCGCGCAAACCTCGTTGATCATCGGTGTCGTGGCAAACGGGCTTGCGCTGGTCATCGGCACTTTGGTCGGGATCACCGCCGGGTTCTTCCGGGGCTGGATCGGTGCGATCCTGATGCGCTTTACCGACCTGATGATGGCCTTTCCGGCGCTTTTGCTGGCGATCTGTCTGGCGGCGATATTCCAGCCGTCGCTGTGGATCGTCGCCCTGGTCATCGCGCTGGTGAACTGGGTGCAGACCGCGCGGGTGATCTTTACCGAGACGTCGTCGCTGGCCACGCGGGATTTCATCGCGGCAGAGCGGACGCTGGGGGCCTCGACCTCTCGCATCCTGTTCCGCCACATCCTGCCGCACCTTTTGCCCACGATCATTGTCTGGGGCACGTTGGGGATTTCCACGACCGTGCTGCTTGAAGCAACGCTGTCCTTCCTTGGCATCGGGGTGCAGCCGCCGACGCCAAGCTGGGGAAACATCATCTTTGAGAACCAGACCTACTTCCAGTCTGCCCCATGGCTCGTGTTCATCCCCGGCGCGGCGATCATCTTGCTGGCGCTGGCCTTCAACCTTGTGGGCGACGCGCTGCGCGATGTGCTGGACCCGACGCAAAGGGGGCGCGACTGATGGCCGCCTACCTGCTGCGCCGGTTGATCCAGGCCGCGCTGATCCTTCTGGGTGTCAGCTTCATCACCTTTTTCCTGCTGTATGTTCTGCCCGCAGACCCCGTGCGCCAGATCGCCGGTCGGTCGGCCACGGCCGAAACGGTTCAGAACATCCGTGAACAGCTTGGCCTCGATCAGCCCTTCATCGTGCAATACGGCCGCTACCTTGCCGGTCTGGTGCAGGGGGACATGGGCCGCAGCTACTTGCAGAAGACCGAAGTGGCCGAGCTGGTCTGGTCGCGCCTGCCTGCCACGCTGCTTCTGATGCTGGGCGCCATCCTGTGTGAGCTGGTTCTGGGTCTGACCATGGGCATCGTGGCTGCGCTGTGGCGCGGCAAGGCGGTGGATCAGGTGTTGATGATCACGTCCTTCGTCACCGTCTCGGCCCCGCAATTCGTGGTCAGCCTGCTGCTGCTTTACATCTTTGCGGTCAAGCTGGGCTGGTTCCCGATCGGGGGCTACGGGACATTCAGCCATCTGGTGCTGCCTGCCATCACGCTGGGTATCCTTGGGTCTGGCTGGTATTCCAGGATGATGCGGTCGTCGATGATCGACGTCCTGCGGGCTGACTACATCCGCACCGCGCGGGCGAAGGGGCTGACCCGCGCCCGGATCGTTCTGCGCCACGCCTTGCCCAACGCCATCCTGCCGGTGATCGCGATGATCGGCATCGACATCGGCATCTTCATGGGCGGGATCGTCGTGGTGGAAAGCGTCTTTGGCTGGCCGGGTATCGGGCAGCTTGCCTGGCAGGCGATCCAGCGCGTCGACATCCCGATCATCATGGGCGTCACGCTGGTGTCGGCCTTTGCCATCGTGCTGGGAAACCTTCTGGCCGACCTGATCGCCCCGCTGATCGACCCCCGCATCAAACTTCGCTGACAAAACTTCGCTGCAATCCAACAGGAGCATAAAGATGAAAAAACTTCTCGCCTCAACCGCTATCATGCTGGCCCTTGGCCTGCCCGCCGTTGCGCAGGATTACACCCCCGATCCGGCCGCGACCGCCGGCGGCACGATCACGGTCACCTACAAGGATGACGTGGCGACCCTTGACCCCGCCATCGGCTATGACTGGCAGAACTGGTCGATGATCAAGTCGCTGTTCGACGGGCTGATGGACTATACCCCCGGCACGACCGAGCTGCGTCCCGGGCTGGCGGAAAGCTATGAGATTTCGCCAGATGGTCTCGTCTACACCTTCAAGCTGCGCGCCGGGGTCAAGTTCCACAACGGGCGCGAAATGACGGCGGAAGACGTCAAATACTCGCTGGACCGCGTGACCAACCCCGCAACGCAGTCGCCGGGCGCGGGCTTCTTCGGCGCCATCGCGGGCTTTGACGCCGCTGGCGAGGGCGGGCTGTCGGGGGTGGAGGTTGTCGATCCGCTGACCGTGAAGATCACCCTGTCCCGTCCCGACGCGACCTTCCTGCACGTCATGGCGCTGAACTTCGCCAGCGTTGTGCCGAAAGAGGCGGTCGATGCCGCGGGCGACGATTTTGGCAAGCAGCCGGTCGGCACCGGGGCGTTCAAGCTGGCGGAATGGACGCTGGGCCAGCGGCTGGTGTTCGAGAAGAACGCCGACTACTGGCGTGCCGGTGTGCCCTTCCTTGATTCCGTGGTGTTCGAAGTGGGGCAAGAGCCGGTGGTCGCCCTTCTGCGCCTGCAGAACGGCGAGGTTGACGTCCCCGGTGATGGCATCCCGCCCGCAAAGTTCATGGAAGTGATGGCAGACCCCGCGCAGGCCGAACGCGTGGTGCAGGGGGGCCAGCTTCACACGGGCTATATCACCCTGAACGTCACCCTGCCGCCCTTCGACAAGCTGGAGGTGCGCAAGGCCGTCAACATGGCGATCAACAAGGAGCGGATCACCCAGATCATCAACGGTCGCGCCGTGCCTGCCACGCAGCCGCTGCCGCCGTCGATGCCGGGTTATACCGAAGGCTATGCCGGTTACCCCTATGACGTCGAAGGCGCCAAGGCCCTTCTGGCCGAGGCAGGTCTGGCCGACGGGTTCGAAACCGAGCTTTACGTCATGAACACCGACCCGAACCCGCGGATTGCCCAAGCCATCCAGCAGGACCTTGCGGCCATCGGGATCACCGCGAACATCCAGAACCTTGCCCAGGCCAACGTGATCGAGGCCGGTGGTGCAGGCACTGCGCCGATGATCTGGTCGGGCGGCATGGCCTGGATCGCGGACTTCCCCGATGCCTCAAACTTCTACGGCCCGATCCTTGGCTGTGCCGGTGCGGTTGAAGGCGGCTGGAACTGGTCCAAGTTCTGCGACGAGGCGCTGGATGCCAAGGCCGTGGAAGCCGACAGCACCTTTGACCCGGCAATGGCTGCGGACCGGCTGAAGATGTGGTCTGACGTCTACATGGGCGTGATGGAGCAGGCGCCTTGGGTCCCAGTCTTCAACGAAGAACGCTACACAATGAAGTCGGAACGGATGGGCGGCGAGGATGCGCTTTATGTCGATCCGGTTTCGATCCCGGTCAACTATGACTACGTCTGGGTCAAACAGTAATGTGCAAGGCCTGCGACTATACGATCCACGGCGCGCAGCACCATTTCGGGTGGGACAACTCCCTGCCCCCGGCGCTGCGTGTCGCTCCGGGCTCGACCATCGAGTTCCACTGTCATGATTCCTCGGCGGGCCAGCTTGGCCCGTCGTCGACGCTGCAAAGCGTGGTCGATCTGGACTTCGGCAAGATCAACCCGGTGTCCGGGCCGATCTTCGTTGACGGGGCGATGCCGGGCGACGTGCTGAAGGTCACGCTGGAGGGGTTCGCCCCGAAAGTCTTCGACGGCAAGGGTTTTGGCTGGACGGCGAACATCCCGGGCTTTGGGCTGCTTGCCGACCAGTTCACCGATCCGGCCCTTTGCTTGTGGAGCTACGACCCCACCAGCATGGAGCCGGCGCTTTGGGGCAAGTCTGCCCGCGTGCCGTTGAAGCCGTTTTCCGGCACCATCGGCAATGCCCCGGCAGAGGTCGGGCTGCACTCGGTCGTTCCGCCGCGCCGGGTGGGGGGGAACCTGGACATCCGTGACCTGACCTCTGGCGTGACGCTTTACCTGCCGGTGGAGGTGGAGGGGGCCTTGTTCAGTGTGGGTGACACCCATGCCGCGCAGGGCGATGGCGAGGTCTGCGGGACGGCGATTGAAAGCCCGATGAACGTGGTCCTGACGCTGGATCTGGTGAAGAACCAGCCGCTGAAAACCCCGCGCTTCACCACGCCGGGGCCGGTGACACGGCATCTGGACGCCAAGGGCTATGAAGCCACCACCGGGATCGGGCCTGACCTGATGACGGCGGCGAAGGATGCCGTTTCGGGGATGATCGACCTGCTGCAGGCACAACAGGGCATCTCGGCGGTGGACGCCTACATGCTGTGTTCCGTCTGCGGTGATCTGCGCATCTCGGAAGTCGTGGACATGCCGAACTGGGTCGTCAGCTTCTACTTCCCCCGGGTCGTCTTCGAATGACCCTTGCGGAAGCCTTGCCAACCTCCGGGGCTGTAGCGGCCCCGGAGCCCGTGTTGCGGGTCGAAGGTCTGTGCGTGTCGGTCCGCACGGAATGTGGGTTGAAGCCACTGGTGCAGGACCTGTCCTTCACCCTGAACCGGGGCGAGACCCTTGCCATCGCCGGGGAAAGCGGGTCGGGAAAGTCCATCACCTCGCTGGCCATCATGGGCCTTTTGCCGCCGCCAGCGGTGCGGGTCACTGGGGGACAGGTGGTGCTTGGCAGCGAAACCTTGACCGGGCTTGCCGAAGCAGACCTGCGCGCCATCCGGGGCGACCGGATCGCTATGATCTTTCAGGAACCGATGACCAGCCTGAACCCGGTGATGACCGTCGGCGCGCAACTGGTCGAGGCAATCCGCGCCCACGCGTCTGTTGGCCGGGCCGAAGCCCAAAAGCGCGCGGTTGAGGCGTTGACGGCTGTCCGCCTTTCGGGACCCCAGCGCCGGCTGCGCCAGTACCCGCACGAATTCTCTGGCGGGATGCGCCAGCGCGTGATGATCGCCATGGCCCTTGCCCTGCGGCCCGAAGTCCTGATTGCCGATGAACCCACGACCGCGCTGGACGTGACCGTCCAGCGTGAGGTGCTTGACCTGCTGCGCGACCTGCAGCGCGACCTTGGCACCGCCATCATCCTGATTACCCATGACATGGGTGTCGTGGCCGAGATGGCCGACCGGGTGATCGTGATGCGGCAGGGACGGCAGGTGGAAACCGCCTCCACATCCGACATATTCGCCAGACCGCAGGCCGACTACACCCGCGCGCTGCTTGCTGCCGTGCCGCGCATGGGGCAAGGGACCGTGCGCCCCCCGGTCACCAGCGACCCCATCGCAAGACTGACCGATGTCGTCGTCCGCTATCCCCTGCGCGGCGGGCTTCTGGGCGGCATCACCCAGAACGTTCACGCCGTCGAACATGTCAGCTTCGACATCAAGAAAGGTGAGACGTTCGCCTTGGTCGGAGAATCCGGCTGCGGCAAGTCAACCATCGCCAAGGCCCTTGTCGGCCTTGCCCCGCATCAGGGCCGGATCGAAATCGCCGGTCAGGCGCTGGACAGCCTTGACGCGGCGGGCCTCAAGGCGATGCGACGCCGCGTGCAGATGGTGTTTCAGGACCCGATGGCCGCCCTTAACCCAAGGATGCGTGTCGGTGACCTGATCGCCGAACCGCTGGCCATCCATGGTATTGGCACCCCTACGGAACAGACCGCCCGCGCCGCCGACCTGATGGCCCGCGTGGGGCTGGAGGCGGCCCATCTTGACCGCTACCCGCATGAATTTTCCGGCGGCCAACGCCAGCGCATCTGCATCGCCCGCGCTCTGGCATTGCAGCCCGACCTGATCATCGCGGATGAAAGCGTTTCGGCCCTTGATGTGTCGGTGCAGGCCCGCGTGCTGGACCTGTTGCGTGACCTTCAGCGTGAGTTTGGGGTGTCCTACCTGTTCATCAGCCACGACATGGCCGTGGTGAACAACGTGTCGGATCGGGTTGGCGTGATGTATCTGGGACAGATCGTCGAACTTGGCACGACGGCGCAGATTTTCGGAAACCCGCAGCATCCCTATACCCGGCTGCTGATCGAGGCCGTTCCCATCCCGGACCCTGGCCGCTTGCGTCCGACCACCCCTCGCAAAGCCTCAGAGGTGCCAAGCCCGTTGCACCGGCCCGGCCATGCGCCCCAACGCGTGTCTTTGGTGGACATTGGCAACGGCCATCTGGTTGGCACCTAGGCGATTACGGCGGACGACATTTCTGGCGGGGAAACCGGTCTTTTCGATGCGACGTTCGGTGAAGCATGTGCCTGAAACGTGACCCATGTCAAAGTCAGGCAGGTTGCTGGCGGCTAATCCTGCAAACAAGCTGGCACCCGCCCGCAAAACCCCTGCATCGTCGCACGCAAGCCGTCGTGACCGCCAAGGACGCCACCCATGACCGACACAGACAAACTGCCGCTTGAGATCAGGACGACGGACCCGGGTCCCGCCCGGAGCTGGTTTCGCAAACGGTACCTGTTCATCTTTCTGGTGCCGCTTTTGATGTTCACGGGCGGGGTATTGGGCATGTATTTCCAGCCCCCCGCCCTGCAGAAGTTCTACGCGCTGACGGGTCTGCAGCCCGGGGCCGGGTCGGAATCGCCCATCGCCCTGCCGCCGGACATCGACCTGCCGCCGAAGATGGCGGAGACGCTGTTGCCCAGCGATGTGGTCGGTCTGGCCCGCGTGATGCCGCGTGGCGATGTATCCATCGTGGCGGCCCCCTATGGCTCTGGCGATGCCCGGGTGGCCGAACTGCTGGTCGCTGAGGGTGACACGGTGGCCAAGGGCACCCCTTTGGCGCGGCTGGACAACCGGACGGCGCTGGAAGGCGCGGTGCTGGCGGCCGAGGCCAACCTTGCCGTCAAGGAGGCTGCCCTGATGCAGACCCGCGCCGCCGTGCAGGCCAGCCGGGACGAGGCGCAGGCCGCACTGGATCAGGCAATCTCTGCCGCTGCCGAAGCGGCGTCCTCGCTTGCCCGGAGCGAGGAGTTGTTTCTGCGCAAGGTCACGACCGAGGCGACACTTGATCAGCTGCGTGCGGCCTCTGCCGCCGCTGATCTGGCGGTCACCCGGGCCAAGGCGACGTTGACGCGGTTTTCCGCATTGGCGCTGGAGGATCAGCCTGATGTTCTGGTGGCCGCCCGCAACCGGGATGCCGCAACCGCCGAACTGGCCCGCGCCAAGCTGGATCTGGAGCGGTCCATCGTCGTGGCGCCGATCGCCGGGACGATCCTTGATATCCGCGCCACCCCGGGACAGCGCCCCCCGGCGGACGGGATCATGGACATGGGCGACACCAGCCAGATGATGGCCGAGGTGGAAGTCTGGCAGGACCGCATCGCCAGCATTGCGCCCGGCCAACCGGTGGACCTTGCCGCCGTCGCTCTGGGCCAGACCCTGCATGGCGTGGTGGACAGCATCGGGCTGACCGTGGGCCGTCAGGGGCTGATCTCGGACGACGCGGCCGAAAACAAGGATGCCCGGGTGATCCGGGTTCTGGTGGCGCTGGACGCGGCCTCATCCACCATCGCGGCGCGCTATACGAACCTTGAGGTGATCGCCCGCATCGACACCACCGCCGCAAAGCGGGCCGCCCCATGAGCCGCCTGTTGCAGGCGATTTTCGGGCGGTTGCCGATCGGATGGCTGCAACTGACGCATAACCGCACCCGCTTTGCGGCGGCGCTGGCCGGGGTGGCCTTTGCCAATGTGCTGGTCTTCGTGCAGTTGGGGATCATGGCGTCGATGGGGGCGGCGACCCTGCGGCCCTATGACTTCTTTCGGGCCGACATCATGATTTCTGCCGGTGATGCCAATGCGATGGCCGATGGTGGCAACGTGGCGCGCCAATGGTTGCTCCAGGCCATGGCTGACCCCGATGTGACGGACGGGATGGGGCTTTTCCTGGCCAACGTGGCCTGGGACCGGGGCGAAAAGGACATCAGCCTGTCCACCTTCGGGATCGACCCGGTCAAGCCCGGCTTCCTCAACCCCGCCTTGGCCGAGGATATGTCCCTGCTGGCGGTGCAGGATGCGGCGATCCTTGACCGGCTGGCGCGCGGCCTTGCCCGGGAGGAGGCAGCTGCCATCCGCCCGCAGACCCCGCTGAGTTTCGAGGCGGCGGGTCGGACACTGACCGCCTATGCCACCTTTGCCGGGGGCGGCGGCTTTGGCGGGGATGGCTACATGCTGGTGTCGGACCAGACCTTCCTGTCGCTGTTTCCCGCCCGCAGTTCGGCGGCCCCTGACCATATCCTTCTGACCCTGCGGCCCGGCGCAGACGTGGACGCGGCGGTTGCGCGGCTCAAGACGCTGATCTCGGACCCGTCGCTGCGCATCCGCAGCTTTGCCGCCGCCGCAGAAGAGGACTTGCGCTATCAGCAGACCCGGCGTCCTACGGGCATCATCTTCGGCTTTGGCGTGCTGATCGGGGTGCTGGTCGGGCTGGTCATCGTCTATCAGGTGCTGTCGACCGACGTGGCCGACCACTTGCGCGAATATGCAACCTTCAAGGCCATGGGCTACGGCTCCGGGTTCTTCTTGGGCGTGGTCTTTGAAGAGGCGTTGGTTCTGGGCATCATGGGCTTCATCCCCGGGCTGATCATCGGCACTGCAATTCTGACGTTGATGGGCAAGATCACGACGCTGCCCCTGGCCATGACGCCCTCGATGGCGATCAGCGTGTTTGTCGGGACCGTGGTGTTTTCCGCCCTTTCCGGGGCCATCGCGACCCGCCGCCTTGCCGCCGCCGACCCCGCCGATCTGTTCTGAGGGCTGGAGATGGACACCGAAAACATCCTTGAGGCTGTCGGGCTGAATCACTGGTTCGGTGCCGGAGAGGTGCGCAAGCAGGCGCTGTTCGACGTGAACCTGACGCTGAAGCGCGGCAGTTTCACCGTGCTCATGGGACCCTCCGGGTCGGGCAAGACCACGGTCCTGACGCTGGTCGGCTGCCTGCGCGGCGTGCAGGAGGGGTCGGTCCGCCTTTTGGAGCAAGAGCTGTGCGGCGCGTCCGAGGCGCAGCTTGTGGCCTTGCGTCGGCGTTTGGGCTTCATCTTTCAAGCGCACAACTTGCACGAAAGCCTGACGGCCACGCAGAACGTGATCATGGGGCTGCAAGTGCATCGCGGGATCCCTGATGCCAAAGCGAAAGCTGCCGCCGCCCATGCCCTTGGCCTGCTTGGCCTGTCGGACCGGGTGGATTACCTGCCCGCGAACCTGTCAGGCGGGCAAAAGCAGCGCGTCGCCATTGCCCGGGCACTGGTCGGCAACCCGGCGCTGGTGCTGGCGGACGAACCCACCGCCGCACTGGACAAGGACAGCGCCGCCGAAGTGGTCGATCTTCTGAAACGCATGGGCGCCGCGCGCGGCACGACCACCCTTCTGGTCACCCATGACAATCGCATTCTCGACCGCGCCGACCGTATCCTGACGCTGGAGGACGGGCGGATCGTAAAGACCGAAGATCGCACCTGAAGGGGGGAGTTGATCTTGGTTGAGGATGGCCAGCCCCAATCAAAACGACGCTGTCCGGGTGCAAGATCAAGCCACTTTCCCGACTGGTCGGAACGAAAGGCCGGGCCGTTCGCTATTGTTTCATCGCCAACGCGCTGGCTGACGGTTTAGATTGGAACCTCAAGAATCCCGGACAGGAGAGACCAAGTGACAGAAAGCGACATCCTTCTGTCCCATCTCGATGCCGATGGCATCCTGCGGCTGACCCTGAACGACACGCGTCGCCGCAATGCCCTGTCCGAGGCGATGCTGGGGGCGCTGGACCGCGCCTTTGCGGCGGCGGCGGCCGACGCGGCCGTGCGGGTGGTGGTTCTGGCAGCCAATGGTCCGGCCTTTTGCGCGGGCCATGACCTGAAGGAATTGACCGCCGGGCGCGCGGCACCCGATGGGGGCAAGGCTTACTTTGCGAAGATCATAACGCTTTGTTCCGGGGTCATGCAGTCCATTGTCACCTGCCCCAAGCCGGTGATTGCCGAAGTCACCGGTGTCGCCACCGCCGCCGGCTGTCAGCTGGTCGCCAGTTGCGATCTTGCCATCGCCGCGACGGATGCGCGCTTCAGCACCCCCGGCGTGCATATCGGGCTGTTCTGTTCCACGCCCATGGTCGCCCTGTCGCGCAACGTCGCCAACAAGCACGCGATGGAGATGCTTTTGACCGGCGACATGGTCCCTGCGGCGCGGGCGGCGGAAATCGGGCTGGTGAACCATGCCGTCGCCCCTGAAACGGTGACCGAGGCCACGATGGCGATGGCACGAAAGATCGCATCAAAATCCAGCCTGACGCTGGCGACCGGCAAGCGTGCCTTTTATGAACAGCGCGAGATGCCATTGGCGCAGGCCTATGACCAAGCCTCGGCGGTGATGGTGGAAAACATGCTGGCCCGGGATGCCGAAGAGGGCATCGGTGCATTCATCGAAAAGCGCGCACCCCAGTGGCAGGACCGGTAGGACCGGCCACGTCAACGGCCAAGTGTCTGAACCACCAGTTCCGCCGCCGCCGCGCCCGAGAATTGTTGTTGGCCGGTGATCAGGTTCCCATCGCGGATCGCAAAGGGTTTGAACATGCCGTTCACAATGAAATTGGTGCCCTCCAACTTCTTCGCCTCGTCTTCGATCCAGAAGGGCTGGATTTTCTGGCCGGCCCAGGCGTCGGCAAAGGCTTCCTCGGTATTGGCGAACCCGGTCCAGGTCTTGCCCTTGACCAGCAGGTCGCCATTCGACAGCCGGGTCTTCAGAAGGATGCAGGTGCCATGGCAGACGACGGCGACGATCTTGACCGCCTCATAGGTCTTGGCCACAAAGGCATGCAGCGCGGTATCGTCGATCATCGTCACCATGGGCGACTGCCCACCCGCCACGAAGATTGCATCATAGGCGGTGGGGTCCACCTCGGCGATGGATCTTGTGCCCTTCAGCAGGTTTGCGTGTTTCGCGGACGTCTTGAAGCCCAGTGACAGGATGTCTGCCGCTGAATAGCCGCTGGCATCCTCGGGGTCGGAGAAACCGTCGGCGACCAGATCGCCGCCCTTGGGACTGACGATTTCCACATCGTAGCCCGCCTCGGTAAAGGTCCAGTAGGGGTGGGTCAGTTCGGCCCACCAAAAGCCCACAGGCCAGCCTGTCGTGGCCGAGGTGCCGGGGTTCGCCACGATCATCAGGATCTTCTTCTTGCCATGCGTGTCGATGGAAGCTGACATTGCGATTTCCTTTCAGCAGGTTGCCGGTTTCACAAAGTTGAAGCGGTGCAGGCGGCGGCGGGACCGGATGGACCCTTGCTGCCGGCGGGAACCGGGACGGCCCCGCTTATGCGGGGACGGCCGCGAAGGCCCACATGCGCCCCTTGCCGCGCATCAATGCCTGATTGATCCAGACCATGCCGAAGGGTTCCAGAAGCCGTGCCTTGGTGATGTCGCCGGCATCCAGCGCGTCGAAGCCAAGGTCCGCCAGCATCTGCCCGACCAAGGCCTTTGCGCCTACGTCATTGCCTGCCATGAACATCACCGGGGCGTGGGCCAAAAGGGATGTGTCGGCCATGATCTCTGCCCCGACCTGATTCAGCGTCTTGACCACATGGGCCCCGGGCAGCCAACCCTGCACGATCTCACCGCCCGAGGTGCTATGCCCCACCTTCAACCCGATGCCGCCAGCGCTGCGGCCTATGGGGTTCATGCAGTCCACCACCACCTTGCCAGTCAGATCGCCAAGGGCCGCCACCGCCGCCTCTGCAGCGTCCCAGGGTAGGGCAAGCACCACGATATCGGCGCCGCGCGCGGCATCGGCAGGCAAAGCGGTGCTTGCCCCGGTCGCTGCTGCCAGTGCCGACACCCTGGACCCCGCCGGATCGCGCGCGCCAAGGACGAGATAATGCCCCTTGCTCTTCAGTCCGCGCGCGACGGCGCCACCCACATTGCCAGTCCCGATGATGGCGATCCGCATGCGTTTCTCCTTGCTTCAGGTGTTGCGGCAGAGATATGCGGAAGAAGAAAGAAACAAAAATGAATAGGGTTCATGTCAGACTTAAGCACATCGCAACTCAGGCGGCTGGATCTGACCCTGCTTCTCGTGTTCCTGGGGTTGGTGCGGCATCGCAAAGCGGCGGATGTGGCCACGGAACTGGGGTTGACGCAATCGGCGATCAGTCAGGCGGTAAAACGTCTGCGGGACATCTTTGGTGACGAGTTGTTCCTGCGCCGCCCGCACGGGATGGAGCCGACGGCCATCGCGCTTGCACTGGAAGAGCCCGTGCGCCGCGCGGTTGAGGCGTTGCGCACAGCGCTTGGTGCGGCGCGGGCCTTTGATGCGGCGACGGCTACGGGACTGGTGCGCGTCGCGGCCCTTGATGCTGAACAGGCCGTGCTGATCCCGCCCTTGGCCGCGCGACTGCGAGAATTGGCCCCGGGCCTTACCCTGTCAGTGCTGCCGCTTGGGCGGAATGCGGCGATGGACGCCCTGTCCGAAGGGCGGGCCGACCTCGCTCTCGGGTTCGTCTGGGACGCGCCAGAGTCCATCGTGGCAGACAAGCTTTATGACGAAGCCTTCCTTGTCGCAGGAAGGCCCGAGGCGCTGCCCAACGCCCCAAGGCTTGATCTGGACTCCTACTGCGCCGCCGACCATGTCCTGATCTCGCCCGGGGGCGATCTGCGTGGCGTGGTGGACGACCAGCTGGACACCATAGGCAGAACACGCCGCGTGATCCTTGGCCTTCCCGCCTTCCTGCCCGCACTGGCCGCTGCGGCCGCGTCGGGCGCACTGGTGACATTGCCCGCCCGTATCGCGCAGGGATTTTCCAAGGGTTTCGGCCTTGTTACCGCAACACCCCCGATCGAGGTTCGCCGCTTCCCCGTGTCAGTCTTCTGGCACCTCCGCAACGACGCCGATCCCAGAACACTCTGGCTGCGCAAGGTAGTCGCACAGGTGTCAGGTACCTGACGCCGTGGCTTTGACAGGGTGGAGCGGGTTTCGGCTGTCATCTGGCAGCTTTCAGTGGGGTCTGTTGCAAGCCTTAGGCGCAGTGGCAGTCCGAAAACCACCTCAGGGCAGGTTCGCCGGAATATGGGCGCGCGTCGCCTGTTCGAAGGCATAGGCGTAGGCCAGAAGCTGTGCGTCCTGCCCCTTCTTGCCGATCAGTGTCACGCCGACCGGTTCGCCTGACTCCTTGCGCCCTATCGGGACGGTGATCGCCGGATAGCCCGCTGTTGCGTAAAAGATCGAGTGCAGGTTTGCCATGCTGACCAGCACTTCCACCCCACCATGCGCGGCAAAGGCTGCATCCATCGCCTCGGTCATGGCCGTGTGCACGTCGGTGGTCAGTTTTGCATAGTCTTCGGCGGTAAGTTCGGCGGTCAATGGCGCGAACTTTTCCAGCAGATCCTGGCCAAAGGGCATGCGACGCTTTGGATCTTCCTTGTTGTAGGCGATCAGGTCTTCCAGCGTCACGACGCTTGGGTTGTGCGCGGATACGACGGGCATCATGTCATAGCGCATGCCCGCGCTGAGGTAGACGAAGAACTGCTGGATGACATCCATCGGCACATCCAGCGTGACCGGAGCCGGATCAGCGCCGAGCATCACCAAGGCCGCGGCTGTGCGCGTCATGGCTTCGGTCCCCATGCCAGCATCGGCGATGTCCGCCAGCAAGACCCCCACCTTGACCCCCGTCAGGGCATCAGCAGAAAGGCCCGCGGCATAGTCCACCTCTGCCGTATCGGCGGCCGCCAGAAGCAAGGCCGCATCCTGCACCGTGCGCGCGATGGGGCCGGGGCCGTCATTGCTGGCGATCAGCGGCACGACGCCTTCGGTGCTGACCAGCCCGGCTGAGGGCTTCATGCCGACAAGGCTCATCACCCCGGCGGGCGCGACGAGCGAACCTGCTGTCTCGGTCCCGATGCTGACGACAGCGAACTGTGCGGCCACGCTGATCGCCGAGCCGGAGCTGGAGCCATAGGTCGGGTAAGGCCCCAGCGGGTTGACGCCCTGCCCGCCCACGGCACCATTGCCGCCTGACGGGTAACCCGAGGCCAATGATCCGGCAAATTCTGACAGGCTGGCCTTGCCGATGATGACCGCCCCTGCCGCGCGCAGGCTGGCGACGAGGGCCGCATCTTCAGCAGCAACGCGGTCGAACAGGATTTCCGCATTCGCCGTCGTGTGCATCGGTCCCGCGGTGCCGACGTTGTCCTTCAGACTGACCGGGATGCCGTCCAGCGGGCCAAGCGACTGGCCCGCCGCACGGCGGGCATCGGCGGCGCGGGCTTCGTCCAGCGCGGCGGGGTTCAGCTCCAGCATCCCGCGGAGGCGGTCATCAAGCCGCTGGATGCGCGCAAGGTGCCAAAGGGTCACCGCTTCCGATGTCAGCTCACCAGCCGCCATTGCGGTCTGGATGTCGGCGATCCCGGCGACCATGAGGAAGCTGTCCACCCCGGGCGGTGGCTGGAAGGCGGCCAAAGCTTCGCCGAACGGCGCGAAGTCCAGCGGGCGCAGGCGTTCGGTCTGTACGGCCTCAAGTCTTGCGGAGACCTCTTCCGCCTGCACGCCGAAGGGCAGCAGCAGCGCGAGTGCGACAACAAGCGGACGCATCAGTTGGCCCCCGCATAAAAGGCGCGAACGTCGGCGGCGAACTCTGCCCGGCTGGCCTTTTGCAGATAGAACATATGCCCCCCCGGATAGACGCCGAACAACAGCCGCTTGCGCGCCTCGGGGTTGACCAGCGATTGTTCAAGCACGAATTTCGTGCGGAAGTACGGCGTTGCCAGATCGTGCATCCCGTGCACGACCAGCGCCCGCAGGTCAGGGTTCTGCGCCAGCGACAGCGCAAGGTCGTCCGGCCCCCCGGTGGGGGAAGACCGGTCCCATGCCAGATTGACCTGCATGCTGAGCGGAATGTAGTTGCGGTCGGTCTGGTAGCCTATCCTGCCTCGGATATGGTCCATGAAGGGCGGCAGCAGCACCCCGGTCAGCACGGCAAGCGACCGGTCGAACACGTTCAGACCGGGCAACTCGGGGATCGGGTTCTCGGTCGCGACGGTGCCGTCATAGCGGTCGATCATCAGGCCCTTGTCCTGCAACAACTCTGTCGCGAAATCCTGGTCGCCGATCCGCGCGCGCTTGCGGGCGACATAGGCGGTGTCCAGCCCGATCATGCCCGCCACCTGGTCGAAGAAGGCCGCCCGCGTGGCATCGTCGGCGCGGCCAAGGCGGACCAGTCCGTTGGCAAACTCGTTCAGGGCAAAGCGCTCGAACTCCTCCAGCGCTTCGGGGCCGGGGGGTTCGCCGTTCATTCCCCAATGGGCGGCAATCGCGGCCTGGGTCGGGAACATGGTGATCGGGCCAAGGATGGAATAGCGCGTATCGGGGATCTCGGTATGCAGGGCGGGCGAGATCAGGATCGCCATGTTCAGGTTGATGCCATAGTCCCGAGCGAGGATCTGCGACAGGCCTGACACCCGCTGCCCGCCGTAGCTTTCCCCCGCCAGCGCCTTGGGCGACCCCCAGCGGTCGTTCGCGGTCAGCCATTGCCGGATGAACCAGGCGATGGAGTGCATGTCGCTGTCCACCGCGTAGTATTTCTTCGGATCACCGGGCTGGCCATCCGACCCCGGCAGCATCCGGCTGTAGCCGGTGCCCACGGGATCAATGAAGACAAGATCGGTAAAATCGATCCAGCTATCGGGATTCGGCTCCAGCTTTGCGGGGACAGCAGGAAAGGTTCCGTCGCCGGGCGAGGCGATGGTCAGCGGGCCGATGGCGGCGATGTGCAGAAAGATGCTGGCCCCGCCCGGCCCGCCGTTGACCAGAAAGGTCACCGGGCGCGTCGCAGGATCGGCACTGTCCTTGATGTAATCGACGTGGAACAGCTCGGCATCCGGACGCTCGGGATCCTCGCCGATGGGGATCATTCCGGCGGTGGCTGTCCAGTCCGTCGTCTCTTGCGCCGTCGCCGCGCAAGGTGCCCAAAGCAGGGCGGCCAAAAGGACGTACAGCATTCTTGGCAGGAATCGCAGGATCATTTGGGTCGTCCTTTGGTCATGAAGGCTGCAACATCAATCGGATGGCAGGATGAACACGGGCTTCAGCGTGTCGATGCAGGCGGTCGCCAAGGGCTCCAAGGGTCGTTCGACAAAAGCCAGTCCGATGTCCTTGGCGCATTGCGAAAAGACCAGCGCAGCATGGCCTGCCTCTGGGAAGCCAAGCGTGACCGCGCGGGTAAGGCCCGCGGCCGCAAGCAGCGCCTCTTCGGTCGAGGTCTGGGTGTCGTTGAACCCGTACATCACCAAGGTTGGGATGTCGCTTTTCACCGGCTCATGAAAGCCGGGGATCGGTAGCGCTGGCGGGATATAGGGGCAAAGCTGGTAAAGGCTGTCGTCGACATTGTCGGACTTTGCCAAGAACTTGAACTTCAACCCGTCCACGACCGCCTGCATCTGATCACGCGTGTTGAAGGGGATATCTTCTGTGCAGGCGACAACCATCAGATCAAGCATGTCGACAACGGGCTTGTAGATCGTGCGCGCCTCCTTTGACACGGCGGCAAAGACCTCGGCCACGTCGCCGTCAGTCAGTTGGTCGAGGAGAGCAAGTGTCGGCGCAATGTCCGCAGCGGGCAGATGGGCCTCAATCAGCGCGCGCAGGGTGGCGCGGTCGGGGGTCTGGCGGGCGAGGGCAGCATAGGCGGAGGCAAAGCTCAGCATGTCCTCTTTTGACCGGGTCGCGACGATGGCATCGGTCATCGCCTTGTCCAACCGCTGAGCAAGGGTGGTGACACCCTGTGCCGACTTTGCCACCGAATCCGACAGTGACCGCAACGCATAGCCCGTGAAAGTCTCATCCTGCTTGGTGCCAATCGCCCCTTCCAGAAGCAGCCGCGCGATCACGGTCTGGTCCGGCGTCATCTTGTCGGCAAAGGGTTTCAGCAGCTCACCCCCGTCCGGCGCGCGCGCCGTGGCGCCAGAGGCCAGAAGGTCATAGGTCCCCGTCTCGCCCCGGTCCCATTCGGTGACGATCAGGGGGATATGGCCGGTGGTGTTCGGCCAGTGACCATAGGCATTGCGATCCTCAAACAGCGAGATCAGCGTCCGGACGTTGATCTCGGGCCGGCCACGCGCCGCAGGGATCGGGTTCTTCTCCAGCTTCACCGCCACGCGCTGGATCGTGGCCTCAAGGTCGGGAAAGGCCGCCGCGCAGGCTGCGTCCGCCGCGCATTGGTTGATGACCTGCTGCACGCCTTCCTGCACCGGCAGGATATTGGTGTCATAGGCGCGGGCGTTCGGGGGAAAGACGCTGTCGATCACCACCGAGCGCACGCCTTCGGGGGCAGAGCGCATCACCTCCAGCGCCAGTTTGGTGCCGTAGGAAATGCCGTAGATGTTGTAGTCGCCGTAGCCCAGGGCCTGCATCACCGCCCGCACATCCTTGGCGTTCTCGACCGTGTTGTAGGCCGAAAGGTTGCGGCCATTGGCCTTCAACTCGCCCGTGCATTTGGCAAAGATGTCTTCGATCTTGGCGCCGTCCAGCTTGTCCTTCTGAAACAGGTCGACAAGGCTGTTCTCGAAGGTTGAAAAGCAGGTCACCATGTCCGACGAAATGCCCGCCGCGCGCTGGTCGAAGGTCACGACATCGCGGCGCGCGCGGTGGCCCTCGAAGATCGGCACGACGATGCCCGCCAGATCGCGGACGGCACCTCCGCCAGGGCCGCCATGCAGATAGACCAGCGGGTCAGGGGCCGGGCTTTGCGTATGGGCCTTCAGCACCGCAAAGCTGAGCGCGATGCGCGGACCGTCCGGGGCGTCATGCTTTTCCGGCACATCGACGCGGCCGCAGATCACGGTCTTGCCCTCAACCTCGGCCGCAGGCAGCGGGCGGGGGCAGGCTTCGATCGTCACCGGGTATTCGGCTTTCGCCCCACCCGTGGCGAGGACCGGGAACGACGTTGCCGCCGGCTCGGCGGTCAGAAGAGCAATCACAGTGGCAATGATCTGGTCCGGCGTCATGTGCTGCTCCTGTCATGGCATGCGTGGGTGTCGGCCGTTTCAGTTCATCTCGACCCAGTCTTCGATCACCGAGCCGTCGGCGGGCACCGTGCAGGCGACCTTGCGAGCGTTTGCCTTGGATTGCAGGATGATCTCGTAAAAGCCGTTGCCGAAGTCGCTGACGGTTTCCACCTTGGCGGGCAGGCCGAAGATCTGCAGGCACTTGTTCATCGCAGCCTTCGGTGCGCCCGCATCGGCATGGGTGCCGTGATCGTGGTCGCCCTCAATCTCGATGCCCAGAAAGCTGCGCTTGCCATCAAAGGTGCAGGAGAACAGCGTGGGGGACGTTTCGTCAGTCTGACCGTAGACGTAGAACGTGCCGTGCGTCTTCTCGACCGGCAGCAAAAGCAGGCTTGCTGCGGCAACGCCCAGACGCGATGCCGCTTCTTCCCCGCAATATTGTGCCAGCTTCGGCTCGGCGACGATCTTCGCCGATGCCGGCAGTGCGAATGCTGCGGTTGCGGCAGTCAGGACAATCATGCAGGTGAATATTCTGGACACGTGGGCGCTCCCTGTTCGATCGGAATGGATCATCGTCTCAGCGTTGACCTCCGCTACGCTAACCGTCGACGCCGATCTCGATCTATCCGGAATGCGAAACGGTCCGGCCCAAAGGATGGCGTGAAAGTCGCGCAGTTGGCAGCTCTTGCGCGCATCTGACCCCTGGTCAGGCGTTCAGCGCATCCTCACTGGCGCAGACGGCCCGCACCTGGGAGCGAAGCCAGCGGTGTGCCTGATCCCCATCCATACGAGGATGCCAGAGCATCGATATGGTGAATGGTGCGATCCGGAAGGGGAGCTCAAAGCTGTGCAGGCCCCTGCGCAGACCCAGGGTGTGGCGGTCTGGAACGGTGGCGATCAGTTCGGTCTCGCGCACTAGGGCCAGTGCTGTCGAGAACCCGCTTACGACCGTGGCGCATGAAGACATCAGCTGCTTCGGCTGGCGCGCTGCCTGTTATGCCGCCCGTTCTCTTGGCTTGGGCACGATGCTAGATTGCCTTCGCAAGGCTTGAGTCCACAAGGCGGGACACCATCGATGATCAAATCGCTTAGTCGCCGGACGTTTTTGGCCACTGCATCGGGCAGCCTGACCGCGCCTGCACTCGCGCGGGCTGCGACTTTCGATGTTGATGTCGCGATTGTCGGTGCCGGATCGGCTGGCCTTGCCGCTGGCCATACGCTGGTCGCGGCGGGCTACAAGGTCGCGATCCTTGAGGCTTCCAATCGGATCGGTGGGCGTGCCTTCACTGATACGACGACCTTCGGCTTGCCCTTCGACCGCGGTTGCTCTTGGCTGCATTCCGCTGATGTGAACCCCTATACGCCCATGGCGCGTGAGTGGGGTTACACTTTGAAAAACCATGACAACCCGGGCGAAGCGATGTTTGTCGGCAACAGTAAGCCGACGACCTCAGAGAGGTCCGCCTATGATCTGGCCTGGCGAGCCACTTTGGATGGTTTATTGGCTGCAGGTCAGCAGGGACTCGATGCGCCAGCTTCAGACGTCTTGCCGAAAGACATGCCCTGGAGCGGGGTCAGCCAGACATGGCTTGGCCCGCTTAGCATGGGAGTGGACTTTGCCGACATGTCGCCGGCAGACTGGTGGTCGCTCGCCCAGGTCGAACCGAATGTGCTGGTCATGGAAGGTTTCGGCACCGTGGTCGCGCGCTATGGCGCCGATCTGCCAATCACGTTCAACGCGCCAGTGACCGCGATTGATCACGGCTCCAATCCGGTTCGAGTCGAAAGCGCGGCTGGCACGGTTACCGCGCGGGCCGCCATCGTGACGGTCTCGACCGGTGTTCTGGCGGCCGAGAAGATTCGCTTCACGCCGGGCCTGCCCAACCGGACGTTGACCGGCATCGACGGCTTGCCGATGGGCCTGCTGGCCAAGGTACCCCTTCTCTTCGACGGTACGCGGCTGGGCCTGAAAGCACAGGAATGGCTTGCCTACAAAGTGCCGGAAGTCATGCCGGCGCAGGCCTGCTACTTTCTGACCTGGCCATTCGACACGAACTTGATGATCGGCTTTGTCGGCGGCTCTTTCGGCTGGGAGCTGTCGGCGGCCGGGCACGACGCGGCCGTCGATTTCGCGCGTGGCGAATTGCGCGCGATGTTGGGTGCAGATGTCGACAAACACATCATCAAGGGCGACTTTACCGACTGGGCCAATGAGCCGTGGGTCCTTGGCGGCTATGCCGCAGAGCGACCGGGACAGCACGGCGCGCGTGCCGCCCTTGCCGAGCCGATCAGCGAGCGATTGTTCCTTGCCGGCGAAGCGCTGGCTGGCGCCTATGCAATGACCTGCGGAGGCGCCAACATGTCGGGCAGCAATGTCGCGCGCAATGTCATTCAGGCGCTGCGGTGAATGCAATGTCCGGGCAACTGCTGTCGGGCATAGGTCGCTGAGGACAACGGCCGCGACACGCAGATACCCGGTGCATTTTCCGACAAGGCCTGTGCCTGATCAAACGGCATTTCCCGAACTGGCGTCAAAGATTGCACCACAGGGCCGGGCTCGGTTCGCAAAGTGGATAGCGGCACTTTCCTGCCCAGCCTACCAGATGAAGCTCAATGGGTTGTCCTTTCCGTTCCTGGCACTGTTCGTGGCTTCACTTCTGTATGCGACCGAATTTGCCGGGATCTTGGGAACAGGCCACATCCGACGGAAGGCGCTCTGTCGGGCATTCTCCCGGCGCGTCCGATCGAACATGGGCTTGGCAGGGCGGACCATAGAGTCGCAGGTTTCAACGCGGCGTGCATCAAGGGTGAGAGGGTTCTTGAATGACGGATACAAGCCTTGCCGCACCACCCCTCTGGCAGCGTATCCTGCATCCGCTGCTCCGCCTGATCATTCTTGGGAGTGGTTTGTTCCTTTTCATGATGTGGGCCGAAGCGCGCCTGCAACAGTTCCACGACCGCCCCTTGATCGGCATCCTTGTCCAGATGGGGCTTGGGCTGCTTGTCATCGCGATCTACTTCGGTTGGGGAAGGTTCATCGAACGGCGTGAGGTGTCCGAGCTTTCGACACCCGGTATGGCCCGCGAATGGGGCATGGGCCTGCTTGTCGGGGTGGTGCTTTACTCTGCCTGCGCCGTGACCCTGATGCTTCTGGGGATATACAAGGTCGAGGGGTTCAATACCGCCGCGTTCCTGCTTCCTGCCGTTGCGATGGCCATCAAGTCCGGGGTTTTTGAAGAGCTGATTTTCCGCGGCGTCCTGCACCGCTCGGTCGAGGCGATATTCGGAAGCTGGGCGGGCATCGTGGCATCATCCCTCGCCTTTGGCCTGATCCACCTCCTCAACCCCGGGGCAGAGATCAAGAGTGCCATCTACATCAGCGTCGAGGCAGGTCTGCTGCTCTCTGCCGCCTACCTTGTGACCCGGCGCCTGTGGATCTGCATCGGCTTTCACATGGGGTGGAACTACGCCCAGTCCGCCATCTACTCGGGTGCCGTCTCGGGGACTGTGGCCGATCCGGGCCTTCTCAAGGCCACCATCGAGGGGCCGGACTTCCTGACCGGCGGCTCCTTCGGGATGGAGGAGTCGATCTTCGCGCTGATCTATTGCACGACAGCGGGCGTGGTCCTTGTCATCATTGCCATCCGCCGTGGCCACATCTTGCCGCCGATGTGGAATCGCTGAGGGGCGGGGAGCGTTTGATCATCCCGGCAGGCTGGCCTGGCGTGAACCCAAGTCGAATTGGTCCCGATGGCCCTGACCGGGCTCAGGGCGCCGGGATGGACTTGGTTTCCTTTGCCAGCTTGTCAGCGATGATTGCCTGCGCCGCGGCGGTGCCGGCCCCATCGCCCCCACCCTGCACATGGACGGTCGGGAACGGGATCTCGATCCCCTGCTCCGCGAATATCTGCTTGAGCCGGACATAGGCCCTGCGCCGGATCTGGAACTGCTGGCCCGGCAGCGTTGTCATCTTCAGTTCGACCGCAATGCCATAGTCGCCAAAACTCTGCACGCCCTGCATTTTCAGGGGGGCGATGATGTAAGCCGCGAATTCAGGGTCGGCTGCAAGTTCCGCACCCAGTTTCTTGATCAGTTTGCGCAGGGTTTCCAAGTCGGTCTGATAGCCGACGGTCACCCTGAATTTGTCGATGACCCAGTCGCGGCTCATGTTCCGGATCGCGCCGAGTTCGCCGAACGGCACGGTGCTCAGCGCCCCGCGATGATGGCGCAGCTTGACCGAGCGCAGGCTGAAGCTTTCGACAGTTCCCTTGTGGCTGCCGGTCTCGATGTATTCGCCAACGCGAAACGCATCGTCAAACAGGTAGAACATGCCGGAGATCACGTCCTTGACGACCGTCTGCGCACCAAAGCCGATGGCAACGCCAACGACCCCCGCGCCCGCGATCAGCGGTGCGATCTCGATCCCCAGCGAAGACAGCACCATCAGCACCGCCATCACCAGAATCGCCGCGAACAGGATGTTCTGAATGATCGGCAAAAGGGTGCGCATCCGCGCCAGCTTTGGGTTGTCCGCGGGCAGGGCTTCCTCACCCCCCGCTTGCGGCAGATCGGCACCCATCCGGTGGGCGATCATTGCCTTGATGATGCTCCAGCAAAAATCGGCCGCCAGCAGGATGACCACCGCCCTGAGGCCACCGCGAAGCAGCCTTTCCTGTGTGCTTTCCCCCTGTGCCATTCCCTCCAGCTCAAGTCCAAGGGCGCGCGCAAGAAGAAAGGTGCCGACAAGGATAAGGATGACGCGAAGGCCGCGGTCGATGATGGCAACGGCGACTTGCGGAAAGGGGGGCGAAGCGTCCTCGGGCGGGCGCAGCAAATGAGTCACCGCCGCACGCGTCGCAAGGATAAGGGCAGGCAATGCCACGACGGCGAACAGCAGCCAGAAGGCCGTGTATGCGCCGCTGATGCGCAAAAGCCAGAGCGTCACGAAGAAGACGGTCAAGAGCCAGGACGCGGCTTTTGACCCAATACGTCGGGGCGCTGCATTCGGAACCTCCGGCCTAAGCCAGATTGCCGCCAGCACCAGCAGAAGCTGCACGAACCCCGCAACACTGCCGATGGCAAGGCGTCCCGGCTCGTCAAAGCCCAGAGTCTTCATCAGCGTCAGTGTCGCACCCGCGAACATGAACCAACCGACGATCCAGCCGATCCAGCGATACCAGTGCGCGGCACGCGCATCGCTCATCACGACCACACGATAATCCGCTGCGTTCGCCATACCAAGGAAGGGCGGCATCAGCACCACCCGACCCAGCATCAGCGCAATGCGGGTGACGACGGCGGCGGTCAGGAAGGTCAGCACGATCTCGCGCAGAAGGGGCGGCCAGTTGAACAGAAGAAAGACGCCCAGACTGCCAACCATGAAGGCCGCGATCAGCATTGCCGCATAAAGGGTGCGCGCGCCAAGGGTCTTGAGCCGCCCAACCGGATTGGTCGTCGGGATCGACGTCATCCAGGCACGATAGCCCCCCGTCAGCGACCGCAAGACCTTGTCCAGCCCGATCCCCCCGGCGATGAAGGCCGCGAGGAGTACAAGGACAGACAGTGGACCACGGTCTTTGAACTCGACCAACAGAATGTCGCGCGCCCGCGCCATCTGGGCAGGCAGGGTAGGAAAGGCATGGATCAGCGCCTCAGCGTGGTTCCGGATCCTTGCAAGCACCGAGGACATCTGACTGGCAGCATCGGCAGCACCTGGCTGCGGGACGGCGGCAGACGGGGCCGCCAATTGCGCATCAAGCCAAGCCCTGACCTCGGGGTCAGAAAGGACCTCAAGCAGTTGTTCCACCTTTGCGGGCGGCTGCACCTGCGCCACTGCGGATCCTGCGAACCCGCCAAGGACAAGGGCAAGCATTGCAAAGGCGGCAAACAGTCGGAACAATTCTGCACCTGAGGTTCACAATTGCGCTATCTCCACCTGCCGCAGCGCAGAAGTCAATCATCGGCTGTGTCCAGGGGGGTCGCGTCTTAGAGCCGGAACGGGTTGCCGGGCGGGGGCAGTGAGGAAGCCGCGCGCATCTGTCATGTCGCGTGGCCTCACATTGCCAGTCCTTCAACGTTGTTGCAGCCCGAAGCCTGTGGTTGTGGGTGCTTCACATCCAAAGGCTCCGGGCCAACGAACCTATTCGGTTGCAAGCCCAAGCAGGGTCTTGACGGCCGTTTCCACTTCATCGGTCACGGGCTTGTTCGCGGCATCTTCAAGCAAGGCGCGCTCCTCCTCGGGCTGGTCCAGAACCTGTTGCTCCAGTTCAGCGATTTCGTCGGACAGTGCCTGATACTCGACAGCGGCCGCAAGTTCGGCATCTACCTCTGCCTTTGCAGCCTGCGCCACGGCATCGGCATCCCGGGCCGCAGAGAGTGCCGCCTCGATATCTGGGTCGGTGCCCCCTGCGGCGGCAAGGTCAGCCTCCAATTGGGCCACCGCCTGGCTGGTGGTCATAGCGTCGGTTTCCGCCGTTGCGGCAGCAATCTCGATATCCGCAATCGGACGGCTGGGCGGCGTAAGCGAGTCACGCGCCAAGGTCTTTTCAGCCAGATCTGCTGCAACGGTCTCACCCGCCAAGACAGCGTCGCGATAGGCGGCAATCCGGCCCACGCGCGAATTCGGCGCAGCGTTCTCCAGCGCCTTCGGCGATGCGTGTGCAGCGTTCAGCGCCCCAAGCTCGGACGCGCTTGCGACCAAGTTTCCAGCGACGCCCCCGGTTTTCTGCTTCTTCACAATGTCTGTCGTGATCGACTTTGCCGACTTGCCCCCTGACTTCGCGCCAACCGATCGTTCCGACTTTGCACTGTTGCCACCGGCATTCCCCTTGCCGTTGTTGCCCCCGCCATTGCCTTTGCCACCGCCGTTGCCACCGGCATTTCCATTGTTGCCAGAGTTGCCGTTCCCACCCCCATTGCCATTGCCTTTGTCGGCATAGGCAGCAGACGGGACCGACACCGCGAAAATCAGGGCGGTGGACCCGACCAGAGCCACTGAAAGAGAGCACGCTTTCAGGAACGTCGCCGATAGTTTTTTCATCTTCTGCCTCTTCGAAATGCACACCGACACGGGTGCCGTAGGTGAGTTTTCAGAACAACCGGGTGTTGCCCGCATGACGCAGACCCGCTTGTTCAACGCTGGACCATTAAGCAGGAACCGAGTTTAACTGCCGGGGAACCAGTCGTTCATCTGGGGTTCATCTTGCGGTTGCTAGAAGGGACACCATGACACGCGTGAAAGTTTTCCTTGTCGGGATCCTGCTGGCTTTCACCGGGCCGGCAATCGGTGATACCGCGCGCGAAATCGGCGCAGCGGAATTGCGCAAGATGGTCAGGGCTGGCGAGACGATAAGTCTGAAGTCGCTTGTCGCTTCTGTTGCCCGGTCGACAGAGGCAGAACCGATCGAGGCGCGTGCATTCGACACGGATGGCGTGTTCTACCGCGTGGTTCTGAAACAGCCAAACGGAACACTTATCAGCCTGGTCTTCGATGCGACCACTGGCAAGCAGATCACGCCGACATCTTCCGTTGGCAGGAAGGTCCGTGATGCAGCAGCAGCAGCGGCCGGAAAGTCCAACGGCAAAGGCCAACCCGGTGGCGGCAATGGCAAAGGGAACGCTGGCGGCAACGGAAACTCCGGCGGAAACTCTGGCGGAAATGGTGGCGGCAACTCCGGCGGCAACGGTGGTGGCAACGGTGGCGGCAATGGTGGTGGAAACGGCAATGGCGGTGGCAAAGGATGAGCCCCGTCGTGACTGACACCACGACCAAACAGGTTCGGGTCTGACATGCGCATCCTTCTGGCCGAAGACGAACCGGTGCTTTGTGACCAGATAACAAAGCTGCTTGCCGCTGAGGGCCGGATCGTGGACGTCGCCCGTGACGGCGAAGAGGCCTGCTTTCTGGGCGCGACAGAACCCTATGACATGATCATCCTCGACATTGGACTGCCGATCCGGGACGGAACGTCGATCCTGAAGGAATGGCGCAGCAACGGAATCGAAGCCCCCGTGCTGATCCTCACGGCCCGTGATGGGTGGTCTGACCGTGTTGACGGTCTGGACGCCGGGGCGGACGATTACATGACCAAACCGTTCCATCTTCCCGAACTTGCGGCACGGGTTCGGGCCACCCTGCGCCGCCAGTCAGGACGCACCAATCCGGTCTTTGAAAGAAGCGGCGTTGCTTTCGATACCCGCTCTGGCCGGGTGACCGTGGGCGGCGTTCCGGTCGATCTGACAGCGCAGGAAGTCGCCGTTCTATCCTATCTGATCCACAATGCCGGACGCCTCATCTCAAGGACTGAATTGTCCGAGCATGTGTACAGCTACGACAGCGATCCGGACTCGAACACAATCGCCGTGTTCATAAATCGCTTGCGGAACAAGTTGGGGCCCGACCTGATCCAGACGATCCGAGGTCGTGGATACATCATAGACACTGCCTGATGCAGTCGCTTCGAAAAAGGGCGTGGATCGGGGGTAGCCTGTCAGCAATTGCCGCTGTGGCGATCGGAAGCCTGCTGCTTTACTCCTACCTGGACAGAAAGACGCTGGAGCAATTTGACCGCTCCCTGATCGAGCGGCATACCCAGATCGTCGTCGCGCTCAGCAATTTTGCCGATGATCCTGAACGCCTTGACGAGCTGATCCTTGACCCCGCCTATGACCGCGCGGCGTCGGGCAGATACTGGCAGATCGTCGGTCCGCGCGGCGAAATCAGCACCTCACCGTCGCTGTTTGATGCAACCCTGCCAGCCCAGGGCGGCGGGACGCGCCTGAAATTGTACGATGCAGATGGCGTGGATGCCGAACCATTGCGGATAGCCCACCAGCTTATCACGCTGGAAGACGGCACGGAGTGGAGCGTCGCGGTGGCAGAAAGCCTTGTCGGCCTCGTCGCCGACCGGGCCGAGGCGCGCAGCAGCCTGCTGCTCGCCTTCGCGCTGGTTGCCGCAATCGGACTGACCGGCACATTGCTGCAGACCGCAGTCATCCTGCGGCCGCTGGAAAAGCTGCGCCATGATGTAGCGCGCCGCTGGGAACAAGACGAAATACTGAACAGCACAGACTATCCTGAGGAAGTCGCGCCCCTTGTCAGCGACATCAACACCCTGCTGCAGCGCAACCGCGAAATCGTCGGCCGCTCGCGTCGGCAGGCGGCGGACCTTGCCCATGCCCTGAAAACGCCAAGCACCATCCTTCGCAATGAATTGGAACTGCTTGCGACAAAGAGCCAAGACCTGCAGAAGGCCGTGGATGCGCTTGACCGGCTGGACGCGCAGTTGGCACGGTCGCTGGCCCGCATCCGTTTGTCGAACACCGCCGAGATCGGGTTCAGTCGGACCGACGTCAGCAGCACGGTGACACGCTTTGCCCGGCTGTTCGACAAGATGGCGGAAAAGGACGGAAAACACGTCGCGGTCAGCTGTGAGCCGGATTTGTTCATCCGCATCGACCCGCAGGACTTTGAAGAGATCTTGGGCAACGTGCTGGATAACGCCTTGAAATGGTCCAGGCGGTCAATTGCCTTGTCTGCCGGCCGACGTTCAGGCGGGGTCGATCTGGTGATCGAAGACGACGGAAAGGGCATCAAGGGGCAGGACCGGGCTGAGGCTGTCAAATCCGGCAGTCGGCTTGACTCATCCAAACCCGGGTCGGGGCTTGGCCTTGCGATCGCGACGGACCTGCTGAAGGCCTACGGCGGCTCACTCGAACTTGGCGACTCGCAAACTCTGGGCGGATTGGCGGTTCGTATCCACCTGCCAACAGGGACATTCTCGACGGCGTGACGGTCCATCTGTCGTGCGGGCCAAGAAGCCCGCTTGTCCATGAACGATCCAAGGTGGCCCAGCTTCAGACGGCAGGGTTCGCCGCCATTATCGGCTTGGCTCTACCAGACTTGTCCCTGAAACAGTTGTGCCGTCGTCCGTGGCAGACCCCGTTACAGTGAAGGACACTGGGGCAATCGCATTCCCCGCATCGGCGACCGCATCAAAAAGGCTGACGACCACGGCTTCCGTGGCGGCTGGGGGCATTGCAGCGATTGTGGTGAAATCCGAAAAAATACCGGCCTCTGGTGGTGGCATTGCGGGGCCAGATACAATTCGCGCCGTGTCGCCCACCAATGTGCTTTGCCGAAGAGAGGATAGGTTTGTATTCGTCATAACCATCAGGAACATGATGAAAAGCGGCAGCAGGACGACAAATTCGATAGTTGACGTGCCGTCCTCTTCTGCCTCGAATCCAGTCAGAAAATGGGAACACGTTTGACGTGCAATCCTGTCCATCAGGTCCGTCCCCTCAGCAGCTCAGGTTGTCCCCGCAGCAGAGACAATCACTCATCCAAAACGTGCATTATTTGATGTTAATGCACCGAGAACACGGCGTTCATGTTGCGTTAATCTTTGAGCAGGCGCGCCGCGCCGTCTGTCCTTGCCCAACGGGAATGGCCTGCGTTCCCAAAGGGTTGAGAAAACGGCCGGTACTTCCTGCCAAGCACAGTGCCGAGATCGGAACCTAGCTCTTTGCAGTGCTCGCGCAGATCACGCAAAGCAGCCCAACGCCCTAAGTACAGGATTTCAATGGCGGACCCGGAGCGATTCGAACGCCCGACCCTCAGATTCGTAGTCTGATGCTCTATCCAGCTGAGCTACGGGTCCGCAAGCCCCGGCGATGTAGCCCCGCCGCGCGGGCATTGCAAGGGGCAAATCACGTCTCGGGGCTTGTTGTCTCCTTTGGCAAGAGGATGATGAATTCCGTGCCGTCGGTATCACTGCGCACCAGATCCAGCCGCCCGCCATGGCCGCGGACCAGTTCGGCTGCGATGGCAAGGCCAAGTCCCGTTCCGCCCTTCCGCGCCCCGCCCTGAAAGGCCGAGAACAGATGCTCGCGCGCCTTGGGCGGCAGGCCGGGTCCGGTATCGCCGATCCGGATCCACCAGTTGGCCTCATCCTCACCCGCGGAAATTTCAATCGTGCCGGGCTGGCCCGTCGCCTCGATCGCCTGACGGGCATTGCGGACCAGGTTGGAAAGCACGCGGTGCAGCTGTTCGCCATCGGCACGGATCGTCAGACCGGGGGGCACGTCGATCAGGAACGTGATGCCGCTGTCAGGTCCCAGCCCCTCGCCTTCAGTGACCTCTGCGGTCAGCTGGGAAAGGTTCAGGCGGCGCAGCTGCGGAGGCGGCTCCTCAGCCTTGCCAAATGCCAGAGTTGATTCGCACAGCGACACGGCGCGGCTGATCGACCCGACGAGCTTTGGCACCGACCGGGCCACGGCGGGGTCGGCGCTGCCCTCGATCCGGTCGGCAAAGAGTTGGGCCGTGGTCAGGATGTTGCGCAGGTCATGGCTGATCTTGGCGACGGCGCTGCCAAGCTGCGCAAGCCGCTCTTTCTGGCGCAGCGCCCCGGTCAGCTGCATCTGCATCGATTGCAACGCCTCTTCTGCTACGCGCAGTTCGGTCACGTCGGCGTTGGGTTCGATCACCCGGCGCGCATCCTCGGGGGCTTCGGCATAGGTCTGCATGTGCCGCACCACCCGACGGATCGGCAGCACCAAAAGCCGCTGCACCGCCAGAAACAGCAAAAGCGCCGTCACGACAGAGATCAGCGCCGACAGCAGAAGGATACGAAGGCCATAGTCCACCATCGCATCGCGCAGGGCCTTCGTCTGCATCGTCACTTCGATCAGCGTGCCCGCATCCTGTACGGGCGCACCGATCACCCGGATGATCCGGTTCTCGGGGTCGGCAAGCACGGCGAAGGCGTCGCGGATCAGCTCCCACGGGCCTGCCATGCGCAGATCGAAACTGTCGTGAATTTCCCCCGGCAATGGCGAAGACAGCACCAGTTGCCGCACCTCATCCCGGCGCAGGACGACGTTATACACCTCGGCATTGGCCAAAAGCTCTGCCTCAAGCTCTGGCATGATCATGTCTTCGGTCGCAAGCTGGGTCAGCGCCGCGATCTGCGCCTGTTTCAGGCGGGTCAGCAGATAGTCAGCCCGATACCGCGCGATGGAGGGCACGAAGATCAGGATCTCGGCCAGCATCACGAAGATGACGGTCAGGATCAGGAAGCGCCCGGAAAGGGTGTTCAGGAAGCCTTGCCGTCTCACCTGCCGCGACCCTTCCTTGCCAAGGTTCAGGGGATGATGCGCTGCACCAGCCGCACGAACCGCTTCAGCCAAGGATTAGCAAAGAGTTGCGGGGAAAAATAGGCACCTGCGGCACGTTTCGACACCTCACCCAGGGTGGGATAGGGGGCGATCATTCCGGCTACCGCCGACATCTTCAGCCGGGCCGACAGGGCCAAAGCCCAAAGCCCGATCAACTCCCCCGCCTGCGGCCCGACGATCGAGGCGCCGACCGGGCGGCCCTTCACGACCATGACCTTGGCAAAGCCCGTGTCCTTGCCCTCGGCAATCGCGCGGTCGTTGTGGTGCAGGTCAGCTCGGATGACGGTCAGGCGGTCACCGTGCAGTTTGCGCGCCTCCGCCTCGGTCAGGCCGACCTGGGCAAGCTCGGGCACCGTATAGGTGACACGGGGCACCGCCCGGGGGTCCGCCTTTGCGGGCAGGCCAAGCACGGCCTGACGGATGACGATCCCGGCGTGCCAGCCCGCGACATGGGTGAACTGCAGGCCTCCGGCGGCGTCGCCCACGGCATAGACCCGGCGGTTGCTGCTGCGCAGGCGGGCGTCCACCGTCACGCCCTTCCCGGTGTGGGCCACCCCGGCCGCCTCTAGATTCATGCCGTCCAGCGCCACCTTGCGCCCCACGGCCATCAGGATATGCGTGCCCGTGACGCTGGTGCCATCGCCCAGCACCACCTCCACCGCGCCATCGCTGCCAGACAGGCGGACAACGGGCTGGCCTTCCACCAGACGGATGCCCTCGGCCCGCAGGGCGTCGATCACGACAGCCGCCAGTTCGGGGTCTTCGCGGCCCAACACCTTGGCACCTTCGATCACCGTCACCTCACACCCCAGCCGCCGATGCGCCTGCGCCATCTCCACCCCGATCGGCCCTCCGCCGATGACCACCAGATGCCCCGGCCGTTCGCGCAAGTCGAAAATCGTCTCATTCGTCAGATAGGGCGTCGTCTCCACCCCCGGGATCGGCGGCACAAAGGGGCGCGAGCCGGTGGCGATCACAAAGCGCCGGGCGCGGATGCGCTGGCCACCCGCTTCAACCTCGGCCGGGCCGGTAAAGCGCGCGAAGGCGCGGATGACCGTGCAGCCCAGCCCCTCGAACCGTTCCTGACTGTCAACCGGCGCGATCTGGGCGATGACAGCGGCGACGTGATCCTTCACCGCGGCAAAATCCACCTGCGGTTCCTGCGCGGCGACACCCCGGAACCCATGGCGCTGCGCCTCGGCCGCCTTGGCAGCGGCGATCAGCGCCTTTGACGGCACGCAGCCCGCATTCAGGCAGTCGCCCCCCATCTCACCGGCTTCGATCAGCACGACCCGCGCGCCCATCTGCACCGCCCCCGCCGCCACGGACAGCCCGCCCGAGCCTGCCCCGATCACGCAGATATCCGTTTCGATCAACTGCATCTCAGCGCGCCCTTTTGAAGACCCGCAGCACCATGGGCAAAGCCGCCAAGGCCGCAAGCCCCAGGATCGGGCCCAGCACGGCGGGGGTGAAGAGGATGCCAAGGTCAGGCGTTTCGCCACGTGCGAAAACCTCACCCAGACCGGACCCGACCGAGGTAAAGACCAAAGCCCCGGGGATGATGCCCAGGAAGGTGGAAACCGCAAAGCGAAAGAGGCTGGTGCCGACAAAGGCCGGGATCAGATTGGCCAGCACAAAAGGCACCGCTGGGACGATTCGCATCAGGAACAGCACCGACCATTCGTTTTCGCGCAGGCCCGTCTGCAGCCGCGCGGCAATACCGCCCGCCGCCGCGATCCGCGCTGACACGCTGGCCCCAAAACCCGACCGCGCCGCCAGAAACACCAGCATCGCCCCGGTCCCCGCGCCGATGATGTTGAAGACCACGCCAGGAAACAGCCCGAACAGAAAGCCCCCGGTCAGGGTGGCAACGGTTCCACCCGGCAGGCTTAGCGCGACAATCCCGATGTAGATCACAATGAAGCCAAGCACGCTGAGCCCGTAATGCGCATCACGATAGGCAATCAGCGCCTCACGGTGGCGGGCAAGGGCCTCAAAGCTAAGCTGGTCACGCAACAGGAAGGCGCCAAGAACAGCCGCCACCAGAATAAAGAGAATCGGCAGCTTGCGCAGCCAGCCGGACTTGCTGCCAGCGTTCGGGGCGTCGGGGGCCGGCATTGGAGGTGACTTTCCTTGCATCGTCTCCGAAGATGGCGCACCAAGGCGCTGATTGACAGGCCCTTCACGACGCAGTGATGCCCGCGGCCACTGGCTGTGATGGTTTGACACATTTGCCGGCATCCCCCTGCGAAATGTTGCAGGAAAACGTGCGGGCCGCGTTGACTTGGCCTGCGACCGCCCGTAAAGGACGGGCTTCAAGTTACAAGCCCTCGAATCCAATTGCGGTTCGGGCACCGTCTGATGGAGAGCCGCGATGAAGCGCACATTTCAACCGTCGAACCTGGTTCGCAAGCGTCGGCACGGCTTTCGTGCGCGCATGGCCACCAAGAACGGCCGTCTTGTGCTGGCCGCACGCCGCGCCAAGGGCCGTCACAAGCTTTCCGCCTGATCTCTCGCCCTTCGGGGCGACAGGGGTTGCGACATGACACCGCCGGAGAACCAGGGGCAAGGCAGCAATGCCACAATCCCTGCGGGTTCCCCGGCGGTTTCGCTTTGCGTTATGCGCAAGCGCGCCGATTTTCTGAAGGCGGCCTCGGCCCGGCGGCAGGGCACGGGTGGCTTCCTGCTTCAGGCGCGTGACCGGGGCGACGGGACAAGCACCATCCGCATCGGCTTTACCGCGTCGAAGAAGATCGGCAATGCCGTCTTGCGCAACCGCGCCAAACGCAGACTTCGGGCGCTGGCCCGCGAAGGCCTGCCCGCACAAGCGCTTCCCGGTTGGGACTATGTTCTGGTTGCCCGGCCAGAGGCGACCGTGTCGCGCCCTTACGCCGACCTCTGCGCCGATCTGGCCCAAGCGCTGCGCAGCATCCACCGGCCCAAGCCATGACGCCGCTGGCCCATGTGCTTGCCCTGCCCGTCCGCGCCTATCGTCTGCTTCTGTCGCCTTGGGTCGGCCATGGCTGCCGGTTCCAACCCACCTGTTCCGCCTATGCGCTTGAAGCACTGGACAGGCATGGGGCGCTGAAAGGTGGATACCTCACCGCGCATCGCCTGTGCCGTTGCCATCCTTGGGGCGGGCATGGGTACGACCCGGTGCCGGGCGCGGACCCTGACCATGACGCCCGGGGCTGACGCCTACTCCAGCGTGGCGATGATGGCGCGCAGGGTTTCGATGCCTTCGCCCTTTTCCGAACTGGTCACCACAACCTCGGGATAGGCAGCCGGATGCTTGGCCAGCGCGCCCTTGACCTGTTCGATCACGGCGGCACGCTCAACCTTGTTGATCTTGTCCACCTTGGTAAGCACGGCCTGAAAGGTGACCGCCGACCGGTCCAGCAGTTTCAGAATCTCTTCGTCCACATCCTTGACCCCGTGCCGCGCGTCGATCAGCACGAAAGCCCGGCGCAGGGTCTGCCGCCCGGCAAGATACTGTTTCAGCAGCGCCTGCCACTTGGCGACAATCGCCACCGGGGCCTCGGCATAGCCATAACCCGGCAAGTCGACCAGATAGCGCGCCTCGCCCAGCGCGAAGTAGTTGATCTCTTGCGTCCGACCGGGAGTGTTCGACGCTCGGGCCAAGGTCTTGCGCCCGGTCAGAGCATTGATCAGGCTGGATTTTCCAACGTTCGACCGCCCGGCAAAACAAACCTCAGTCCGGTCCGCCGGCGGCAGCCCAGACATGGCGACCACGCCTTTGACAAAAGTCACCGGCCCGGCAAACAGCAACCGACCGGTTTCGCGGGCCGCGTCCTCGGGTTCCGGGGCAAGGGTGAAGACCATGCTCATGCGCGTACCTCATCCCCAAGGGCGATTGGCCCACCGCTGATGACGCGGGCGAAAACGCCAAAGTCCGTATGACCATAGCCGCTTTCCAGCGCCGACATCATATCCGCGTCCTGCATTCCCGTGGCGGGGTTCGCCCCGGTCGCCCGGCAGCGGCCAATCGGCTCTACTACCCGCAGCCGGACACCGCCAACGCTGATCTCTTGGCCAACAAGGTCCAGCTCGGCCCATGGCGCCCAGCCTTCTACCCAGATATTGCCACGCCAGCGGTGGATTGAAAGATCCTGCCTCACACGCGACGACAGATCGGCAAGCGAGCTGAGGCTGTTGATCGACACCAACGGCTGATCCTGATCCGTCAACGCCTGCCCCGGAACGCTGATGACCCGCGCAGGCTCCGGCCGGTTTTCCGGCCAAAGCGGGCGCAACCAATCGATCAGGCGGGCAGCGTCGGCAGCGTCGTCCGGGCAGAAGCTTTCCGTCGGACGGCGCGGATGCGACAGGGTCACCCTGCGGGCGGGCACATCCGAAACACAAGACACCGCCATCAGGTCAGCCGAACCCCAGCCCCGCAGGAATTGCAGCTTTGGCGCCCATGCCAGCGGCTCGGCCAGGCGCGCGGCCGCATGGGCCACGGCCCAAGTGCGATCAAACGGAAAAGCGGCACCTTCGGACAGTGCGACCGCATCGACATGTTCATAGCCCGCAGACTTGATCGGGTGGCGGACAAGATGTGCCACGCGCCCGATGCCGGCTCCGGTCACTTCTTCTTGACCTTCGACTTGTCTGACACCGGCACTGGGGGCTTCTTCTTGAAGCCAGACTTGATGTTGCCGAACAGGTCCGGGTTATGCCCATGACTGCGCATGATGATGTACTGCTGGGTGAAGGTGATCGTATTGTTGGTGATCCAGTAGACCACCAGCCCGCTGGCGAACCCGCCCAGCATGAACATGAAGACCCAGGGCATCCAGGCAAAGATCTGCTGCTGCACCGGGTCGGCAGGTGCCGGGTTCAGCTTTTGCTGCAGCCACATCGTCACGCCCAGCAGGATCGGGAGCACACCGATGAAGATCAGGTGCAGCAGCGTCCCGGTTGCAGGGGCATCCCACGGCAAAAGCCCGAAGGCGTTGAACAGCGACGACGGGTCAGGTGCCGACAGATCGTTCAGCCAGCCAAAGAACGGGGCGTGGCGCAATTCGATGGTGACGAAAATCACCTTGTACAGCGCGAAGAAGATCGGGATCTGGATCAGGATCGGCAAACAGCCCGCGGCGGGGTTCACCTTCTTGTCCTTGTAAAGCTGCATCATCTCGCGCTGCATCTTCTGCTTGTCGTCGCCCACGCGTTCCTTCAACGCCTCCATCTCGGGCTGCAGTTCTTTCATCCGCGCCATCGAGACATAGGATTTGTACGCGAGCGGCAGCACGATGACCTTAAGCACGAAGGTCAGCGCGATGATCGCCAGACCCATGTTGCCGATCAGCGCGTTCAGCCAGTGCAGCACCGCAAAGATCGGCTTGGTGAGGAAGTAGAACCAGCCCCAGTCGATCGAGTCGAGGAAACCGGTAATCCCGCCCTCACGCTCATACGCACGGATCGTGGCCCATTCTTTCGCGCCGGCAAAGAAGCGCAAGGTCGATGTCGTGCTGGCACCCGCCGCCAGGCTGACAGCTGGCGGCCGCACTTCGGCCTGATAGATCCCCGAGTTGGGTACATATTTCAGCACCGATTTGTAGGGCTTGCCCTGTTCGGGGATCAGCGTCGTCATCCAGTAGTGATCGGTAAAGCCGATCCAGCCATCCTGCGTCGACTCGGTCACTTCGGCCGGGAAGCCTTCGGTCGGGTCGACGGTCAGTTCGGTGATGTCGGCATAGTCGGTTTCCAGAAGTTCACCGTCGTTGCGCTGGATGGCACCTTCGTGGACGACGAAGATGTTCTGCAGTTTCGGCAGCCCGTGGCGCGCGATGATCCCATAGGGCTGCAGCGTCACCGCCCCGGTTGAGGTATTCTCGACCCGGTCAGTCACGGTGAACATGTAATCTTCATCCACTGCGATTTCGCGAACGAAGGTCAGGCCCTTGCCGTTCTGCCATTGCAGCGTGACCGGGGCACCCGGTGCCAGCGTGTCGCCGCCCGCGGGCTGCCACTCCGTCATCGCGTCCGGCACGTCGCCTGCGGCAAGGCCGGTTCCCGGAAGCCAGCCGAACACCGAATAATAGGCCATCGGTTCTCCCACCGGCTCCAGCAGGTGAACCGTCTCGGCCCCGGGTTCCAGCGTTTCGCGGTAGTTCTTCAAGGACAGATCGTCGATCCGCCCGCCCAGCAGCGACAGCGACCCGGAGAGTTTTGCCGTATCGATCGTCAGGCGCGGGGCTTCGGGGACGGCCGGGGCAGTGACCGTCTGGCCTTCGAGTGCCGGAGCGGCAGCCGGGTCCACAGATGATACCACCGGGGCACCGGATTCGGTTGCCGTAGGGGTCGTCAGGTCGGCGGCCGGTTCGGGTGGAGGAAACAGGACGAACCAGACGATCATCACCGCTGCGCTCAGCACCATCGCCAGAATAAGGTTCTTGTTGTTCTGCTCTTCCATAGACCAACCACCATTCGGATCATCTTCGATCAGCGGTGCTTCAACGACAGGGGCGGGCAAAGGTCAAGGCCTTTCGCCCTGCCAATGCCAGCAGGACTTGTCAAATCCCTGTTGGGACAGCGCCGGTTTGGGGCATGACGCACCCATCTGACGCGTGCTTGTCCAAGGTTCACACGGCGCGCCGGACCCCATCCGTTTCGGGGACAAGGCCCAAATGACGCAGGGCGACAGACCCTGCGACACCCCCAACCATCGGATCAACTGAAGCCTTGACCAAAATGCTACTTCGGATAGCGGCATGAATGGGATTGGCAGACAGTTACCCAGCGCGCGCTCACGCGGCCAGTTGCGCCCTCTCCGTGTTCACCCCGTCAGTTTCGACCTTGGCAGTATCGACCCTGTCAATTTCCACCCTGACAGTATCCGCCCTCTCGGCATCCACCCTGTCAGCTCACACCCTGACAGCGACTACCAAACCGGCCTCCCACCAAGCCGACGTCCAACCTGACAGACAAGCCCCAGCCTTGGCCCTACTTCGCCCTTACGTCGATGCGCAGCGCACGGGCCAGGTTTTCCCGGTGTCGCAGCAGCCAGGGAGCGACGTCCTCAAACGGCATCGGGCGGGCAATCATATAGCCTTGCACATGTCCGCAGCCCAATTGCGCCAGCATCGCATGCTCACCCCGGCTCTCCACCCCCTCGGCGAGAGTATCGAGCCCCAGTTTCTCGGCCAAAGACAGGATTGCCGTCACCAGCTTTTGCTGGCCCCGGTCGGTGTCAATGTCGCGCACGAAGCTGCGGTCGATTTTCAGGCGTTGCAGCGCAAAGCGCCGGATCGAGGTGATCGACGCATTGCCGGTGCCAAAGTCATCCAGATCCACGCCGCAGCCAAGTTGGGCAATGCGGGCGATGTTGCGCACGACGATGTCATCTGCTTCGCCCGCAACGACGGATTCCAGGACTTCCACCGTCAACCGCGATGGCGCAAGGTCGTGCGCGTCCAGGGCCCAGTTCAGCCGTTCGGGAAGCTGCGGGTCGCGCAGGTCGTCAGCGGCGAAGTTGACGGCAACTTGCGGCACCCGCAGCCCGGCCTTGTCCCACGCGGCCATGGCTTCCAGCGACTGGGACAGCATTTCGCGCGTCAGCAATTCCATCAGATCCGTGCCTTCCAGCGCGGGAAGGAACTTGCCCGGCGGCAGACAGCCCTGTTCCGGGTGATGCCAGCGCGCCAGCGCCTCCATCCCCGATACCTCACCGCTGTCGGTGGAAAGCTGAGGCTGGAAATGGGCGCGGATCTGGCCTGCCGCAATCGCTGCGGCAAAACTTGTGCGCAGGCTGTCGCGCAGCGCGCGCTGCTGTGCCAGATCGGCCGAATAGGCCCGGATCACCCCCGGTCCGTGACGCCGGGCTTCATCAACCGCGATTTGCGCGGCTTCCAGCAGATTGCGCCCGCCACCTACAGCCAGCTGCCGCGCATGGCAAAAACCGATGCAGCAGGTGACCTGCGCTGATCCTTCGGTCAGGACCAAAGGCTGCTGCACAACCATCTGAAGTCGGCCCGCAATGCGGACCATCACTTCAAGATCCAGCCGCTGCGTGGCCGCAAGCGCCACCACCAGACTGCCGTCTTCCAACGGAAACAGCATATCCCCCGGGCGCATCGCACCGCGGATGCGGGCAACGCTTGCGGCCAAAATTTCAGACTGCCGAGAGCGCCCGTGCCGATCACAAAGCCAGGACAGATCGTCAAACTGCACGACAAAACATCCGGTCTGTCGCGCCCCCTGCGACGTGTCCCGCAGCGCGCCATCAAGCCGGTCGATCACATGGTCAGACACCGAAACCGCAGCCTGGGGCCAAAGCCGGCGCGACAGCGCGAAGGCCAGAGGCAGCCCTGCAGCAAGGGCAACCAAGGCCACCTCTCCCCCGACCCACAGAACTGCAACTGCTACGGCAGGAAGCAAGACCACAACCTCTGGTCGCCACCCAATCCGTATCAACCAACGCAATCCAGGTGGCATTCCGGCACCCCGCATGTAAGGGGCATGTGCCCGTTTGCTGCGGTCAGGTTAGGGGAATGTTCCTGATCAGTTCCTTAACGCTCAGCCGAAAGATGCAAAGAATTGTCGCTATCTGCCGGAGCATGCGCTGAAAGGCTGGCGGCAAGGCTGGCGAAATCGAACAGGGACGGGTCGGCCAGATGCGACGGGCGCACGTTCATCAGCGCCCGGAACATGATTTGGCGGCGCCCTGGCACCTTGGCCTCCCAATCGTCAAGCAGCTTTTTGACCTGCATGCGCTGCAGCCCCTCCTGACTGCCGCAAAGGTCGCAAGGGATGATCGGATAGCCCATGCCCTTGGCGAATTTCTCGCAATCCGCCTCGGCCACAAAGGCCAGCGGACGGGCAAGGTAAAGGTCGCCCTCCTCGTTCAGAAGGCGCGGGGGCATGCTGGCAAGACGGCCACCGTGAAAGAGGTTCATGAAGAACGTCTCAAGAATATCATCGCGGTGATGGCCAAGGATGACGGTCGAACAGCCTTCTTCCCGGGCGATCCGGTACAGGTTGCCACGGCGCAGGCGCGAACAGAGGCTGCAGTAGGTTTTCCCCTGCGGGATCTTGTCCATCACGATGGAGTAGGTGTCCTGGTATTCGATCCGGTGCGGCACGCCCATCCGGGTCAGAAAGTCCGGCAACACTGTCGCCGGAAAGCCGGGCTGGCCCTGATCCAGATTGCAGGCCAGAAGGTCCACCGGCAGAAGGCCGCGCCACTTCAGCTCGTGCAGGATCGCCAGCAGGGTATAGCTGTCCTTGCCACCCGACAGGCAGACCAGCCAGCGGTCGCCGTCGCGCGCCATGCCGTAGGTTTCCACCGCCTCGCGCACTTGGCTTACCAGCCGCTTGCGCAGCTTGCGAAACTCCAGCCCCTTGGGCGCGCCATGAAACAGCGGGTGGATGTCGTCGGCGTCATCAAGCATGGGGTCACCGGGGCAAAGGATGCGCCCTTATGCCAGAGCGTGTGAGGCAAGGCAAAGCACTGCCGGCAGTCATCCAGTCCGGCCTGACCAGCGTATCACCCTGAAAGGAGATTCCGATGCGCGTCCTTGCCCTTTCGGCCATAGCATTCCTTGCCGCCTGCACCGGCAAGCCATCGCTCAACGACCCCGCACTCAGCGACCGGGAGCTGAACCTGGAAGAGTTCTTTGACGGCACCCTTGTCGCCCAAGGCCAGTTTCAGGACATCTTCGGCACCGTCCGCCGCCGCTTTGACGTGACGATCAAGGGTGACTGGAACGGCAAACGGCTGCGGCTGGTTGAGGATTTCGTTTATGAGGACGGATCGACCGAACAGCGCATCTGGACCCTGGTCAAGACCGGCCCCGAAACCGTCTCGCAAACCTGGCGGGGTACGGCTCCGGGCGTGATTGGTGAGGCGACCGGCATCGAAGACGGCGACCGGTTCAACTGGCGCTATACCATCGACCTGCCGGTCCCGGCAGCAGACGGTACGGCAGACACTGTCCGCGTGACCTTTGACGACTGGATGTGGCAGCTCTCAGACGACCGGCTGCTCAACCGCGCCTACATGCGGCGCTTCGGGGTCGATGTGGGCGATGTCACGATCAGCTTTGAAAAGCTGAAGTGACCAATCGCTCTTCAAGCCACTTCGGGCTTTCATCGCTTGGCCGGCGCAGCGAAGAATGCCCGAAGGGCTTGATGAGCGGCCCCTCAGACATGCTGGGCGCCGTTGACCTCGATCTCGGCGCCCGAGATGTAGCTGGACTGGTCTGAACACAGGAACCAGATCACATCCGCCACTTCCTTCGGCTGGCCCAGCCGCTGCATCGGCAGCTTTTCCACGATCTTGTCGGTGCCGGGCGACAGGATCGCGGTTTCCACCTCGCCCGGGGCGATGGCGTTCACCCGCACGCCCAAGGGGCCGAAATCATGCGCCATCTCCCGGGTCAACGCCGCCAGCGCGGCCTTTGACGTCGAATAGGCCGCCCCGGCAAACGGGTGCACCCGTACCCCGGCGATCGAGGTGACGTTGACGATGGCCCCCTTGGTCGCCGCTAGTTCATCGCGCAAGCCCCGCGCCAGAATCACCGGCGCAAAGAAATTCACATGGAAGACATGGCCCCAGGTGCGCAGGTCGGTATCCAGCGTGCTAAGCCTTGCGCCGCCCGCGCCCTTCGGGCTGATCCCGGCATTGTTGACCAAGGCATGAATCCGGCCCCCAACCTTGGCCTTGATCGTCTCGATCGCGGCAATGGTCTTGTTCGGATCGGCAAGGTCCAGCTGGATATGGTTGTCCTCCCCCCCGGCCAGGGGCAGCGCGGGTCGAACGGCTGGCGCGAGCAGGTCAGCACCCGCCACCCTTCGGCCGAGAACCGCTTGACCGTCGCGTGGCCAATGCCACGGCTGGCCCCTGTCAAAACGATCGTCTTCTGTTCGGACATGCGGTCTCTCCTGTGGCGGAAACCCTACCCTTCCTGTCGGGAAAGGCAAGCGACGCCCCGCCCAGATTGCCGCCGGAATGACCCAAAGCCTGATCCGCCGCTTGGCACAGGCGGGCAAAAGCCCTATGCCGGGCACAGTTCCGGAGGCCCGCAATGAAACAGCAGACCCTGACCATGCAAGACGCCCTGAATACCGCCAAGATGCTCTCCGAAGCCCTGCCCTACCTGCAGCGATTCACCGGTGCCGTTGTGGTGGTGAAATTCGGCGGCAATGCCATGGGCGACGATGCAGCGATGGCGGAATTCGCCCGCGACATCGTGCTGATGCGGCAAGTCGGGGTGAACCCGGTCATCGTCCATGGCGGCGGGCCGATGATCAACGACATGCTGGGCAAGCTGGGGATCAAGAGCGAATTCGTGCGCGGCAAGCGGGTGACGGACAAGGCAACCGTGCAGGTGGTCGAAATGATCCTGTCGGGCCTTGTGAACAAGCGGATCGTGCAGGCGATCATGGATGCAGGCGGCCGCGCGGTGGGCATTTCCGGCAAGGACGACGACCTGATGGTGTGCGAGGCGGATGATCCCGACCTTGGCTACGTCGGCCGCCCGGTGGAGATGAACGTGCAGGTCCTGCGTGACCTTTACGGCGCGGGCATCATCCCGGTCATCGCTCCGGTGGGGACCGGGATGGCGGATAACGAAACGTTCAACGTCAACGGTGACACTGCCGCAGGGGCCATTGCGGGGGCCTTGCAGGCCGACCGGTTGCTCCTCCTCACCGACGTGCCGGGTGTCAAGAACGCCGAAGGCCAGGTGATGACCCAGATCACGCCCGAGGAGATCCGCCAGATGACGATTGATGGCGTGATTTCGGGCGGGATGATTCCCAAGACTGAAACCGCTCTGCTGGCGATCGAACAGGGCACGCGGGCGGTCACGATACTTGATGGCCGCATCCCGAACGCTTGCCTGCTGGAGCTGTTCACCGACCATGGTGCCGGCAGCCAGATCCGCGCCACCGCCCCACGGGTCAAGCCGCACAGCCGGGGCTGACGCGGACGCCAAAAGCCTTCGAAGGCTTTTGCAAATCTTTTCGAAAAGATTTGCCGCGCTGGAACCCGGGCGCATTGATGGATTAGGGTCAAGGGGCAGGCCAAAAGGGCTACCCCTTGGAACACGAGATTGCCCTCCGGATCGCCGCCTTCGTAGGTCTCCTTGCCGTATTGGCAGGCCTTGAACGGCTGGCCCCGCGCCGCCCCCTCGTGCAGCCAAAACCCCACCGCTGGACCACAAACCTGGCGCTTGTGGCCATCGACACGCTGACCCTTCGGGCGCTGGCTCTTGCCGTGCCAATCCTTGCCGTCACTGCAGCGGTGGATGCCGGGCAGCTGGGGCTTGGGCTTTTCAACCTGCTGGACCTGCCGGGCTGGGTGGAGTTGATCCTTGCCATCCTGATCTTCGACTTTTCCATCTGGCTGCAGCACCTGATCACCCACAAGGTGCCGCTGTTCTGGCGATTCCACCGGGTGCACCATGCCGACCGTGATTTCGACGTGACCACGGCCCTGCGGTTTCACCCGGTCGAGATTGTCGCCTCCTCGGCCCTGAAGGTTGGGCTGGTCTATCTGATCGGCCCGTCCGCCCTTGCGGTGGTCGTGTTCGAAATCCTGCTGAACGCCACCGCGATGTTCAACCATGCGAACCTGAAGCTGCCCCTTTGGCTGGACCGGTTGGTGCGGCTGGTGCTGGTGACCCCGGACATGCACCGGGTCCACCATTCGGTGCTCAGGTCCGAGCATGACAGCAACTACGGCTTTTCATTGTCAGTCTGGGACCGCATCTTCCGCACCTATGTGCCCCAGCCAGTGGCCGGGCACGATGCGATGACCGTGGGGCTGGAATGGCAGGACGACCGACCGATGCAACTGGGCTGGGCGCTGTGGCTTCCCTTTCGACGCTGACCGCGCGGCTTTCGGCTGAACGGCTGGAGGTGCTGGGTGGCTTTGCCGTCGATCAGGATGAGGCGGGGTTGCCTGCGGGCACCCGCACTGTGCTGCTGCTTGGGCCGCTGGAGCCCGGCTTCTGGCCGCATCTGACCGCCCAGCCCGAATGGGACGGCCAGCCCGACCCGGTTGACCGCTGGTCACGCCGGGTGATCGGGCGGCTGGCTTGCGATCTGGGGGCAAAGGCGCTGTTCCCCTTTGGCGGGCCGCCCTATCACCCGTTCTACGCCTGGGCCCTGCGGACCGGGCAGGTCTGGGACAGCCCGGTCCGCCTGCTGGTCCACGCGCGGCAAGGGTTGATGGTCAGCTTTCGCGGCGCGCTGGCGTTGAAGGAGGCGGTCGCGGTTCCCGCCCCCGCCCCCCGCCCCTGCGACACCTGCCCCGCCCCCTGTCTGACCGCCTGCCCGGCCAAAGCCCTCACCGGCGCGGGGTATGATGTCCCGGCCTGCCATGCCTTCCTGAACCGGGCCGAGGGGCAGGACTGCATGACCGGCGGCTGTCAGGTTCGCCGCGCTTGCCCGCTGTCGCAGTCCTATGCAAGACTGCCGAAACAGTCGGCCTATCACATGAGGCAGTTCCACAAATGAAGCGGTTGATCCTGACGCGGCACGCGAAATCCTCATGGGACGATCCGCTCACCCCGGACCATGACCGCCCCCTCAACGACCGGGGCAAGGCGGCGGCGGCGGACCTTGGCCAGTGGCTGGCCAGCCGGGGCCATGTCCCGGACGAGGTCTTGTGCTCTGACGCGCTGCGGACCCGCAAGACCTTTTCCGGCATCGCCCCCGCCCTGCCGGGGACGCCTTTGCTGGAGCTGAAGCCGGCGCTCTACCATGCCGGGCCGGATGTGATGATGGCGGTGCTGCGCCACGCCATGGCCGAAACCGTGATGATGATCGGCCACAACCCCGGCATCGCCGAATTCGCCGCCCGCCTTGTCGCCCACCCCCCTGCCAACCCGGAGTTTGCCCGCTATCCGACCGGGGCCACGCTGGTGGTGGAGTTTGATGTTAAGGACTGGGGTCAGGTCACTTTTGGATCCGGTGTCACGGTGGATTTCGTCGTTCCGAGCGAGATTGTCGCCTGAGGCTGTCCCGGGCAGGGACACCCAAGAGACCACATGAATATCAATGGCTTGCAAGCAGCCATTAGGGTTTTGTTAGGGAATCGCCATGCCGGGGCGGTGGGTTGGCACCTACCCTAGGATGGCCTTTGCGCCGTCAGGAGCAGGCCCACCCCAAGCACGATCACCGCCATGCCGATCTTTTGGCGTGGGCTTACCGGCTGGCGAAAGACATAGGCCGAGACTGCCAGCGCCATGATGACCTCGACCAAGGCCAGCGTGCGGACATTGGCGGCGGTGGTCAGCGAAAAGCCGATGAACCAGAACTGCGAGGCGAAGGCCCCAAGGAACCCCGCCAGGAGCGAGGTGCGCCAGACGCCGAACGAGGCTGCAACCGCCTGCCGATCAAAGACCGCCAGCCATGCAAGCAACATGGCGCTTTGCAGCGCAAGGCTGAGGACAAGGATGGTGGAGGCGCGGATCAGGAAGCTGCCGTCGGCAAGCCCAAGGATTCCGCCGCGAAAGCCGATGGCGGCGACCCCGAACAGCAGCCCCGCGAGAAGGCCGGTTGCCGCTGGCCCCCAGTCGCGCAGCATGCCGCGCGTGGTTTCGGGCTTGGTGGACAGGATCACCACGCCTGCCGTGGCGACCACGATGGCCACGAGCTTTGCCGGGGTCAGCGCGTCGCCAATCGTGACGGCGGCGATCAGGGCGACCATCACGGGTTCCGTCTTGATCCACGCCGTTGTCACTGCAAACGAGCGGGATTTCATCGTGACCAGCATCAGCGCCGTGGCGGCAACCTGCGCCACCGCGCCAAGGGTGGTGTAGGCAAGGCTGGAGCCGGTCAGCCCGGGCAGACCTTCACCCGTGCCAAGGCTGGCCAGCGCAAGAAACAGCAGCGCAAACGGCAGGCCGAACACAAAGCGGACCTGCGTGGCCCCCAGCGTGCCGATCTTCGCGGTCAGCCCCGATTGCGCCGCGTTGCGGGCGGTCTGGGCAGCGGCGGCAATCAGTGTCGCCAGAACCCACAGACTGCCCGCCATTTACCCGGCCCGGACCGTGTCGATCATCAGCTGCACGTTGTCGGGGTTGGCGTCGGGGGTGATCCCGTGGCCAAGGTTGAAGATGTGCGGGCCTTTGGAGAAGGCGCGGACGACATGCTGGGTCGCGGCCACCAGTGCCTGCCCGCCGGTGACCATGTGTTCGGGCGCAAGGTTGCCCTGCACGCAGCCGTCAATCTGCACATTCGCCGCTGCCCATTCCGGGCTGACCGAATTGTCGATGGCCACGCAATCGGCCCCGGTGCGGTGGGCAAAGCCGATGTAGCCCTGCCCCGCCTCACGCGGGAAGGCGATGATCGGGGTGCCGGGATGGCGGGCCTTGAGCGCGGCGATGATCTTTGCGGTGGGGGCTTCGGCAAAATCGCGGAAATCCTGGCCTTTGAGCGACCCGGCCCAGCTGTCGAACAGCTTGACCACCTCGGCCCCGGCTTCGATCTGGGCGGAAAGATATTCCACCGTCGCGTCGGTGATGCGGTCGATCAGGGCCTGGAAGGTGGCGCGGTCATGGTCTTTCAGCCCATGCGCGGCGGCCTGATCCTTGGAGCCTTTGCCCGCGACCATATAGGTGGCCACGGTCCACGGGGCCCCGGCAAAGCCGATCAGGGTGGTTTCCTTTGGCAGTTCCCGGGCAAGGATGCGCACCGTTTCATAGATGGGCGACAGGGTGTCGTGGATTGCCCCGGTCGGTTTCAGATTCTCTACCTGACCCATCGTGGTGGTGGTTTCCATCCGGGGGCCTTCGCCGGTTTCGAACCACAGCTTCGGGCCCAGCGCCTGCGGCAGCAGAAGGATGTCCGCGAACAGGATCGCGGCATCAAAGCCATAGCGGCGGATCGGCTGCAGCGTGACTTCGGCCGCAAGGTCGGGGTTGTAGCACAGCTTGAGGAAATCGCCGGCCTGTGCCCGGGTTTCGCGGTACTCTGGCAGGTAGCGGCCCGCCTGACGCATCATCCAGATCGGCGGGGTGGGAAGAACCTCGCCCTTGAGAGCGCGCAGGATTGTCTTGGTCATGTCTGCCTCATCTTTATTTCCCCATGGGTCCGACGGAGGAGAGAGGTTGTCAAGAGTTGTCAGGCTTGATTGACAGCGTTATGCCTTGGCGCATGCGTGATGATCTCCCCTCCCCCGCCCGCCCGTTGAAGATTGGAACCCGTGGCTCTCCGCTGGCCTTGTGGCAGGCGCATGAGGTGCGACGCTGCTTGGGCCAGGCCTTCGGCCTGACGGAAGCCGCGTTCGAGATTGTGGTGATCAAGGTGATGGGCGACCAGATCCAGGACAAGGCGCTGCGCGAGATTGGCGGCAAGGGCCTGTTCACCCGCGAGATCGAAGAAGCGCTCTTGGACGGCGGAATCGACATCGCGGTTCATTCGATGAAGGACATGCCAACGGTCCAGCCCGAGGGGTTGGTGCTGGACTGCTACCTGCCGCGTGAGGATGTGCGGGATGCCTTCGTGTCGCCCACGGTGCCGTCACTGTCGGCACTGCCGCAGGGCGCGGTGGTGGGGTCTTCCTCCTTGCGGCGGCGGGCGCAGCTGGCGCTGCGGCGGCCGGACCTGAAACTGGTGGAGTTCCGGGGGAACGTGCAGACGCGGATGCGCAAGCTGGAGGACGGTGTGGCGCATGCGACCTTCCTTGCGATGGCGGGGTTGAACCGGTTGGGCATGGCCAGCGTGGCCCGCGGGCCGATTGACGTGGAGGAGATGCTGCCTGCGGTTGCCCAAGGCGCGATCGGGGTGGAGCGGCGATCGTCCGACGCGCGGGTTGCGGGGCTGTTGGCGGCGATCCACCATGGCGAGACGGGGCTTCGGCTGGCGGCAGAGCGCAGTTTCCTGGCGCGGCTGGACGGGTCTTGCGAAACGCCGATTGCCGGGCTTGCGGTGATCGAGGGCGATGCGCTGTGGCTGCGGGGGGAGCTTTTGCGGCCGGATGGGTCGGCGTCCGTGACCGGAGAGTTGCGGGGGCAGGTGGCGGATGGGGCGCAGTTGGGCCGCACGCTGGCGGATGAGCTGTTGGGCCGCGCGGGGCCGGGGTTCTTTGGCTGAGGCTGGGTCTGTGCGGGTCCCTTACAAATCCGCCTGAAATCCGTTACATCCGTCCGGTCCTTGGTGGAGCGTTGCCGGGTGCCGGACCTTGATCTTGAAACCAGAGTAAAGGCGGCCCTCGCTGAACCGCCCAAGCGGGTGCGGCGGCTGGACCTGCCCGATGGGCGGCGGTTCTGGCTGAAGCGGGTGGAGCGGCTGTCGGGCCTGATGCGGCTTCAAAAGGGTGACCCGGCGCGGGCGTTCGAGGCGGAACTGGACGGGCTGCATGTGCTGGCGGCCAAGGGGCTTCCGGTGGCCACTGTGGCGCTGGAGGGGCCGGACTGGGTGCTGATGCCCGATGCGGGGCCGGTGCTGACCAAGCTGGTCGCGGACCCTGCGCGCAGCGAGGCGGAGAAGCTGGCCGCCTTTGCCCGCGCCGGTCGGGCGCTGGGGCAGTTGCATTGGGCGGGGCTGGTGCATGGCCGGCCTGCGGTGCGCGACATCTGCTGGGATGGGGTCGAGGCGCGGTTCATTGATCTGGAACGGTTCCGGCCCGCGCGGCGTGGCGGGGTCTGGCAGGCGGCGGATGTGGTGATGTTCGCCCAAACCGCCTTTACCAGTTGGCCCGACGACCCGCGCTGGCTGGACGCGGCGCTGGCGTCCTATGCGACCAACGCGCCGGAGGGGGCGGTGGACCGGGTGCGGCGGCTGGCACGGTGGCTGGCGCCGCTGGGCTGGCTGGCGCGGGGTCTGGCAAAGGTGCGGCCGGGAAGTCGCGAGATGCGGGCGGTGGGCCCGACATTGGCCCGGCTGCGCCGGTTGTGACCGGCGAAGCGGGGGTTTCACACCCCCGCACCCCCGTGGAGTATTTGCCAAAGAGCAAGACCAAGTGCAGATCAGTCCTGCGCGCGCAGCGTCTGGGCGGGTCGGGCGGCCAGCGGACGCAGCGCGAAAGCAAGGCCGGCAAGCAGGGTTGCCAGAACGCCGCCGAACACGATGCCCAGCGCCGAGACGGGTTCGAAGCGGTAGGTCGAGTCCATCACGAAGGTCATCACCGCCCAGCCGGCGATGCCGCCTGCGGCGACCGCGACCACCCCCGCCGCCGCCCCCATGAGGGCCGAGCGGAGGGCGAAGCTGGAGAGTATCTTGCCGCGTGTCGCGCCGAGGGTCTTCAGGATCGCCGATTCGTAGATGCGCGCGCGTTCGCCTGCTGCAGCCGCGCCGATCAGGACCATGAAGCCGGTCAGAAGCGTGCCCCCTGCCGCCCAGGCAGTGGCGGTGGCGATGGCGGACAGGGCTTCGGCCACGCGGTCCACCGCCTCGCGGATGCGGATGGCGGTGATGTTGGGCCAAGTCTTGGTCACATCGCGCAGGATCGCCGCCTCGGCCTCGGGCGGGGCGTAGACGGTGGCGATGTGGGTATGGGGCGCACCGGCAAGGGCGGCGGGGTTCAGGGTCATCACGAAACCCATCCCGGCATTGGAAAAGTCCACCTCGCGGAATGAGGTGATCGTGCCGGTTATATCGCGGCCAAGGATGTTGACGGTGAGGGTATCGCCGAGTTTCAGCCCCATCTCCTCCGCCTCTTCTGCGGCAAAGCTGATCTGGGGGTCGCCCGCGTAATCTTCGGCCCAGAAGGTGCCGGCGGTGATGCGGGTTTTCTCGCCCGGGGTGGCGGCGTAGGTGATGCCACGGTCGCCGCGCACGACCCAGTGGTCCACCACCTCACGCGCGGGGCGGCCGTTGATCTGGTTGACCACGCCACGCAGCATGGGGGCGGTTTCCACCTCGGTCACGGCGGGGTCGTTCGTCACGCGGTCTAGGAAGCCCTCCAACTGGTCGGGCTGGATGTCGACGAAGAAGAAGGCAGGCGCGCGCGTGGGCAGGTCTGTCGCGATGGCGGCGCGCAGGTTCCAGTCGATCTGGCCGACCGCCGCCAGCACCGACAGGCCAAGGCCAAGCGACAGGATGACGGAGGTCGCGTCAGACCTTGGCGCACCGATGGAGGCGAGGGCCGCGCGCAGCGCGGGGCGGCCACGGGTGGCCTTTGTGCGCGCCACACGGCGGGCAGCGCGGCGCAGGCCAAGGGCGGCCAGCGACAGGATCAACAGGGAGCCGAGGATGCCCCCGGCGGCGCCCAGCGCAAGCTCCGGGATGCCTGAGAACCATGTCGCGGTGCCGATCAGCGTCACGGAGAGCGCCACAAGCGCCACCAGATAGGGCGCACGGGGCCAGCCGCGGGTGCCGGAACCGCCCCGGTAGAGGGCGGCGGGGCGGATACGTTCGGTGCGGGCAAGGGGCAGCAGGGTGAAGATCAGGGCGGAGAGGGCGCCGTAAAACCCGGCCTCGACCAGCGCCATGGGCGACAGGCGGATGGTGGCGGGGAAGGGCAGCGACGCCTCGATCAAGGGAGCGGCCAGCATGGGGACGAGCGCGCCAAGGGCGACGCCGATCAGGATGCCAAGGGCAGAGAGGAGGGCGGTCTGCCACAGGTAGACGCGGAAGATCAGGCCGCCTTCGGCCCCAAGGGTTTTCAGCGTGGCGATGGTTTCGGTCTTGCCGTCCAGATAGCTGCGGATCGCCGCCGAGATGCCGACACCGCCCACGGCAAGCCCGGCAAGGCCCACCAGCACAAGGAAACTGCCGATCCGGTCAACGAAGCCTTCGATCCCCGGGGCGGCGTTGCGGCTGTCGGTCCAGCGCATGCCCTTGTCGCGGAACTGCGCCTCGGCCTGATTTTCCAGAAGCTGCAGGTCGGTGCCCGGGGGCAGGGTCAGGCGGTATCGGGTTTCGTAGAGGGAACCGGCGGTCAGAAGGCCGGAATTGGCCAGCGCATCGGTCCGCACCACGGTGCGGGGGCCAAGGGCGAAGCCGGTGGACGCGCTGTCTGGTTCGCGGGTCAGGGCGGCCGTCAGGCGGAAGTCCTGCGTTCCAAGGCGGAAGGTGTCGCCGATGGCAAGCCCGAGCCGCGAGATCAGGACCGGGTCCATCAGCGCGCCGGGCAGGCCGTTCTGGCTGGCCAGAGCCTCGGCCACGGGAATGGCGGGGTCCAGCGTGGCGGCACCGGTCAGGGGCCAGCCGTCATCCACCGCCTTGACCTGGGTGAGCGCCTGATCGCCGTCAATCAGCGCCATGGAGCGGAAATCGTAAACCTCGGAGACACGGGTGGCGATGCTGTCCATGTAGGCGCGTTCGCCTTCGTCGGCGGCGCGGTAGGTGAAGCGCATTTCGGCGTCACCCCCAAGGATGACGGCGCCCTGATCGGTCAGGCCTTGCTGGATGCCGGTGCGCAGGGTGCCAACGGCGGCAATGGCGGCAACGCCCAGCGCGAGACAGGCGAGGAACACGCGGAACCCGCGCAGGCCGCCACGGAGTTCCCTGCGGGCAATCGTGAAAGCGAGGCTCATTCAGCGGCGGCCTTGAGTTCGGGGGCAAGAAGGCCATCGGCAAGGCGGATGACGCGGTCGCAGCGGGTGGCAAGTTCCGGCGAGTGGGTCACAAGGACCAGCGTCGCGCCATGCCGGTCGCGGAGGCCAAAGAGCATGTCCATGATCGCCTGACCGTTCACGCCGTCAAGGTTGCCGGTGGGTTCATCGGCCAGCAGGATCGCCGGACGGGGGGCGGCGGCACGGGCAAGGGCGACGCGCTGCTGTTCGCCGCCGGAGAGTTGGGCGGGGTAATGGTCGATGCGGTGGCCAAGGCCGACGGAGGCCAATTCCGCCTCGGCCCGCTGGAAAGCGTCGGGTGTGCCGGAGAGTTCCATCGGCAAGGCAACGTTCTCAAGCGCGGTCATTGTGGGAATGAGGTGGAAGGATTGGAACACAACCCCCATATTCCCTCTGCGGAAGCGGGCGAGTGCGTCTTCGTCCATCGTGGTAAGATCCTGGCCCAAGGCCAGAACCTTGCCGCTGGTGGCACGCTCCAACCCGCCCATGAGCATCAGGAGAGACGATTTGCCAGACCCCGACGGACCGATCAGCCCCACCGTTTCGCCCTTGGCGATCTCCAGCGAGATGCCTTTCAGGATCTCTACCGGGCCGGCATTGCCGGCAAGGGTCAGGCGCGCGTCGGTCAACGCGAGGACAGTATCGGTCATTCAAGGGGTCCTTCGGGTAGTGGCATCCAACGGATATGGCGCGGTTCGCGCGGTTCGCAATGCTGCGGTTGCAGTCTTGGCACTGTCAAGTTCGGTTTTTGCCGAGCCTGTCACGATCGTGGCACTGGGTGACAGCCTGACGGCGGGCTATGGGCTGGCCGATCAGGGCGATGGGCTTGTGCCGCAGCTGGAGAGTTGGCTGAAGGCCCGGGGCGCGGATGTGGTGGTGCAGAATGCGGGCGTGTCGGGGGATACGACGGCGGGGGGGCTGGCCCGGGTGGGCTGGGCTTTGGGGCCGGAGGCGGATGCGGTGATCGTGACGCTGGGGGGCAATGACCTGTTGCGCGGGCTGGACCCGGCCGGGTCACGGACGAACCTGGAGGGGATCTTGCAGGAAACGGCGGCGCGGGGGCTGCCGGTGCTGCTGGTGGCGATGCCAGCGCCAACGAACTTCGGGCCGGAGTACAAGGCTGCGTTCGATGCGATGTATGTCGATCTGGCAGCGCAATATGGGGCTGGTCTGGCCGAAGATTTCTTCGCGGGCCTGAGGGCGGCGGGGGCAGACCCCTCTGATCCGGCGTCTTTGGCGGTGTTCATGCAGGCGGACGGCATCCACCCCAACCCCGAGGGCGTGAAGCTGATCGTGGAGGGGCTGGGGCCGAAGGTCGAGGAATTGCTGGAGCGGGTTGCGGACTAGGCCAGCCCTTGCAACCCGCTCGTCGATGACTTCGTCACTCCTCGCACCGGGGGCGACGAGAAGACGAAGTCGAACGAGGAGGCGCCCCTTGATCGCCCGGCTAGTGGCCGAGGATCTGGCTGAGGAACAGCTTGGTCCGGTCGGACTTCGGGTTGGTGAAGAACTCTTTCGGTTCGTTCTGTTCGACGATCTGGCCCTGGTCCATGAAGATCACCCGGTTCGCCACGGCCTGGGCAAAGCCCATTTCATGGGTGACGCAGATCATCGTCATGCCTTCCTGGGCAAGCTGGATCATCGTATCCAGCACTTCCTTGATCATTTCGGGGTCAAGGGCCGAGGTCGGTTCGTCAAACAGCATGATCCGGGGGCGCATGCACAGGCTGCGCGCGATGGCGACGCGCTGTTGCTGGCCACCCGAAAGCTGGCCGGGGTATTTATGCGCCTGTTCCGGGATCTTGACCTTTTCAAGGAAGTACATCGCGGTCTCTTCCGCCTCACGCTTCGGCACCTTGCGGACCCAGATCGGGGCCAGCGTCAGGTTTTCCAGGATCGTGAGATGCGGGAACAGGTTGAAGTGCTGGAACACCATCCCGACTTCTGACCGGACCTTGTCGATGTTCTTCAGGTCATTGGTCAGTTCGGTGCCATCCACGACGATGTGGCCCTGCTGGTGTTCCTCCAGCCGGTTGATGCAGCGGATCAGCGTGGACTTGCCCGACCCGGACGGACCGCAGATCACGATCCTTTCCCCGCGCTGCACGGTCATGTTGATGTCGCGCAGGACGTGGAATTGACCGTACCACTTGTTCATGCCCTGGATCTGGATCGCAATCTCGTCCGAGACCTGCATTTTCGATGCTTCTGCCATGATATGTCCTTAGCGGTGATCAGTCTTGAGCTTCTTTTCCAGGTACATGGAGTACCGGGACATACCGAAGCAGATGAGAAAGAAGATGGCGCCGACGAAGATGTAGGGCTCCCAGTAGATGCCCTTCCAGTTGATGTCGGCGCGGACGATTTGCGTGACGCCCTTCAGCGGGTCCATCAGGCCGACGAAGGCGACCAGCGTGGTATCCTTGAACAGACCGATGAAGGTGGAGACGATGGCCGGGATCGAGATCTTCAGCGCCTGCGGCAGGATGATGAGCCGCTGGGCACGCCAGTAATCAAGGCCAAGCGCATCAGCCGCTTCATACTGGCCGCGTGGCAGGGCGGCGAGACCGCCCCGGATCACCTCGGCCAGATAGGCGGCGGCGAAGAAGGTGACCAGAATGATGACGCGCAGGATAATGTCGAAGTTCGTGCCCGGCGGCAGGAAGTACTGCAGCAAAAGCGAGGCGGTGAAGAGGAGCGTGATGAGCGGCACGCCCCGGATGAATTCGATGAACCCGACCGACAGCGTCTTGACGATCAGCATGTCAGACTGGCGGCCCAGCGCCAGCAGGATGCCGATCGGCAGGGAAAAGCTGATCCCGGTGACGCCGATCACGATGGCCAGAAGGAAGCCGCCAAACTGGTCGGAGTTGATGGCCTGCAGGCCGAAGGGCAGGATGGACTGCAGCGCGCCAACCACCGGCACGTCAAGATAGAGCCACCACAGGACTGCGGCCAGCACCCCTGCCCCGGCAGCCGGAGAAAGGCCGATGAACGGTGAGGCGAAGCGGAACACGGCGTAAAGGACGCCGAAGCCCGCCATGGCCACGATGGGCGACCAGATGGACCCGCCCCACAAGAGCCAGAAGCAAAGCGCGGGGTACAGGGCGGTGAACAGCAAAAGCTGGCCCGGCCGCAGCTGCGCCAAAGCCAGCATGCCGCCGACCAGCAGGATGGCCAGGATGAACACGGTTGCCGGAGCGGCGGACAGGTAAAGCGTCAGCAGCAGGAACAGCCCGACAGCCCCGAGCACCTTTGTCAGGTTGCCCGCCTGCCCGGCGAACAGCACCGGCGCGAGGGCTGCGAACAGGAAGCCAAAGGCAAGGATGGGCCGCCACCACTGGTCTGGCGGGTAGAAGCCGAAGATGAAGGCCCCCCACCATTCGCGGATCATCGCCCAGCAGGCGCCGGTGGCCCCTTCGCCGGCGCTTGCCTCGACGATGGCGCGACATTCGGACAGGGACGAGGCGTTCCAGACCGAATTCAGCCACCAGGGCAGCGACGAGGAGATCAGATAATAGATCGTCGCCACGCCAAACAGGGTGAGGGCGATGTTGAAGGGGGTGGAGAACAGGTTTTCGCGCAGCCACTTGACCGCGCCGCGTTCGGTGATCGGCGGCGCTTGCGGAGGCAGCATCTCGGTGCGGGCGAAATGATGATCCATCTTAGCGCGCCTTCAGCTGGACAGAGTTGTTGTACATGTTCATCAGCGCCGAAATGCTGAGGCTGATCGACAGATAGATGAGCATCATCAGCAGCATACACTCCAGTTCCCGGCCAGTCTGGTTCAGGGTGATCCCGCCCAGCGTGCCCCGCAGGTCAAGGTAGCTGACCGCGATGCCAAGCGAGGTGTTCTTGGTCAGGTTGAGGTACTGGCTGATCAGCGGCGGGATGATGACGCGCAGGGCCTGCGGCAGGATGATCAGGTTCATCGTGCGGCCCGGGCGGAGGCCAAGGGCGAAGGCGGCTTCGCTTTGCCCGCGGCTGATGGCCTGGATGCCGGCGCGGACAATCTCGGCGATGAAGGCGGCGGTGTAGAGGCTGAGCGCGATCACCATGGCGGTGAAGGGGTGAGCCACAAGGATCCCGCCCGAGAAGTTGAAGCCTTTGAGGGTGGGCACCTCAAGATGGAAGCCAAGCATGACGAACAGCAGCAGGACTGGTGCGAAGAGGACAAGGATGGACTTCCACCATGTCACCGGGCGGTCGCCGGTCGCCTCTTGCGTGGCGCGGGCGGAGGCGAGGATGCGGCGGTTCACATAGACGGACCCGGCGATCACCGCGACGATGGCAAGGAAGGTCAGGTTCAGCGTCATGAACCCAAGGTCGACAGACCCAAGCCCGCGTTCGAACAGCGGTGCCGGAATGTTGGTGCCGCGGTTGGTGACGGCGACGGAGTCGAAGAACATCATCTCGGCCGCCGGGGCCGTGCCTGCGGCGATCATTTCGTCGGTAAGGCGGAATGCGTTCGGGGCCGGGGTGATTTCCGACAGGATGACGTAGGTCAGCAGGATCCAGAGCAGGAGGGGGACGTTGCGGAAGATCTCGACATAGACGGTCATCAGACGACCGACGAGCCAGTTCTTCGACAGGCGCAGGACGCCGATGATCACCCCAAGGACGGTGGCGAAGATGCAGCCCCAGAAGGCGACGACCAGCGTGTTGGCCAGGCCCACAAGCAGGGCGCGGAAGTGGTTGTCGTCGTTGTTGTAGGGGATCAGCTGCTGGCCGATGTCATAGCCGGCGCGCTGCCAGAGAAAGCCGAAGTTGAACTCTTTCCCGCGGGCTTCGAGGTTCTGCACGGTATTGTTCAGCAGCCAGGCGACCGCCATGGCGAACAGGACCAGCACCACGAGCTGAATCGTGTAGGACCGGTAGCGCGTATCGTAAACAAGCATCGAGAGCCGAAAACCGTTCTTCGGCACGTCCGTTGCCATTGCCATGGCTTCCCCCTGTTTCCCGGACAGGCGGCCCCGGTTTTGACCGGTGGCGGCGGGGTCTTTGCCCCTGGACTGTCAGGTTATCGTTTGAACGAAACGCGGGGGCGCCCGAAGGCACCCCCGCAAACCTTGCCTCAGATCAACGGAAAGGCGGTGCGTACTGCAGACCACCTTGGGTCCACAACGCGTTCAGGCCGCGGGCCAGGTTGATGGCCGTGCCTTCACCGATGTTGCGCGAGAAGATCTCGCCATAGTTGCCGACGGCGGCAATGGCGCGCTTGAAGGCATCGTTGTCGAGGCCCATTTTCGCACCCATGTCACCCGAAACGCCCAGAAGACGCTTCACTTCTTCATCTGCGGTCGAGGTCGCGACTTCTTCGACGTTCGCCGAAGTCACGCCCTTTTCCTCAGCCACGAGCAGCGCGTAGTAGGTCCAGCGGACCACATCGCCCCAAGCCGAGTCACCATGACGGACGACCGGGCCAAGCGGTTCCTTCGAGATGATCTCGGGAAGGATGATGTGGGTGTCGGCATCCGGCATAGTCGCACGGCTGGCGGCCAGACCCGAAGCGTCGGTGGTGTAGGCGTCGCAAGCGCCGGCCAGATACTGGCGCTGGGCTTCCGAGTCATCGGCAACCGTGACAGGCTGGTAGCTGATGTTGTTCTGCTTGAAGAAGTCAGCCAGGTTCAGTTCGGTCGTGGTGCCGGTCTGGATGCAGACGGTGGCGCCATCAAGTTCCTTGGCGGACGAAACGCCGAGGTCTTTCTTCACCATGAAGCCCTGGCCGTCGTAGTAGTTCACGGCCACGAAATCGAGCGCCAGTTCGCTGTCGCGCGAGAAGGTCCAGGTCGAGTTGCGGACCAGAAGGTCCACTTCGCCGGACTGCAGCGCGGTAAAGCGGGTTTCGCCGGTGGTGGGGACGAACTTGACCTTGGTCGCATCGCCCAGAACAACGGCAGCAACAGCGCGGCACAGGTCGACGTCGAAGCCAGACCAGTTGCCGCTCGCGTCCGGCGCGCCGAAGCCGGTCAGACCGGTGTTCGACCCGCAGATCAGCTCGCCGCGCGCCTTGATGTCATCAAGGGTCGCAGCGGCAGCCAGACCCGAAACGAGCGTGGTGGCCGCGAGCGCGCCGAAGAATACGGATTTTTTCATTCTTACCTCTTCCTGAGTAAGCGGCCTTCAGAGGGCCGCGTTATTGGTGCCCCGCGATCCCCTCGCGGCGGCGCAACTGTTGGAGGTGAGCCTCTCCCAGTGTCATGCAGTTTCGACCAAAGCGGTTTGCAAGGTCAAGCGTGTCCCGTAACAAACAGGAAAATTGCATGTTTTCGACGGGTTGTGCAGGTTGATCGACCTTTAGGCACCGTGCTGCACAGTCCTTGGGCAAACTTGTCACCCACACAATGCGTAGAATCGGTCCGCCTGCAGCAAAGCCGCATGTTTCAGCGCGGAGATTTCGGCCGCTTCCTCATCCGCGCCCCACTGGTCGATCTGCCAGCTTTCGTCGATCCGGCTGAGGGTCCAGGCGTCGTCTGCGGCAAGCCGCCCGCGGGTGACGGCCAGCGCAAGGATCAGTGATCCGGAGATGGCGACAAGGTCATGGAAGGCGGCAAGCTGGAACGGCGAAAGCGCACGAACCGCGGCCTTAAGGGTGGCAAGGCTGGTGGCAGGCTGTTCGACATGCATGACGCCGTGGGTCACCTGCAGCGGTGTCCCTAGGGCCTGTGCGGCCCAATCGAGCAGCGGGTCCCAGGCGGCGGACTGGCGGTCGATCAGGGCCGCAGGTCCGGTGGCGCGGTAGCACAGCAGGTCAGTCTCGCCATAGGCGGCCAGCATGTCGACCACGGCGTCGAAATGGGCGGCGACGGTGTCGATGGCGGAATTCGCTGTGCGGGTGAAGGGCATGGTGGCGGGGTCCACCTTGCCGGTCTGCGCCTGCCATTCGGCGGCGACGGCATCGGCCAAGGCCTTGGTCGGCAGGATCAGTGGGGCCTTCAGGGGCGTGCGGACCGGGCGGGCATCGAGGTGGACGGTGAAGCCGTCCCCTTCGGGCACAACGGTGGCTTCGGTCCAGAAGCGGCGGGGGGACCAGGCGGTCATCTGATCTGCTCGAACGGGTCGGCGGGGACGTCGGATTCCTTCCAGTCCATCAGTTTCCAGGTGCGGGCCATATGTTCGGGTAAGGGCGCGGTGAACGTCAGCATCTTCTTGGTGATCGGGTGTTCGATTGACAGGCTGCGGGCGTGAAGGTGCAGCTTTTTCGACAGATCGCCACCTGCCCCCGCGCCCCAGCCATCGCCCATGTTTTCGGACTCGCCGCCGCCATATTTGCCATCGCCGATGATCGGGTGGCCGATTTCGGCCATATGGGCGCGCAATTGGTGGGTTCGGCCGGTGACCGGCTCCAACGCCATCCAGGACAGGCGGGCGCCAAGGAACCACAGGGTGAAGTAATCGGTCTGCGCGCGCTTGGCATCGGGATGTTCGGCCATCTTGGCAGGATGGACGCAAACCATCTTCTCACCCTCGCCGCCCCTGCCCCGGCCCGGGGCCTTCATCAGGCCGAATTTGATCGAGCCCTGACGGGGATGCGGCACACCGGCGACGACGGCCCAGTAGATCTTGCGGGCAGCGCGATGGCGCAGCGCTTCGCTCAGCGCGCGGGCGATCCGGTCGGTGCGGGCCAGCATCAGGATGCCGGAGGTATCCTTGTCCAGCCGGTGGACGAGCTTGGGCTTGTCCTTGTAGCCGAACTTCAACGCCTCGGTCAGGCCGTCAACGTGGCGGTCGCCCTGACCGCTGCCGCCTTGGGACGGCAGGCCGGCGGGTTTGTTCAGGATGATGATATGTTCATCCTTCCACAGCACGGCGGCCTGGATCATCCGTTCATCGGCTGCCGAAATGCCACCCGCGCGCGGACGGGCGGGCGCTTCGGTGTCCGGCAGGGGTGGGACGCGGATCATCATGCCGGGGGCCACGCGGTCGGACGCCTTGGCGCGGGCGCTGTCGATCCGGATCTGGCCGGTGCGGCACAGCTTTTCCACCGCGCCTTGCGTCACATGCGGAAAGCGGCGGCGGAGCCATTTGTCGAGGCGCTGTTCGCCCTCATCCTCGGTCACGGTCAGGTGCTGGACGGTCATGACATGGCTTTCATCAGGGCCACGCCAAGCGCGGCAGCGGCAAGGGAGAGGGCGACAGAGGCCCCGACATAGGCGACGGCCTGCAGGGTCTGGCCGGTCTGGACCAGCTTGAGCGTGTCCAGAGAGAAGGCGGAAAAGGTGGTGAAGCCACCCAGCACCCCGGTCATGAGGAACAGCTGCCATCCGTCACGCGCCCCCAGCCAGACGAACAGGACGCCGATGGCAAGGCTGCCCAGCACGTTGACCGCAAGCGTGCCCACGGGTGCGCCGATGGCGGTTACCATCAGGTAGCGCAGCACGGCACCTAGGGCGCCGCCAAGGGCGACAAGGGGAAGGGTCTGGGACATGCGCGGTCTTTGCGGTGGACAGGGGCATTTGTCAATGCAAAGGCCCTGTCCTTCCGGTCCGCACCAAATTCCTTCGAAGGAATTTGCAAATCTTTTCGAAAAGATTTGGGGCCTAGCCGTCCTGACGTTTCGCCCGCAGTTTGGCGAAGTAGTCGATCCGCTTCTTCAACTCACGTTCGAAACCGCGTTCGGGGGGCAGATACCAGACCGGGCGCTTCATGCCTTCGGGGAAGTAGTCCTGCCCGGAAAAGCCGTCTTCGGCGTCATGGTCATAGGCGTAGCCGGTGCCATAGCCGATGTCCTTCATCAGCTTGGTCGGCGCGTTCAGGATGTGCTTGGGCGGCGGATGGCTGCCGGTTTCCCGCGCCGCCGCCCGTGCCGCCTTGTAGGCCGTGTAGACCGCGTTCGATTTCGGCGCGAGCGCAAGGTAGACCACCGCCTGCGCCAGGGCCAGTTCCCCCTCGGGCGAGCCCAGACGTTCATAGGTCTGCCAGCTTTGCAGGCAGACATCCTGCGCCTGAGGATCGGCCAGGCCGATATCCTCCACCGCCATGCGGGTGATGCGGCGGGCAAGGAAACGGGGATCCTCGCCCCCTTCCAGCATCCGGGCGAACCAGTAGAGGGCGGCGTCGGGATCGGACCCGCGCACGGATTTGTGCAGGGCCGAGATCAGGTTGTAATGCTCCTCGCCCGACTTGTCGTACTTGGCCGCGCGGCGCATCAGGCGGGTGGAGAGCGCGTCACGATCCAGCGGGGTTTCAGTCTTCCAGGCGGCGACCTGTTCGATCAGGTTCAGCAGCGCGCGGCCGTCACCATCGGCCATCTCCAGAAGCGCCTCGCGCGCTTCGCCTTTCAGGGGCAGGGCGCGGCCAAGCTCTTGCTCGGCCCGCTGGGCAAGGCGTTCAAGGTCGACGAGGCCAAGCCGGTCCAGCACGATGACCTGCGCGCGGGACAGAAGCGCTGCGTTCAGCTCGAAACTGGGGTTCTCGGTGGTGGCACCGACCAGAAGGATCGTCCCATCCTCCATATGCGGCAGAAAGCCGTCTTGCTGGGCCTTGTTGAAGCGATGGATCTCATCCACGAACAGCAGGGTCCCCTGCCCGTTCTGCCGCCGGATCTTGGCGGTTTCGAACACCTTGCGCAAATCCGGGACGCCGGTGAAGATGGCCGAGATCTGAACGAAGGTCAGGTCCGTCTCAGCCGCCAGAAGCCGGGCGATGGTGGTCTTGCCCACCCCGGGCGGGCCCCAGAGGATGAGTGAGGACAAGGACCGCGCCGCCAGCATCGCCCCAAGCGGGCCTTCAGCCGACAGCACCTTTTCCTGACCGATCACCTGCGACAGCGCGCGCGGGCGCAGACGGTCCGCCAGCGGGCGGGGTGCGTCGGGCTGTGCAGGGGCGGCGATGTCGAAAAGGTCTGCCATGGTGGCAGTCTAGGCGCAGCGGCGGGAAACCGGAAGCGGCAAGCACGCTGGCAATCGGCCCGGCCAGACGGCCCGGGCGATGGTGGGGTCCTCCAGCGTGGAAGACCCCTTCGAACCCCACCGGGGTCCTTTCAATGCAGCTTGGTTGCCATGCTGATCGTGACGCAGACCGACCGCGTGCCCCCGGCATCCATCACCGGACCGGACGGGACGCAATCAAGACCCACCCGGCGGGCAAGGCGGGGCGAGTGTTCGGGGATGATCCCCAGAAGGGTGGTTGCGCCAAGCGTGCGGGCGGATACCACCATCTCATGGATCAGCTGCATCTGGACCCGCAGCCGTTCGGCGGCAGGCACGTCGTTGGAGACGAAGACACGACTGGATTCCCAGATGTTGGGATCAATCGGCGCTTCGAAGTTCAGCAGGTCGCGCGGGATGGTTTCCAGAAGCCCCCGCTGTGCATCGCGGATCATGTAGGTGTAGATTCCGCAGCGATGGGTCGTGGGCGTCAGCCGCACACCAGCCATCACCTCGCCATCACGATGAACACAGACCCAGCGGCTGGCGGGAGTGTCATACTGGTCGAACTCCATCCCGTTCGCCTCTGGCAGGTCCCAGCGATTGTTCTGGATGAACGTCCGATGCCTTGCACGGAACATGTTGGCGAACAGTTCGCCATGATTGTGCAAGTTGTCGTAAGACAACGTGGTGGCTTGCATTTCCCTCTCTCCTTCTTCTGGTTCGTCAACCTGTCGAAGGGAAAGACACGGATCAGAGCAGCCGGTATTCCCGTGCCTTGCGGATCGCTTCCGACGTGGTGCGGGCCTCCAGCCGGACACGCGCCGACTGAAGCCGCGCCTTGAAGGCGCTTTCCGTAATGCCAAGCTTTTCCGCGGCCGCGGCGTGCCTGTCCCCGTTGGCAAGGCATTGCAGCGCCTCGATCTGCGCTTTCGTCAGGTCGGAGGGCGGCTTTGCCTCGATATGCAGCTGGATGGTCAATTCGCGCAGATGCGCAAGTTCTTCGTCGTCGAACTCTCTGTCCGACCGGCTGATCCCGACGATCGAACGCGAGGTGATAGGGCCGTAAGACGAAACCGCGCCGTAGTTCAACCCGTGGCTGGCGGCCTTCTTCATGACGCCGAACGGGTCCGGCAAGGGGATCGCGCTCCACCGGGTGGTGCCTTCGACACCCACGCCCCAGAAAACCAGCGGATCCCGCAGATAGTAGGAATGACTGTTGTAGTGATCGACCCATTCAACAGGGTACGAACTTTTATAGACAAGAGGCGTGGCAAAGCGGATGTGCAGCCCGACCGTGTACCCCATAGGGGCAAGATGATCGAGCCGCTCAAGCAGCACGGCAATGGCTTTCTTGTCGGACATTCAACAACACATTCTAACCCGTACGATTCTACTCTCGATTGATCTTGGTCCTTGGTAGCACAAGTGCAAGCCTAATTGCCAAAATCCTGTTGAATCAGGTGTTTCTATGGAATTTTAATGGAAAAGGCCCGCCTCGGCAGCGGGCCGTTCCAATTTCATGCGTGGCGGTGTTCAGCCTTCGGCGGCTTCGCTGCGGGCGTGGTCGGCGGCGCCTTTGGCCGAAGTGTCGCGATCAACAAACTCGATGATCGCCATCGGGGCCATGTCGCCATAGCGGAAACCGGCCTTCAGAACCCGGACATATCCGCCCTGACGGTCCTTGTAGCGGGGGCCGAGGATTTCAAACAGGCGGGCGGTGTGCATGTCCTGCTTGAGCTGGGCATGGGCCTGACGGCGGGCATGCAGGTCGCCGCGCTTGGCCAGCGTGATCAGCTTTTCGATGATCGGACGCAGTTCCTTGGCTTTCGGCAGGGTGGTCTTGATCTGTTCGTGTTCGATCAGCGAACCGGCCATGTTGGCGAACATCGCCTTGCGGTGTTCGTGGGTCCGGTTCAGCTTGCGGTAGCCGCTTGAGTGACGCATTGGAATCTCCTATCGCGCGTTTTGCTTTGTCCGGCGGGTCCTACGTTTGGTCCCGCTCACCTTGGGGTTTCTGCAACCCGTGTTTTCCCCGGCTGTCCGGGCATTTGTCCTCTCGGTGGGTTGGCACCCACCCTACGCCACATGTCGGCCGTAGGGTGGGTGGAACCCACCAAACTCAGAACTGGTCTTCGAAACGCTTGGCCAGGTCTTCGATATTCTCTGGCGGCCAGTCTTCCACGTCCATGCCAAGGTGCAGGCCCATGCCCGACAGCACTTCCTTGATTTCGTTCAAGGACTTGCGGCCGAAGTTCGGGGTGCGCAGCATTTCGGCTTCGGTCTTCTGGATCAGATCGCCGATGTAGACGATATTGTCGTTCTTCAGGCAGTTGGCCGAACGGACCGACAGTTCCAGCTCATCAACCTTCTTGAGCAGGAGCGGGTTGAATTCGAGACCCGAATCCACTTCGCCCAGCTTGGCCGATTCCGGCTCGTCGAAGTTCACGAAGATCGACAGCTGGTCCTGCAGGATGCGCGCGGCATAGGCCACGGCGTCGTCCGGCGTCAGCGAGCCGTCGGTTTCGATCTTCATCGTCAGCTTGTCATAGTCCAGCACCTGGCCCTCACGGGTGGGCTGCACTTCGTAGCTGACCTTCTTGACCGGCGAATAGATCGCGTCGATCGGGATCAGGCCGATCGGCGCATCTTCCGGGCGGTTCTTGTCGGCCGCGACATAGCCCTTGCCGGTCGAGACCGTCAGTTCCATGAACACGTCAGCACCGTCGTCGAGGTGGCAGATCACGTGATCCTTGTTCAGGATCTCGATCCCGTTGGATTCCGAGATGTCACCAGCGGTCACGACGCCCGGGCCCTTGGCCGAGATCGACAGCCGCTTCGGCCCTTCGACTTCCATCTTGATGCTGACGCCCTTGAGGTTCAGCACGATGTCGGTCACGTCTTCGCGCACGCCAGCCACGCTGGAAAACTCATGCAGGACGTTGTCGATCTGCACCGAGGTGATGGCCGCGCCTTGCAGGCTGCTCATCAACACCCGACGCAGCGCGTTGCCGAGGGTGAGGCCAAAGCCCCGCTCCAACGGTTCGGCGATCACTGTCGCGGTGCGGGCGGCATCTGCCCCCGCCTTCACGACAAGCTGCGTCGGCTTGATAAGTTCCTGCCAGTTTTTGTGGATCATGCTGAAGCCCCTATACTTGTCCGCTGCCGATGTCCAAAGCCGCAGGACGCCCGAGGATCGTAAACGACGAAAACCGGGCCGCGAGGGATGTGCCCCCGCGGCCCGGCAGAAAAGAATGCGTCAGACGCGGCGACGCTTTGGCGGACGGCAGCCGTTGTGGGCCAGCGGCGTCACGTCGCGGATCGAGGTGATGTTCAGCCCCACGGCGGCCAGCGCGCGCAGTGCCGATTCACGACCCGAACCCGGACCCTGCACTTCGACCTCAACGGTCTTCATGCCATGTTCTTGCGCCTTGCGAGCGGCGTCTTCAGCGGCCATCTGGGCAGCATAAGGCGTCGACTTGCGCGAGCCCTTGAAGCCCATGGTGCCCGAAGACGACCAGGAAATCGCGTTGCCCTGAACGTCGGAGATCAGGATCTTGGTGTTGTTGAACGAAGAGTTCACATGAACCACGCCAGCGGCGATGTTCTTGCGTTCTTTTTTCTTCGTGCGGGCGGCCTTGGTATCGCGTGCCATATCCGGGCCCCCTTATTTCTTCTTGCCGGCAATGGCCTTTGCGGGGCCTTTGCGGGTACGAGCGTTGGTGTGGGTGCGCTGGCCGCGGACCGGCAGGCCCTTGCGGTGGCGCAGGCCGCGGTAGCAGCCCAGATCCATCAGACGCTTGATGTTCATCGTGACTTCACGGCGCAGGTCGCCTTCGACCGTCACGTTCGCATCGATGTATTCGCGGATCGCCAGCACTTCGCTGTCGTTCAGCTGATTCACCCGGCGGGCCGGATCGATCTTGAGCGCTTCGCAGATCGTGTCTGCGGTGCGCGGGCCAATTCCGGTGATATAGGTCAGCGCGATCGGAACCCGTTTTCCGGTCGGAATGTTGACGCCAGCAATACGTGCCAAACGTGTCGTCCTTCTAGGTTGCGGTTCCGTAGTGCCAGAACCTTTTTTCACAACTCCATCAGGGGACTGGCCCCAGATGGTCCGAACTTCCAATAAGGAAGGCCCGCAAGGCGATTCCACCGCGGGACGCTGTGCATTAGGGGGTTTTCCCGGGGCCGTCAAGGCCGCAGAAGAAGTTTGTCAGGCTTTGTCAAGAACCGATGCGATGGCATCGGCAACACTGTCCACATCAGCCAGGCCGTCCACGGCGGAAAGCTGCCCCTTGGCGTAATAATAGCCGATCAGGGGTGACGTCTTCTTGTAATATTCCATCAATCGGGTCTTGAGCGTTTCCGCATTGTCGTCAGCGCGGCGCTTGAGGTTCGTGCTGCCGCAAACGTCACAGGTGCCGGGAACCTTGGTCGGGTGCGTCTGGTCGTGATAGACCGCCCCGCAATTGCCGCAGGTGAAACGCCCGGTGATCCGCGCGACCAGCGCTGCGTCATCCACCTGCATCTCGATCACGGCGTCCAGCCCCTGCCCGGTGCGCGCGAGCAACGCGCCCAACGCATCGGCCTGCTTCAGCGTACGGGGAAAGCCGTCAAAGATGAACCCGCCCTTGGCGCCGTCGTGCATCTTTGCCTCGATCAGGCCGATGACGATGTCATCCGTCACCAATTCGCCCCGGGCCATGATGCCTTCGACGCGGCGACCAAGGTCTGTCCCCTTGGCGATGGCTTCCTTCAGCATGTCGCCGGTGGACAGTTGCACCATGCCTCGGCTGTCTTCCAGCCGCTTGGCCTGAGTGCCCTTGCCAGCACCCGGCGGGCCCAGAAGAATGATGTTCGTCATGGATCAGCGCCGGGCGGGGGCCTTGGGGGGCCCTGTACGCTTGCGACCGCGCAGCTGCGACTTTTCGATCAGCGATTCATACTGATGCGCCAGAAGATGCGACTGAACCTGCTGGATCGTGTCCATCGTGACCGACACCACGATCAGCACCGACGTACCGCCGAAATAGAACGGAATGCCGACGCGGCTGATCAATATCTCTGGCAGCAAACAGACCGCCGTCAGATAGGCCGACCCGAGGACGAGGATGCGGTTCACCACATATTCCAGATACTCCTCGGTCTTCTTGCCGGGACGGATGCCGGGGACCGAGGCATTCTGCGACTTCAGGTTCTCGGCCACGTCATCGACCTTGAAGCTGACGTTGAGCGTGTAGAAATAGCTGAAGAAGACGATCATGGCCGCCAGGAACAAGAGATGCAGCGGCTGGCCATAGCCAAGGCTGGCAGCCAGCCATGACAGAACCGGGTTGGTCGTGCTGCCGGAAAAGGTGCTGATCGTCGTCGGCAACAAGAGGATTGACGAGGCGAAGATCGCCGGGATGACGCCTGCAGGGTTTACCTTGATCGGCAGGTGCGACGACCCGCCTTCGTACACTTTCATCCCCACCTGACGGCGCGGGTAAAGGATGGAAATCTTGCGCAGCGCGCGCTCCATGAAGACGACGAAGGTGATGACGGCGAATACCATCACGATCACCCCAAGGATGACCGGCGTGGACAGGGCGCCCGACCGGCCCTGCGCCAGGAACTGGGCGATTGCGGCCGGAATCTCGGCGACGATGCCGACGAAGATGATCAGGGAAATGCCGTTGCCAATACCGCGGGCGGTGATCTGTTCACCCAGCCACATCAGGAACATCGTGCCGCCGACAAGCGTGATGACACAGGATGCGATAAAGAACGGCCCCGGGCTGTGGGCCAGCCCGCCGCCCTGAATCGACACGGCGATGCCGTAGCCCTGCAGGATCGCCAAGGCGACCGTGCCATAGCGGGTGTACTGGTTCAGCTTCTTGCGGCCTTGCTCGCCTTCTTTTTTCAGGGCCTGCCAGGGGGCATACATCGTGCTGAGAAGCTGCACGATGATCGAGGCGCTGATGTAGGGCATGATGCCCAGGGCAAAGATCCCCATGCGGCTGATCGCGCCGCCGGTGAACAGGTTCAGCATGCCGCCGATGCCCTGACTGACCTGAGCCATCACATCACGCAACGCTTCGCCGTCAATGCCGGGCACCGGAATGTAGGTCCCAAGCCGGTAGACCATCAGAAGGCCGATCGTGAAGAAGATGCGTTGGCGAAGGTCAGTTGCCTTGCCCAGCGCGCCCCAGCTTAGGTTCGCCGCCATTTGCTCTGCAGCAGATGCCATATCAGGTCTCTTTCAAGCCAAGCGCCGCCAGACCGTTCTCCGGTTGGCGGCGCGGGAAAACTGATGGTTGATGTAAGCGACCTTCCGGCCGCTCACAATCCCTTATTCAGCCGCGGCCGCGACTGGTGCCGTAAGCGTGACGCTGCCGCCCGCCTTCTCGATCGCTTCCACGGCCGAGGCTGACGCGCCAGAGACCTTCAGCGTGATCTTCGATTTGATCTCACCCTTGGCCAGCACGCGGATGCCATCGCGCTTGTGCGAGGTCAGGCCAGCGGCGACCAGAACGTCTTCGGTGATCTCGGCCTTGGCGTCCAGCTTGCCGGCGGCAATGAACTTCTCGATCAGGCCGAGGTTCACGACGGCGTATTCCAGACGGTTCGGCTTGTTGAAGCCGCGCTTGGGCAGACGGCGGTACAGCGGCATCTGGCCGCCTTCGTAGCCGCCGATGGCGACGCCCGAACGGGATTTCTGACCCTTGATACCACGGCCAGCGGTCTTGCCCTTGCCCGAGCCCGGGCCGCGCGCAACGCGCTTTTGCTTCTTGGCAGCGCCGGGATTGTCGGCGAGTTCATGCAGTTTCATGTCGCAATCTCCTTGGCCGGAAGGTCCCTACCTGCGACGGATGGGGACAACGCGGCATTTCTTGTTGATTCTCGTGGACCATGCAGTCCACCGGGGGCCGATACACGACCCGTGGGCCGATGGCAAGGCGCAGGGCGTCAGCCGGGGGCGGGATAGCTGCCCGAGGCATCGTGCTTTTCCTGACCAGTCAGGGCCGGAGTGAAGACGCAGATGATCCGCAGGTCGGTTTCGGCGCGCAGCAGATGCGCCTCGTGGTGGTCAAGCACGTACACCGTGCCGGGGCCAAGCGGCCAGACCTGCCCCGTGGCCACGTTGGTCACCTGGCCTTTGCCTTCGATGACATAGTTCGTTTCGACGTGGTTCTTGTATTCCAGCAACTGCTCGGACCCGGCCTTGCAGATGGTGTCATGCAGCGAATAGCCAAGCCCATCTGCGGCCAGCAGGATCCGGCGGCTTTCAAAGGACGCGCCCTTCACATGGGACGGGGTGTCAAGGATCGAGGCAAGCGTACGGACGATCATGGGGCGGGCTCCTGCAGGTCAAGCTGTTCGCGGATCATGACTGCGGGGCCTTGTCGATGGCAACAGACAGATTGCAGGAGACCCCGCCATGATGGCACCGTCGAAAAGCAAAACGCCCCCGCGTTTCCGCAGGGGCGTTTGATGTTACGGGGTCGGGGCAGGCCCCGACCGACGCTTAGCCGCGCTCTTCGATGATCTCGACGAGGTGGCTGATCTTGTTGACCATACCGCGCACGGAAGGGGTGTCTTCCAGCTCGCGGGTGCGGTTCATCTTGTTCAGTCCCAGACCCTTGAGGGTCGCGGTCTGCTTGGCCGGGCGGCGGGCGGCGGAAGCCACCTGCTTGACGATGATGGTTTTGGTCATGCTCAGGCCTCCACGACTTCGGCTTCGGGCTTGCGAAGGATTTCCGCAACCTTCTTGCCACGACGCGATGCCACGTTGCGGGGCGAGGCTTCGTGCTTCAGCCCGTCAATGGTGGCGCGGATCATGTTGTAGGGGTTGGCCGAACCGATCGACTTCGCCACGATGTCCTGGATGCCAAGCATCTCGAACACGGCGCGCATCGGGCCGCCGGCGATGATGCCGGTACCTGCAACAGCGGTCCGCATCACGACTTTCCCGGCGCCGTGGCGGCCTTCCATGTCGTGGTGCAGAGTGCGGCTGTCCTTCAGCGGCACGCGGATCAGGCTGCGCTTGGCCTGTTCGGTGGCCTTGCGGATCGCCTCCGGCACTTCCTTGGCCTTGCCCTTGCCGAAGCCGACGCGACCACGCTGGTCACCGACGACGACCAAGGCTGCGAAGCCGAAGCGCTTGCCACCCTTGACGGTTTTTGAGACGCGGTTGATCGCGACCAGACGGTCGGCGAATTCCGGGTTTTCTTCCGGGCGGTTATCGCGGCGCTGGCCGTCCCGGCGGTTATCACGTTCTGCCATAAGGCATTCCTTCACTGGTGGCGCATCGGCGCCGTTATCGCCAATCCTGGTGCTGGCCGGGTCAAGCCCGGGGCCCGGATCATCGGAGCGGCGCACCCGCAAAGGGAAGCGCCGCCCACCGAAATCAGAACTTCAGACCACCCTCACGGGCAGCATCGGCCAAGGCCTTGATCTTGCCGTGGAACAGGAAGCCACCACGGTCGAAGTAGCATTCCTCGACCCCGGCCTTCTTGGCCCGCTCGGCAATCGCGGCGCCCACTTTGGTGGAAGCCTCGACGTTGTTCTTGCCGACGACGCCCAGATCCTTTTCGAGCGACGATGCCGAGGCGACAGTCACGCCCTTCACATCGTCGATCAGCTGAACGCTGATGTTCTTCGAGGACCGGTGCACCGACAGGCGCAGACGACCATGCGAGGTCGCCTTGATCTTGTTCCGGACGCGCATGCGGCGCTTGAGGAACAGCTCTCTCTTGTTGTTTGCCATTTCTCTCGCCCTTACTTCTTCTTGCCTTCCTTGCGGAACACGAACTCACCCTTGTAGCGGATGCCTTTGCCCTTGTAGGGCTCGGGCGCGCGCCATTCGCGGATGTTCGCGGCGACCTGACCAACAAGCTGCTGGTCAATGCCTTCCACAATGATTTCGGTGTTCTTCGGAGAAGTCACGGTCACGCCGGCGGGCACCTCGAAGTTGACTTCGTGGCTGTAGCCCAACGACAGCTTGAGCACATTGCCCGCCATCGCGGCGCGGTAACCCACGCCCTGGATTTCCATTTCCTTCTTGAACCCGGTCGAGACGCCGACAACCAGGTTGTCGACCATGGACCGGGTCATGCCCCACTGCTGACGCGCACGTTTGGACATGCCGCGGGGGGTGACCTTGACGGTATCCCCTTCCACGGTCAGCGTCACGTCATCGCCTGCGGTGAAGCTGCGGGTGCCTTTCGGCCCCTTCACTTCGATGGTCTGGCCGCTGATCGAGGCCGAGGTGCCCTTGACCAGGGTGACGGGCTTCTTGCCGATACGAGACATTCCACCCTCCCTTAGAATACGGTGCAAAGCACTTCGCCGCCAACATTGGCAGCGCGTGCATTTGCATCCGACATGACGCCTTTCGGCGTGGAGACAATCGAGACACCCAGACCGTTGCGGACCGAGGGGATCTCTTTCACGCCCATGTACACCCGACGGCCGGGCTTGGACACGCGCTTGAGTTCGCGGATCACAGGCTCACCTTCGTAGTACTTCAGGCTGATCGTGAATTCGCCCTGACCGTTGTCGGTGTCAGCTTTTTCCCAGCCACGGATGTAGCCTTCGGAAACCAGCACTTCCAGAACCCGGGCCCGCAGCGTGGACGCCGGGGTCTTGACCGTGGACTTGCCACGCATCTGGGCGTTGCGAATGCGTGTCAGCATATCGCCAAGAGGATCGTTCATCATCATATCCGGTCCTCCTTACCAGCTGGACTTGACCATGCCGGGGATCTGGCCAAACGAGGCGAGGTCCCGCAGCATGATGCGGCTGAGTTTGAGCTTGCGATAGAACGCATGCGGACGGCCCGTCAGCTGGCAGCGGTTGTGCAGCCGGACGGCGGACGAGTTGCGGGGCAGCTCGGCCAGTTTGATCGACGCCTTGAAGCGTTCTTCAACCGGTTTCGCCTGATCGTTGATCACCGCTTTCAGCGCGGCCCGCTTGGAAGCGTGTTGCTTCACCAGCTTGGCGCGCTTCACTTCGCGGTTCACCATGGATTTCTTTGCCATATCTTTGTTCCTCGCGCTTACGACGTGAAGGGCATGTTGAAATGCTTCAACAGCGCCTTGGCTTCTGCGTCGGTCTTCGCGTTGGTGCAGATGATGATGTCCATTCCCAGAACTTCGTCGACCTTGTCGAAGTTGATTTCGGGGAACACGATGTGCTCTTTCAGGCCCATGGCATAGTTGCCGCGGCCATCGAAGCTGCTGCCCTTGACGCCGCGGAAGTCGCGGACGCGCGGCAGAGCCACGTTGATCAGACGGTCCAGGAATTCGTACATCCGGTCGCCCCGCAGCGTGACCTTGCAGCCCAGCGGCATTTCCTCACGGACGCGGAAGCCGGCGATCGACTTCTTGGCCTTGGTGATGACGGCCTTCTGACCGGCGATCTGGGACAGTTCCTCGGCGGCCTGCTTGACCTTCTTGGTGTCCTTGACCGCCTCGCCGACGCCCATGTTCAGGACGATCTTGTCCAGACGGGGGATCTGCATGTCGTTCTTGTACGAGAACTCTTCCTTCATCGCGGCGCGGATCTTGCCTTTGTATTCGGCTTTCAGGCGCGGCGTGTAAGTGGCTTGATCAAGCATCAGATCGCCTCCCCGGTGGTCTTGGCGAAACGGACCTTCTTGTCGCCTTCCATGCGGAAGCCGACGCGGGTCGGTTTGCCGTTCTTGTCCACGATGGCCAGGTTCGACAAGTCGATGGGCATCGCTTTCGGAACGCGGCCACCTTGCGAGGTCTGGCTTTGCTTGGTGTGGCGGATCGCGACGTTCACGCCATCGACGATGGCCTTGTTCGCATCGGGATTGACGGACGAAATCTCGCCCTTCTTGCCCTTGTCCTTGCCGGTGAGCACGACGACGGTGTCACCCTTCTTGAGTTTCGCAGCCATCAGAGCACCTCCGGCGCCAGCGAGATGATCTTCATGAAGTTCTTGGCACGCAGCTCGCGCACGACCGGCCCGAAGATACGGGTGCCGACCGGTTCGCCCTGGTTGTTCAGGATGACGGCGGCGTTACGGTCGAAACGGATGGTGGTGCCGTCTTCACGGCGAACTTCCTTGGCGGTGCGAACGACAACGGCCTTGCGGACGTCACCCTTCTTCACGCGGCCCTTCGGAATCGCTTCCTTGACCGACACCACGATGATGTCGCCGACGGAAGCATAACGGCGGTGCGAACCGCCAAGAACCTTGATGCACTGAACCCGGCGCGCGCCAGAGTTGTCAGCCACATCCAGATTCGTCTGCATCTGGATCATTTGGTAGTCTCCCGACCTGCAGGGACACGCCCTGCGGTTTCGTTAGAGACGGAGGGGGTCACGCAGTTGCGTCGACCACTACCGTCCAGCGTTTCGTTTTCGAAATCGGCGCGCATTCTTCAATGCGCACGGTGTCGCCGACCTTGAACTTGTTCTCCGCATCGTGAGCGCGGTATTTCTTCGACTTACGCACTGTCTTCTGCAGCAGCGGGTGCTTGAAGCGGCGTTCGACGGAGACGGTGATCGTCTGCTCGTTCTTGTCCGAGGTGACGGTGCCCGTCAGGATACGTTTTGGCATGGCGGTTCCCCTTACTTCGCAGCTTCAGTGGCTTTTTGAACCAGCACCGTCTTGATGCGGGCGACGTCACGGCGGACGGCACGCATGCGGGCGGTGTTCTCAAGCTGGTTCGTCGCCTGCTGGAAACGCAGGTTGAACGCTTCCTTCTTGAGCTGAACCAGGCTGTCGCGCAGCTGGTCCGGCGTCTTCGACTTCAGTTCTTCGGCTTTCATGCCGCTTCCTTTTCCACAATCGCCAGACGGCCCCTGCTTGAGGGTCACCGAGGACCTGGCGGATCAATGACAAACCAACGAATCCGGAGGTCCGGAATCGCTGGATGGCGTCGTATAGGGGGGATGGGCTTGGGGGGCAAGGGGGAAGTTGGGGGGAATGCGAGGCTGACGTCAACCGATGCCCGCCACGCGCTATTCCTCGTCTTCTCGCAATAAGCGATCCAATTCAATCGGATCCATTTGACGTATCTGCTTTTCGACGTCGCGATCGTGTGTGCGGTCATTGGGATCCGCATTTTTTTGAGCCCTTCGCCCATACTTCTTAACGAAGATACTTAGTTCCGCGGTTCGCAGGGCCCTGCGTTCGGCTCGGTTTGGATGCCTCCGTTCTTTGTCTTCGACGCGCATGCCAGTATGCTACCCCAACTTCTCCGCGATCCACATCTTGATCAGCGACTGCCGCGTCACTCCCAGACGCCCGGCCTCCTTGTCGAGGTCGCGGACCATCCAAGCCGGAAAGTCCACGTTCACGCGCCGCGCCTCCTGATTGGGGCGGCGGGCTTTGGACCAGTCGACGTAAGCGCTGACATCTTCGCCATTGTCGAACATTTCGTCGAACTGTTCGGTCGTAATCGTCTCACGCGCCGTCATAGAACATCACCTCCGTTTTTCGCGCCCTCCGGACCGAGATGATCCGCACCACCTCACCGCGAAGAGTGCAGACCGCCGTCCAGTGCTTGCCGTCGATCCGACCGATCACAAGGAAGCGCGGCTCGCCATCCGATACGACCGGAGCATCGGCCAGCCCGTCATCCTGCCAAAGTGCCTGAGCCTCGACGAAGTCGATGCCGTGCTTGACTTTGTTGGCGGCACTCTTGTCTGGGTCGAACTCGAACTCCATGAGGCAATATAGTATAGAAACTATACCATTTCAAGTGCGCGGTCACGCCCACCCATAGTTGAAGCTGACCGAGATCCGTTCCTCCTCGGACATGTTCATCGGTACCTCGTGGCGCAGCCAGCTTTCCCAGAGGAGAACCTCGCCCACCGCGGGCTTCACATAGACGAACCGCTGCAGTTCTTGCGGCGCGGTTTTCAGGGGGACCGGGGCCAGCATCATCATCGGCAGGCGGGGGTCCTCCAGCTTGAGCGCGGAGGTCCCCTCCGGCATCGCGACATAGGTCGTGCCCGAGATCACCGAGTGCGGGTGGATGTGGCTGGCGTGGGTGCCGCCTTCGGGCAGGATGTTGATCCAGAGGGAATTGCATTTCAGCTTCTTGTCGCCAAGGTCGAAGCCGAGGTCCTTGCAGAAGGCCGCGACGTGCTTGTCCAGCGCCTTTTCCAGATCACCAAAGATCGGCATCCGCCAGGGCAGGTCGTCCAGCGAGGCATAGGAGGTGTAGCCGGGATACCCGTTCGCCTCGCACCATTCCTGCCCGGCCTCGTCATCCTCGGCCACCATGTCGCAGGTCTGGTGGAGTTCGGCATAGTCGACCTTCTTCTTTGCAAGGTCATTGAGACCGGCGCGGTAGAGACGGGTGACGAAGAGGGAGGTGATGGTGGGCATCGGTTCGTTCCGAATGATATGCGTGTCTCCTGAAATAGCAGCCCTTTCGGTCGGGTGCAAAGCTGACCGCGACCGGCACGCTGGGGTGGGAGCGATATATCGCGCCCGCCCCAGGGGGGCGGGTCGGGCGCGGTCAGATTTGCTTTGGGCAAATCTGACAAAGAAAGAAGCCCCCGCCGTTTCCAGCGGGGGCCGATCTCGTAGGGTGGGAGTTAACCCACCACCCTTACCAGTCTTCCTTCGCGACGACGCGCGTGGTGACCGGGAGTTTCATAGCGCCCAGACGCAGGGCCTCACGCGCGATTTCTTCGGACACGCCGTCGATTTCGAACATGATCCGGCCCGGCTTGACCTTGGCCGCCCAGTAGTCGGTGGAGCCTTTGCCTTTACCCATACGCACTTCGACGGGCTTGGCCGACACTGGAACGTCCGGGAAAATCCGGATCCAGACCCGGCCCTGACGCTTCATGTGGCGGGTGATCGCGCGGCGGGCCGCTTCGATCTGGCGGGCGGTGACACGCTCCGGCTCGGTCGCTTTCAGGGCGAAGGAGCCGAAGTTCAGCAGGAACCCACCCTTGGCTTCGCCATGGATGCGGCCCTTGTGCATCTTGCGGAATTTCGTGCGCTTTGGTTGCAGCATCTCATTCTACTCCTTACGCGCGTTCGCGGTCGCGGCGCGGACCACGGGGGGCCGGGCCGTCAGCCGCTTCGGCAAGACGACGATCATGGGCCTGCGGATCATGCTCAAGGATTTCGCCTTTGAAGATCCAGACCTTCACACCGATGATCCCGTAAGGGGTCTCGGCTTCCGACAGCGCATAGTCGATGTCGGCGCGGAGCGTGTGCAGCGGCACACGACCTTCGCGGTACCATTCGGTCCGGGCGATTTCGGCGCCGCCAAGACGGCCGGCGACGTTCACGCGGATACCAAGCGCACCCATCCGCATCGCGTTCTGCACGCCACGCTTCATGGCGCGACGGAAGGAGACGCGACGTTCCATCTGCTGGGCGATCGACTCGGCCACCAGTTGGGCGTCAAGTTCCGGCTTGCGGACTTCGACGATGTTGAGGTGCAGTTCGGACTTGGTGAACACGGTCAGCTTCTTGCGAAGCGTCTCGATGTCCGCGCCCTTCTTGCCGATGATCACGCCAGGACGTGCAGTGTGAATGGTCACACGGCACTTCTTGTGCGGACGTTCGATGATCACACGGCTGATGCCGGCCTGCTTCAGTTCCTTGTGGATGAACTCGCGCATGCGGAGATCTTCCAGCAGGAGGTTGCCGTAGTCTTTCGATTCAGCGAACCAGCGGCTGTCCCAGGTACGGTTGACCTGGAGGCGCATACCGATCGGATTGACCTTCTGACCCATTATGCAGACTCCCCGGCTGCCGCGGCTTGGCGGACCTTGATGGTGATCTCGGAAAACGGCTTCATGATCTTGCCGAACCGGCCCCGAGCACGCGGACGACCGCGCTTCATGACAAGGTTCTTGCCGACCCAGGCTTCCGCCACGATCAGGCTGTCCACGTCGAGGTTGTGGTTGTTTTCCGCATTGGCGATGGCCGACTGCAGGCACTTCTTCACGTCACCCGCGATGCGGCGCTTGGAGAAGGTGAGGTCGGCAAGCGCCTTGTCCACCTTCTTGCCCCGGATCAGACCGGCGACGAGGTTCAGTTTCTGCGGCGAGGTGCGAAGCATGCGGCTGATCGCCATGGCTTCGTTGTCCGCCACGCGGCGCGGATTGTTGTCCTTACCCATGGCTTACTTCCTCTTCGCTTTCTTGTCGGCGGCGTGACCGTAGTAGGTCCGCGTCGGCGAATATTCACCGAACTTCTGGCCGATCATTTCCTCAGTCACGTTGACCGGGATGTGCTTCTTGCCGTTGTAGACCGCGAAGGTCAGGCCAACGAACTGCGGCAGGATGGTGGACCGGCGCGACCAGATCTTGATCACTTCGGACTTGCCACCGGCCTTGGCCTTTTCGGCCTTCTTCAGGACATAGCCGTCGACGAACGGGCCCTTCCAGATGGAACGTGCCATGGATTAGCGCCCTTTCTTCTTGGCGTGCCGCGAGCGGACGATCAGGCTGTCAGAAGCCTTCGGCTTGCGGGTCTTGTTGCCTTTGGTGCCTTTGCCCCACGGGGTGACCGGGTGACGGCCGCCCGAGGTACGGCCTTCGCCGCCGCCATGCGGGTGGTCGATCGGGTTCATCGCAACACCGCGAACGGTGGGGCGAACGCCCTTGTGCCGCATACGGCCGGCTTTACCAAAGTTCTGGTTCGAGTTGTCGGGGTTCGACACGGCACCGATGGTGGCCATGCATTCCTGACGGACAAGACGCAGTTCGCCAGACGACAGGCGGATCTGCGCGTAAGAGCCGTCACGGCCGACGAACTGGGCATAGGTGCCCGCCGCACGGGCCAACTGGCCGCCCTTGCCGGGCTTCAGTTCCACGTTGTGGACGATCGTCCCGATCGGCATGCCGCTGAAGGGCATGGCGTTGCCCGGCTTCACGTCGGTCTTGGCGCCAGCGATGACGCTGTCTCCAACGGCCAGACGCTGCGGCGCCAGGATATAGGCCAGCTCGCCATCGGCGTACTTGACCAGAGCGATGAAGGCGGTGCGGTTCGGATCATATTCGATCCGCTCGACGACCGCCGCGATGTCGAACTTGGTGCGCTTGAAATCGACCACACGGTAAAGGCGCTTGGCGCCCCCGCCCTTGTGCCACATCGTGACACGTCCGGTGTTGTTCCGGCCACCGGTACGGTTCAAACCCTCAGTAAGGGCTTTGACCGGACGGCCTTTCCACAGCTCCGAACGGTCGATCAGAACCAGCCCTCGCTGGCCAGGCGTCGTCGGCTTATACGACTTGAGTGCCATGTTTCTCTGTCTTCCGTTTGCATGCAGGGTCTTGCAACCTCTGCGGTGAAGGGCTCCGAAGATCCCCGATTTGGTGCCCATTCCTTCTGCGGCTGCATCGGGAACGAACAAACCAAGAGCCCCGGACGAATCCGGGGCTTCTGGCGTGGCGCGGGATTAGCAGACGGGGGTGGGGGTGGCAATGGGGGGAAGAAGGATTCTTAGTGGTCGGGACCCCTTACAACTTCCGCTTCACATTGATCGAAGGCACGTCACTGCTCGTGACAATCTTCGGGCGCTTCTCGCGATCCAACCACTTGTCGCAGAGCCTTACAATGCCGTCGTCGTTAAGAGAAGCATAGACGAAACGCTCCGCTTGCGCCGCTCGAAGTCCGTTCATTTCGCGAGCCATTCGCTTCGGTATTTCTACGACCCGCTCCCTTTCTTCTCCCTGCCACGTCAGCTCAACGATTCGTGTTGGGGTGAGCGGGAAACTGACCCGTACTGTCTTGTTTGCGAAAGCGCCGTCCCCGTAGAACGGCCTGTGTGTTGCCGGATCAGATACCCTCGTAACCGGACTATCCGACGTGATAAGGTGCTGGTCCTTGCTGCGCCCAACAACCCATTTCATATTCAAGAAGATGTTCGCGAGGTTCCCTATTCCACCCAGCATTGGCAGCCCCGCCGAGCGCAGGACACTTATCGAGAAATTGCTCGGGTCATTTAGAAAAGTGCGCATCTTTTCGCGCTCTTCTGGTGAAATCACATCGCCCGTTGCTTCCTCGTACCGGTCGACAGACTGCTCATGAACTTCTTGGTCGGAGGCGATTAACTGGGCGGTATGATGTGCCAAGTGGGCCATCATTTCTGCGCCTGCACCAACGACAGAAGGGGAGCGCAGATACTGTGCGGCTAGGAAGAGAGCTATGTGTTCACGCTCTTCTCCCTTGAATACCTTTCCCTCCGTTAGCTTATCCCATAGAGGAGCAGCGTTACCTTCGATTGCCCCCAAAAGCTTTTCAACCTCGTCGAACCTTTCACCGGTCCCACCAATTGGACTGTAGAAGTTTGTCTCTACGGCAGTAGCTTCTGGCTTGTCAGCACGCGGGTTGTTCCCGCTCGAGTACGTCCAAACGAGTCCGCCGGGGTCGCAGAACTTGTTCAGATAGAAGCGTGGAACAACATGCTGCTTCTTGGTCCTTGAAGTCATTTCGAGCACCACGTTCATCGATGAAGATCATTCAATGCAAAAAGCCCCCACCTTTCGGCAGGGGCTTTCGCAAATGTAGGTCGGGCTTCAGCCCGACTCTCGCTCAAAGACCAGTCGTGACGTCGATCGTCTGACCATCTTCCAGCATGACATAGGCCTTCTTCTTGTCCGAACGCTCGCCTGCGCGACCGCGGAACTTCTTGGCCTTGCCTTTGGTGATGGTGGTGTTCACGGCCTTCACCTTGACGCCAAAGATCGCCTCGACGGCTTCCTTGATCATCGGCTTGGTGCTGTCCATCGCGACCTGGAACACTACGGCACCAGCTTCCGAGGCCATGGTGGCCTTTTCGGTGATGACGGGCTTGCGGATCACGTCGTAATGCTCGGGCTTCACAGCCACGGCGCTTTTGGGTGCTTTGCTCATTTCAGGCGAGCCTCCAGGGCTTCGAGACCGGCCTTGGTGATGACCAGCGTATCGCGCTTGAGGATGTCATAGACGTTGGCGCCCATCGTCGGGAGCACGTCCATGCCGTCCAGATTGCGGGCCGCCAGCGCGAAGTTCGCGTCGACGGAAGCCCCGTCGATCACCAGAACGCGCTTCCAGCCCAGCTCCGACTTCATCTTGGCCAGCGTACCGGTCTTGGCATCGGCCAGCGTGGCCGCGTCAAGGATCACCAGCTCACCCGCCTTGGCCTTGGCCGACAGAGCGTGCCGCAGCCCAAGGGCGCGGAACTTCTTCGGCAGGTCATGGGCGTGGCTGCGCGGGGTCGGGCCCTTCACGACGCCACCGTGCCGGAAGATCGGCGCCTTCTTGGAACCGTGGCGTGCGCCGCCGGTGCCCTTCTGGCGATAGATCTTCTTGGTCGAGTACGAAACCTCGGCCCGGGTCAGCGTCGAATGGGTGCCGGCCTGGGATTTCGCCCGCTGCCAGCGCACCACGCGGTGCAGGATGTCGGCGCGCGGGTCGAGCCCGAACAGCGCCTCGTCCAGATCGATGGAACCGGCCTTGCCGCCATCGAGCTTGATCACATCGAGTTTCATGCTTCACCGCCTTCGGGCTTCGTCTCGCCCGCTTCATTTTCGGCTGCAGTGCCTTCTGCTGCCGAGGCTTCCAGCGCCGCCTGCTCGGCAGCCTGCGCTGCCAGCTTGGCTTCTTCCGCTGCTGCCGCTTCGGCTGCTGCCGCTGCTGCTGCCGCTTCAGCTGCTTCCGCTGCTGCCTTGGCAGCCGAACGCAACGCCGCAGGCAGAATCGCCATGGTCGGGAACGGCTTCTTCACCGCATCCTTGACCGTGACCCAGCCGCCCTTCGATCCGGGGACCGCGCCCTTGATCATGATCAGACCACGGTCGGCATCGGTACGGATGACCTGCAGGTTCTGCGTGGTCGTGCGCACGGCACCCATGTGGCCAGCCATCTTCTTGCCCTTGAACACCTTGCCGGGGTCCTGGCACTGGCCGGTCGAACCGTGCGAACGGTGCGAAACCGACACACCGTGCGACGCCCGAAGGCCGCCGAAGTTGTGCCGCTTCATGGCACCCTGAAAGCCTTTACCGACCGACGTGCCGGCAACATCCACGAACTGACCGGCAAAGTAGTGGTCAGCGGTGATTTCTTCCCCAACGCCGATCATGCAGTCCGGGGTAACCCGGAATTCTGCGATCTTGCGCTTGGGCGCCACGTTCGCACGGGCAAAGTGCCCACGCTGCGCAGCGGTGGTCCGTTTGGCCTTGGCCACACCAGCGCCAAGCTGGACGGCGGTGTAGCCATCCTTGTCGGCAGTGCGTTGGGCGACGACCTGAAGGCTGTCCAGCTGCAGAACCGTCACCGGAACCTGCTTGCCATCTGCCAGGAACAGCCGGGTCATGCCCAGCTTCTTTGCAATAACGCCAGAGCGCATCTTGATGCCCCCTTACACTTTGATTTCGACGTCGACGCCGGCGGCAAGGTCGAGCTTCATGAGCGCGTCCACGGTCTGCGGGGTCGGGTCTACGATGTCGAGAAGGCGCTTGTGCGTCCGGATTTCCCACTGGTCGCGCGACTTCTTGTCGATGTGCGGACCACGGAGAACCGTGAACTTCTCAATCTTGTTCGGCAGCGGGATCGGGCCGCGCACTTGCGCGCCGGTCCGCTTGGCGGTGTTCACGATTTCCTGGGTGCTGGCGTCCAGCACGCGGTAATCGAAGGCCTTGAGCCGGATGCGGATGGTCTGACCTTGCATCGGTTTTTTCCTTTTAGAACATAGGCGCCGGCGCGGATCGCCGACCCAAGAGGTTCTGTTTCGTTGGTCGTCTGGTAGAGGTCGAAGGGCGGGCTTCTACAGCCCGCCCCGCGTTAGTGCAACCGCCTTTAGGCGATGATTTTCGACACGACGCCGGCGCCGACGGTGCGGCCGCCTTCGCGGATGGCGAAGCGCAGTTTTTCTTCCATCGCGATCGGGGCGATCAGCTCGACCACGAACTTCAGGTTGTCGCCCGGCATCACCATTTCAGTGCCTTCCGGCAGCTGCACGGTCCCGGTCACGTCCGTGGTGCGGAAGTAGAACTGCGGACGGTAGTTCGCGAAGAACGGCGTGTGGCGGCCGCCTTCTTCCTTGGTCAGGATGTAGGCCTCAGCCTCGAACTTGGTGTGCGGGTTCACCGACTTCGGCTTGCAGAGAACCTGGCCACGCTCCACGCCCTCACGGTCGATGCCGCGCAGCAGGATGCCGACGTTGTCGCCAGCTTCCCCACGGTCGAGGAGCTTGCGGAACATTTCCACACCGGTGCAGACCGACTTCTTGGTGTCGCGGATGCCGACGATTTCGATTTCGTCGCCAACGTTGATCACGCCACGCTCGATACGCCCCGTGACAACCGTGCCGCGGCCCGAGATCGAGAACACGTCTTCGATCGGCATCAGGAACGGCTGGTCGATCGCCCGCGCCGGGGTCGGGATGTAGCTGTCAACCGCCGCCATCAGCGCGCGGATCGAGTCTTCACCGATGTCCTTGCGCTCACCGATCATGGCCTGGTGGGCCGAACCCTTGATGATCGGAATGTCATCGCCCGGGTATTCGTAGCTGGAGAACAGCTCACGGATTTCCATTTCCACGAGTTCGATCAGTTCCTCGTCGTCGACGAGGTCGATCTTGTTCATGTAGCAGACCATGTACGGAATGCCGACCTGACGGCCAAGCAGGATGTGCTCGCGCGTTTGCGGCATCGGGCCGTCCGAGGCGGCGCAGACCAGGATCGCGCCGTCCATCTGGGCGGCACCGGTGATCATGTTCTTCACATAGTCGGCGTGGCCGGGGCAGTCGACGTGGGCGTAGTGACGGTTCTCGGTCTCATATTCCACGTGGGCGGTCGAGATCGTGATCCCGCGAGCCCGCTCTTCCGGCGCGCCGTCGATCTGGTCATAGGCGCGGAATTCGCCGAAATACTTCGTGATCGCCGCCGTCAGCGTCGTCTTGCCGTGGTCAACGTGGCCGATCGTGCCAATGTTGACGTGCGGTTTGTTCCGTTCAAACTTTGCCTTGCCCATCAGGGTCACTCCTCATTCGATTTTCGGGGCGCCGGGCTGAAGCCCGGCCTACAGGGTGGTAGGGCGGGCTTCAGCCCGCCGCACCGTTAAGCGTATTTCTTCTGGATTTCCTGGCTCAGGTTTTCCGGAACGGTGTCGTAATGGTCGAACTCCATCGAGAACACCGCGCGGCCCGAGGTCATCGAACGCAGCTGGTTGATGTAGCCGAACATGTTCGCCAGCGGAACCATGGCGGCGATGACGTTCGCGTTGCCGCGGCTGTCCTGGCCGTTGATCATGCCCCGACGCGAGGTCAGGTCGCCGATGACGCCGCCGGTGTATTCCTCCGGCGTGACGACTTCGACCTTCATGATCGGTTCCAGCAGTTTCGCACCGGCCTTCTTCAGACCTTCGCGCATTGCAGCCCGCGACGCGATTTCGAACGCCAGCACCGAGGAGTCAACGTCATGGAACGCGCCGTCGATCAGCGAGACCTTGAAGTCGATCACCGGGAAGCCTGCCAGAGGACCGGAGTCCATGACCGACTTGATGCCTTTTTCGACGCCGGGGATGTATTCCTTCGGCACCGCACCACCGACGATCTTCGATTCGAACGAATAGCCTTCGCCCGGTTCGGTCGGCGAGATGATCAGCTTGACGCGCGCGAACTGGCCGGTACCACCGGTCTGCTTCTTGTGCGTATAGTCGATCTCGTGCTCGCGGCTGATCGTTTCGCGGTAAGCCACCTGCGGGGCGCCGATGTTCGCCTCGACCTTGAATTCGCGACGCATGCGGTCGACGAGGATATCAAGGTGAAGTTCGCCCATGCCCTTCATGATGGTCTGGCCGCTTTCGAGGTCAGTTTCCACGCGGAAGGACGGGTCTTCGGCAGCCAGACGGGCCAAAGCGATGCCCATCTTTTCCTGGTCGGCCTTGGTCTTGGGTTCCACCGCGATCTCGATCACCGGGACCGGGAAGGTCATGGTTTCCAGAACAACGGGTGCCGCCGGATCACAGAGCGTGTCACCGGTGGTGGTTTCCTTCAGACCGCCAAGCGCGATGATGTCACCGGCGAAGGCTTCGGAAATCTCTTCCCGGTCAATCGCATGCATCATCATCATACGGCCAACGCGCTCTTTGCGCTGCTTGGTTGCGTTCAGCATCGCGTCTCCCTTGCCCAGCTTGCCCGAGTAAATCCGGGTGAAGGTCAGGGAGCCGACGAAGGGGTCGTTCATGATCTTGAACGCAAGGCCCGAGAAGGGCTGTGCGTCATCGGCCGACCGCGCAATGTTGCGGGTTTCCGTCTCGTCACCCGGCGCAAAGCCCATGTAGGGCGGCACGTCGAGAGGCGAGGGCAGATAGTCGATCACGGCGTTCAGAAGCGGCTGGACACCCTTGTTCTTGAAGGCGGAGCCTGCAAAAACCGGGATGAAGTCGATAGCCAGCGTTCCCTTGCGGATCAGCGCGCGCAGCGTGTCTGCGTCGGGCTCATTGCCTTCAAGGTAGGCTTCCATCGCGGCGTCGTCCTGACCCACGGCGGTTTCCACCAGGTTCATGCGCCATTCGTCGGCTTCGGCCTTAAGGCTTTCGCGGATCGGCTGACGCTTCCACGACGCGCCCAGATCTTCGCCCTCGTAGACCCATTCTTCCATGGTCACGAGATCGATGATCCCTTCCAGCTTGTCTTCCGCGCCAATCGGCAGGGCGACCGGCATCGCATTGGCGCCGGTACGGTCCTTGATCATGCGGACGCACTTGAAGTAGTCCGCGCCGGTCTTGTCCATCTTGTTGACGAACACGATCCGCGGAACCTTGTAGCGGTCAGCCTGACGCCAGACGGTTTCCGTCTGCGGCTCAACCCCGGCGTTGCCGTCGAGGAGAACGACAGCACCGTCAAGCACGGCCAGCGAACGTTCGACTTCGATGGTGAAGTCGACGTGGCCGGGGGTGTCGATGATGTTGAAGCGGTACTTGTCCGAACGAGCATGCTCCAGACCCGGATCAATCGTGCGCTCCCAGAAGGTGGTGGTCGCAGCCGAGGTGATCGTGATCCCGCGCTCCTGCTCCTGCTCCATCCAGTCCATCGTCGCGGCGCCGTCATGGACTTCGCCGATCTTGTGGGACTTGCCGGTGTAGTAGAGGATGCGTTCGGACGTCGTGGTCTTGCCGGCATCGATATGAGCGATGATGCCGAAGTTGCGGTATCGCGTCAGCGGGAATTCGCGTGCCATGATGCCCTCTTACCAGCGGTAATGGCTGAACGCTTTGTTCGCGTCGGCCATCTTGTGGGTGTCTTCGCGCTTCTTCACGGCGGTGCCGCGGTTCTGCACGGCGTCGGACAGTTCGGCAGCCAGACGCTCTTCCATGGTGTTCTCGTTGCGCTTGCGGGCAGCGATGATCAGCCAGCGGATCGCCAGCGCCTCACGGCGCTCGGTGCGGACTTCGACGGGGACCTGATAGGTCGCACCGCCAACGCGGCGTGAGCGGACCTCGACCGACGGCTTCACGTTGTCGAGCGCTTCGTGGAACGCCTCGACAGCGGGACGCTTCAGACGGGTCTGAACCCGCTCAAGCGCGCCATAGACGATACTTTCGGCGACGGACTTCTTGCCGTCCAGCATCAGGTTGTTCATGAACTTGGTGACCACCCGGTCGCCAAACTTGGCATCGGGCAGGATTTCGCGCTTTTCGGCGGCGTGACGACGGGACATGCTCTATCTCCTCACTTCGGACGCTTGGCGCCGTATTTCGAACGACGCTGACGACGCTCTTTCACGCCCTGGGTATCCAGAACGCCGCGGAGGATGTGGTAACGCACACCCGGAAGGTCTTTCACCCGGCCGCCACGGATCAGGACGACAGAGTGTTCCTGAAGGTTGTGCTTTTCGCCGGGGATGTAGCTGATCACCTCAAAACCATTGGTCAGGCGCACCTTGGCGACTTTCCGCATGGCCGAGTTCGGCTTCTTCGGGGTGGTGGTATAGACGCGGGTGCAAACCCCACGCTTTTGCGGGCAGGATTCCAGGTGCTGGGACTTGGACTTCCGTGGCGCTGCTTCCCGGGGCTTCCGGATCAGCTGTTGAATCGTCGGCATTCACGTTCCTCGTTTCGATACTCGCCCCCTTAGCCGTAAGGGGCGCCGCTTCTCGACCGTGCCTTGCGCGAATCGCAAAACACGAACACCGCACCCACCCCCTATCCGGGGATGCCGCGGTGGACTTCCAGAGGATCGGGGCGTCAAGCCCGGATCATGACCACTTCAAGCGCTCTGACCCCTGCCCCGATTTTGACCGGTAGCTTGGGTTGCGGCGCGTATAGGGGGAATCACCGAGGGTGTCAACACGGGCCCCAGAGGTCGCCCCAAGGTCGCCCGGAACGCCCTTGGCGCGAGGGTTGCCACACCCACTCCACCTCTAGATGAAAAACTGAATATGTCCTGATTGTGGCTTCCGCGACAGGCCGATTCCGTTTATCTTCAGTTAATGTGTTGGTTCCAGAGGGATGTCATGAACAAGATTTTTGCTAGCCTAACCACGTCCGGCCTGCTCCTTGCGGTCACTGCGCTGCCGGCTCTGGCGCAACGGCCTCGCTTCAATGGCAACCGCCATTCCGTGCCCGAGATTGATGCGTCTGCCGGCCTGCTGGCAATCGCAGCAGTTCTGGCGATCATGGCTTTTGTCTGGGAACGCAACCGCCGCGCTGCCTAAGCGACGACGCACTGCCAATCGACAGTTCAGGGCCCCCAAGTGGGGCCCTTGCCTTTTCAGATCAGGCTCCAGTCTCCGCGCCACGCGGCAACCGCAGCCACAACGCCATTGGCCACGGCATGCGACCAGATCGCATCAGACACGCGGCCCCGGCGCAGCATGACCGCGGCAAACACCAGACCTGCCAGACCGGCCTCGAACCAGCGGCCATGCAGAAGTGCAAAGGCCGCGCTCGACAGGACAACGGCCCCGGCGCGCCGCCACAGCTGTGGCCCATCCAACCGCGCCAGCAGATAGCCGCGGAAAAACATCTCTTCGACGATGGGCACCAGAACGACTGTGCCGATGATCCGGGTCACGGCCCAAAGCGCAAGCGCCCAGACCGGCAGAGCGAACAGGCTTTCGGTCAAAAGATCATCTGCCGCCGGCGCAGCAAGCACCCAGCCGATACCAACGACCGCGCCGGAGGCCAGTGCCACCGCATCCGGCTGCCATTCAAAGCGGCGGAACACCGGCAGGAAGAACAGGACCGCAAAGCCAAGAACAAAGGTGTTGACCGGCATCCCCAACCCGGGGTGCAGGAACAGGGCCGCAATCAGCGTGCTTGTCACCATGAACAGCGCAAAAGGCAGCAGCTGGGCAGCAATGATGTCGCTGCGCAATGGCTGCGCGACGACCGGGCGCGTCCCCTCGCGGTGCAGCCAGGTGACCTTCTGTGCCAACGCCATCAGCCCGAAGGCAAGGCAGGTGAACATCAGCCAGCCAGCGTAGGAATGAAAACCGTTCACCGCTATTTCGGGCGAGATCCGGGCTCCGATCAGGATCAGCAGCGCGATGCGCAGGATGTTCAAGATCCAGCTCATGAGCAGCGCAATTGGCAACATCACCAACAGGAACCGCTTCATCCGAACGTCCTGCCGGAAGATGAAGGCATAGATTGCCACGAAGACCGTCACGAGGGCGAACCCCTCAACCCCGGAACATTGCGGTGCAATGCTGACGTAGAAATCGTCGATGCCGATGACATATTCGATGGCTTCGGAATCCACATTGGCGCTGAACAGACGAAGCGTGGTCTCAACCGCAGAAAAGGTCAGGGCCGTCAGGGCTTGCCAGTCCCAGATTGGACGGATGCTCAGCACAAGGTCGGGCACCAGTGCCGCAAGCAGCAGGATTGGCACGGTGCTGTGACGCCGGGTCCACAGCACCCTTCCCCATGCGTCCATGGGGGCAAGCCACAAAAGCCCCCCCGCAATTGACAGAACGGCGCCTGCCGCCCAAGGCAAGAATGCCTGCGAGAAATGCGCGGACAGGTCCTGCCCCCAGAAAACTACCAGCGGGGTGGCCATCAAGAGGACACCCAGGAAATGGACAGCGCGGGCTGCGCTGTTGCGATGTGTTCGGGTGCTTTGCAGGAATTCAGCAAAAGTCTCTGGCCATGCCCGGATCAGCAGGGCCGCAACCCCAAGCACGACCAGCGCCCGCAGCACCATGCCCCGAAGGAAGTTGCAGGCACCCATCGCGTCGGTATGCTCACAGACGATATCAGCCAGGAATTGATAGGCCAGAGAGATCGCCACCAGTTCCAGCACGAAGATGGCCAGCAAGATCCCTGCCCGACCAAGCCATACGGACGAGATCCTTGCTGCATCAACTGTCATTCTTGCTCCAAGGTTTTTTCACATCGCGATCCGTTACAGATCGGCAATTCTGCAGACAAGTGCGCGCGTGACAAGCCCTTAGGTCTTGGCCAGCAAACGGATCTTGCGCTCACGCCAGAGGGTGAAAAGCCCCGCCCCCACGACGATCGCCGCGCCCAGAAGGGTCCAGCCATCGGGCAGGTCGCCAAAGACCAGCAGGCCAAGCGCGATGGCCCACAGCAGTGAGGTATAGCGGAAGGGGGCCACAAGGCCGATGTCGCCGCTGCGCATGGCCATGACTGATGTAAGGTAGCCCACGATCAGGAACAGGCCGGCGCCAAGGACCTTCAGGGCCTCACCTCCGGAAAGCGGTTGCAGCCCCTGCACCCCGGCCCCGATCCAGCCCATCGACGTGACGGCCACCGCCGCCCCAAGCGCCACGAGCGCAGAGGGCACTTGGCCCTGCAAGGGCCGTACCGAAAGGTCACGCACCACGACGCAGAGGACCGAGGCCACGCCGAGGAGTGCCCAGCGGTCGAAGCCCTCGGTTCCCGGCCGGATGATGATGAGGACCCCGATCAGACCCACCAGAATGGCGGTCATCCGCCGCCAGCCGATCCGGTCGCCATAGACCAGCGCCGCGCCGAGGGTGATGGCCAGCGGCATCGCCTGGAGGATGGCCGAGAGGTTGGCCAGCGGCATGCGCAGGAGGGCCTCCAGAAACAGGACCGTCGCGGCCACGTCGGCGAGCGAGCGCAGCAGGATCAGCCAGCCATCCTGCCGGTTCAGCCGCACCCGAAACGCCCCGGTCGCCAGCACCAGAAGGCCAAGGCCGACCACGGCGATCAGCCCGCGCAGGCCGATGGTCTGGTAGAGCGGCAGAGTCAGGGTCACCGACTTCATGAAGGCGTCGTTGATCGTGAAGGCCGCCATCGAGGCACACATCAAGAGGATGCCACGCAGGTTGTCGGTGAGGGGCAAGATTGGGGTCCTTCCTTGTTCCACCTGCCTAGCAGGCGGAATTGGGAAGGGGAAGTGTCCCTTGCCGGGACAGGGACCGTGGTCAGGAAAATCAATGCTTTAGCGAGGTGGACTAAGACCTTGTTCAGATATGGGCACCAGAGGCGCGCGTCTGTCCCGGGGTACGACGGGAGCGCATCCGGGGTGATCTGGGGTGCATCCGGGGGCGATCTGGGGTCGCGGTTGTCAGATTGAGCGCTTTCAGCGCGAAGACCTTTCATCTCGCCTCTGCGCGCAAGCGCGCAACCGGCTTGGGCGATGGGGGCGTTCCGCCCCCAAACCCCCTGAGAGCATTTGGCAAAGAGCAACTGGTAGCGGCGGAGGGTGGTCCGGCACCACCGGCGCTGCGCGCGTTCGAAGCCTCGGGAAAGGGGCCTTCGATTGGGCACAAAAGGAAACCCCCGCCAGCCTTTCGGCTGGCGGGGGCAGATGGTTTTGTCCGCGGAGGATCAGATCAATCGCGGCTTTCGACCGTGTCGACCAGACCGGTGTCAACCTCGGCTTCCATCACCTCGACCGGTGCGGCAAGGGCGGCGGCGTGTTCCGCCTCGCTCTTGCGGGCTTCGATCACCGTGCTGTCGCGATCGGAGGCGATCTTCTTCACGCGGCTGGTGGCGCCACCGGTGCCGGCCGGGATCAGGCGGCCGACGATGACGTTTTCCTTGAGGCCGACCAGTTTGTCGCGCTTGCCCTGGACCGAAGCCTCGGTCAGGACGCGCGTGGTTTCCTGGAAGGACGCGGCCGAGATGAAGCTGCGGGTCTGCAAGGACGCCTTGGTGATCCCCAGAAGGATCGCCTCGGCACTGGCTTCGCGCAGGCCGCGGTTGCGGGCTTTGAGGTTTTCTTCCTCAAGCTCCTGCTTGTCGACATGCTCCCCTTTCAGCAGCGTGGTGTCGCCGCTGTCGAGGATCTCCAGCTTTTGCAGCATCTGGCGGACAATCACTTCGATGTGCTTGTCGTTGATCTTCACGCCCTGCAGGCGATAGACGTCCTGCACTTCGTCGATCATGTAGTTCGCCAGAGCCTCAACCCCCAGAATCCGCAGGATGTCATGCGGGGCCGGGTTGCCGTCCATGATGTAGTCACCCTTCTGCACGAAGTCGCCTTCCTGCACCGGGATGTGCTTGCCCTTGGGGATCATGTATTCCTGGGCCTGCAGCGTCTCATCGACCGGTTCCACGGTGATGCGGCGCTTGTTCTTGTAGTCCTTGCCAAAGCGGACATAGCCGTCCGCTTCCGCGATGATCGCGTGGTCTTTCGGGCGACGGGCTTCGAAGAGTTCGGCCACGCGGGGAAGACCCCCGGTGATGTCCTTGGTCTTGGCACCTTCGCGCGGAATACGCGCCACCACGTCACCCGGGCGCAGTTCCTGGCCGTCTTCGACCGACAGAATTGCGTCCACCGACATGGAGTAGCTGATCGGCGCGCCCTGATCGTTGCGGACCGGATCGCCGGTGGCGGGGTCCATCACGATGATTTCAGGCTTCAAGTCGCCGCCCTTCGGAACCGAGCGCCAGTCGGCGACGATCTTCTGGGTCATGCCGGTGGCTTCGTCGGTGTCTTCGCGGACCGAGATGCCCGAGACGAGATCCTTGAACCGTGCCACGCCGGTCTTTTCGGCGATGACCGGCAGGGTGAAGGGGTCCCATTCGAACAGTTTCGTGCCGCGCTTGACCGCTTCGCCATCCTTGACGTGCAGCTTCGCGCCATAGGTCAGCTTGTGGGCTGCCCGTTCCTGACCCACGTCGTCGATGATCGCGATCGACATGCTGCGGCCAACGACGATCTGTTCGCCGTTGACGTTTTTCAGGATGTTGGCATTGCGGAACTCGATCTTGCCCTCTTGGCTGGCTTCCAGGAAGGATTGCTGGCCGCCCTGCGCCACGCCGCCGATGTGGAACGTCCGCATCGTCAGCTGGGTGCCGGGTTCACCGATGGACTGGGCGGCGATGATGCCGACCGCTTCACCGATGTTGACCAGCGTGCCGCGGGCAAGGTCACGCCCATAGCAGAGTGCGCAGACACCCTCTTCCGCTTCGCAAGTCAGCGGCGAGCGGATGCGGATGGTGGCGACGCCCGAGTTGTTGATCAGGTCGGCGCGGCGTTCGTCGATCAGCTCACCCCGTGCCACCAGAACCTCATCGGTGCCGGGAACCAGCACGTCATCAGCCGCGACGCGGCCAAGGACGCGTTCGCCCATCGGGACGATGACTTCACCGTCGTTCACAGCCGCCGAAGCGGTGATCGCGTTTTCGGTGCCGCAGTCGTGCGAGCGCACGATGCAGTCCTGCGCCACGTCCACCAGACGGCGGGTCAGATAGCCCGAGTTCGCCGTCTTCAGTGCGGTGTCGGACAGACCTTTCCGCGCGCCGTGAGTCGAGTTGAAGTATTCAAGAACGGTCAGACCTTCCTTGAAGTTCGAGATGATCGGCGTTTCGATGATCTCACCCGACGGCTTGGCCATCAGGCCGCGCATCCCGCCAAGCTGCTTCATCTGGATGACCGAACCCCGGGCACCGGAGTGGGCCATCATGTAGACCGAGTTCGGCTCCTTCTCGGCGCCGTTGGCGTCGTAATGCGTGGCCGAGATGGTGGCCATCATCGCCTCGGTCACCTTGTCGTTGCACTTGGTCCAGGCGTCGACGACCTTGTTGTACTTTTCGCCCTGAGTGATCAGGCCGTCCATGTACTGCAGTTCAAAGCCGGTGACCTGTTCCTTCGTCTCGTTCACCAAGTCCCACTTGGTGTCCGGGATCACCATGTCGTCCTTGCCGAAGGAGATGCCGGCGCGGAACGCCTCACGGAAGCCGAGGGTCATGATCTGGTCACAGAAGATCACCGATTCCTTCTGGCCGCAGTAGCGGTAGACGGTGTCGATGACGGTCTGCACGTCCTTCTTCCGCAGCAGGCGGTTGACGAGGTCAAACGGTGCCTTGGCGTTCAGCGGCAGGAGGTTGCCAAGCCGCAGGCGGCCGGGGGTGGTGTCGAACCGCTTCCAGACGATGTTGCCGGTTTCATCAACCTGACGAAGCCGGGCCTTGATCTTGGCGTGCAGGTGCACAGCGCCCGCAGCAAGGGCGTGTTCCACTTCTTCCATGTCGGCAAAGGCCATGCCTTCACCGGCCATGCCCTTACGCTCCATCGTGACGTAGTAGAGGCCGAGGACCATGTCCTGCGACGGCACGATGATCGGGTTGCCGTTGGCGGGCGACAGGACGTTGTTCGTCGACATCATCAGGACGCGGGCTTCCAGCTGGGCTTCCAGCGAGAGGGGGACGTGGACAGCCATCTGGTCGCCGTCGAAGTCGGCGTTGAATGCGGCGCAGACCAAGGGGTGCAGCTGGATCGCCTTGCCTTCGATCAGGATCGGCTCAAACGCCTGGATGCCCAAGCGGTGCAGCGTCGGGGCGCGGTTGAGGAGGACCGGGTGTTCGCGGATCACCTCATCGAGGATATCCCAGACCTCCGGACGCTCTTTCTCGACCAGCTTCTTGGCCTGTTTCACGGTGCTGGAGAGGCCCTTGGCTTCCAGACGCGAGTAGATGAAGGGCTTGAAGAGTTCGAGCGCCATCTTCTTTGGCAGGCCGCACTGGTGCAGCTTCAGTTCCGGGCCGGTCACGATGACCGAACGACCGGAGAAGTCGACCCGCTTGCCGAGAAGGTTCTGGCGGAAGCGGCCCTGCTTGCCTTTCAGCATGTCGGACAGCGATTTCAGCGGGCGCTTGTTGGTGCCCGTGATCACGCGGCCGCGGCGGCCGTTGTCGAAGAGGGCGTCAACCGCCTCTTGCAGCATCCGCTTTTCGTTCCGGACAATGATGTCCGGGGCGCGAAGCTCGATCAGGCGCTTCAGGCGGTTGTTGCGGTTGATGACCCGGCGGTAGAGGTCGTTGAGGTCGGACGTGGCGAAGCGGCCGCCGTCCAGCGGGACCAGCGGGCGCAGTTCCGGCGGGATGACCGGAAGGACGGTCAGGATCATCCACTCCGGGCGGTTGCCGGATTCGAGGAAGCTCTCGACGATCTTCAGACGCTTGATGATCTTCTTCGGCTTCAGCTCGCCCGTCGCTTCCTTCAGCTCATCGCGGAGCTGGTCGGCCACGGCCTGCAGGTCGATGGCGGCCAGCATTTCGCGGATCGCTTCAGCGCCGATGTTGGCAGTGAAGGCGTCGGCACCGTACTGGTCCTGCGCGTCGAGGAAGTCTTCCTCGGTCATCAGCTGGCCATAGGTCAGGTCGGTCAGACCCGGCTCGATCACGACATAGTTCTCGAAGTACAGAATCCGCTCCAGATCGCGCAGCGTCATGTCGAGCATGAGGCCGATCCGGGACGGGAGCGACTTCAGGAACCAGATGTGTGCGACGGGTGCTGCCAGTTCGATATGGCCCATCCGTTCGCGCCGCACCTTTTGCAGCGTGACTTCAACGCCGCACTTTTCGCAGACGACGCCGCGATATTTCATGCGCTTGTATTTGCCGCAGAGGCATTCGTAATCCTTGATCGGCCCGAAGATACGGGCGCAGAACAGGCCGTCCCGCTCGGGTTTGAAGGTCCGGTAGTTGATGGTCTCCGGCTTCTTGATCTCGCCAAAGGACCACGACAGAATCCGCTCTGGCGAGGCCAGGCTGATCTTGATTTCGTCGAAGGTCTTGACGGGCGCAACCGGGTTGAACGGGTTGGTCGAGAGTTCCTGGTTCATTTCCAAATCCTTGAAAGGGGGCGGCGGTCAGAAGTGGGCGGCCACAATTTTTCTGCGAAAAAATGTGGCTTCGAGTTTTCGCTGAAAACTCGTGCCCTATTCTTCCTCCGCATCCAGGAGTTCCATGTTGAGGCCGAGGCCCCTGACTTCCTTGACGAGAACGTTGAAGGATTCCGGCACGCCGGCTTCGAAGTTGTCCTCGCCCTTGACGATCGACTCGTAGACCTTGGTCCGGCCTGCCACGTCGTCCGACTTCACCGTCAGCATTTCCTGCAGGGTGTAGGCGGCGCCGTAGGCTTCGAGCGCCCAGACCTCCATCTCGCCGAGACGCTGGCCACCGAACTGCGCCTTACCACCCAGCGGCTGCTGGGTCACAAGCGAGTACGGACCGGTCGAGCGGGCGTGCAGCTTGTCATCGACAAGGTGGTGCAGCTTGAGCATGTACTTCACGCCCACCGTCACCTTGCGCTGGAACTGTTCGCCCGAGCGGCCGTCAAAGACCACCGACTGGCCCGAAGTGTCGAACCCGGCGCGGGTCAGCGCGTCGTTCACGTCAGCCTCTTTCGCGCCGTCGAAGACCGGGGTCGCAATCGGCACGCCCTTGGTCACGTTGCCAGCGAGTTCAAGGAAGTCTTCCTCGCTCCGGTTGGCAAAGGCTTCTTCGTAGGTCTCGTCGCCATAGGCATGGCGCACCGCGTCCCGCACCGGGGTCATGTCGCCGGACCGGCGATATTCCTTCAGCGCTTCGTCGATGTTCATGCCAAGGCCACGCGCGGCCCAGCCCATGTGCGTCTCAAGGATCTGACCGACGTTCATCCGCGATGGCACGCCAAGCGGGTTCAGAACGAGGTCAACCGGGGTGCCATCGGCAAGGAAGGGCATATCCTCGATCGGGACGACCTTGGAGATGACGCCCTTGTTGCCGTGACGGCCGGCCATCTTGTCGCCCGGCTGCAGCTTGCGCTTCACCGCTACGAAGACCTTGACCATCTTCATGACGCCCGGAGGCAGATCGTCACCACGACGGACCTTTTCGACCTTGTCGTCGAACCGCAGGTCCAGCGCGCGTTTCTGCGCTTCGAACTGGTCGTGCAGCGCTTCGACATCCTTGGCCTCGGCTTCTTCGCCCAAGGCGAGTTGCCACCACTGGCCGCGCGACAGCGTGGACAGAAGTTCGTCGTCGATGGTCGACCCGGCCTTGATGCCCTTGGGCCCCTTCACGGCGGTCTTGCCTTTGATCAAGGCTTTCAGACGCGCGTAGATGTTGCGCTCCAGGATCGCGAGTTCGTCATCGCGGTCGCGGGCGAGGCGTTCGACTTCCTCACGCTCGATCTGCAGGGCGCGTTCGTCCTTGTCGACGCCGTGCCGGTTGAAGACCCGCACTTCGACAATGGTGCCGAAAGCCCCCGGCGGCAGGCGCAGCGAGGTATCGCGGACGTCAGACGCCTTTTCCCCGAAGATCGCGCGGAGGAGCTTTTCTTCCGGCGTCATCGGCGATTCACCCTTGGGGGTGATCTTGCCCACCAGAATGTCACCCGGCTGCACTTCGGCACCGATGTAGACGATCCCGGCTTCATCCAGATTGCGCAGGGCTTCTTCGCCCACGTTCGGGATGTCGCGGGTGATCTCTTCCGGCCCAAGCTTGGTGTCGCGGGCGGCGACTTCATATTCCTCGATGTGGATCGAGGTGAAGACGTCATCGCGCAGGATGCGTTCCGAGATCAGGATCGAGTCTTCGTAGTTGTAGCCATTCCACGGCATGAAGGCGACGACGACGTTCCGGCCAAGAGCCAGTTCGCCCATGTCGGTGCAGGGGCCGTCGGCCACCACTTCGCCGCGCAGCACCGTATCGCCCACCTTCACCAGCGGACGCTGGTTGATGCAGGACGACTGGTTGGAGCGCTTGAACTTGCGCAGGCGGTAGATGTCGACGCCCGGTTCACCGGGTTCCATCATCTCGGTCGCGCGCACAACGATCCGCTGGGCATCGACCTGGTCAATGACACCGGCACGGCGGGCCATGATGGCGGCGCCAGAGTCACGCGCGACCACGGCTTCAATGCCGGTGCCCACGAAGGGGGCATCGGATTGCAGCAAGGGCACCGCCTGACGCTGCATGTTCGAGCCCATGAGGGCGCGGTTGGCGTCGTCGTTTTCCAGGAACGGGATCAGCGAGGCTGCGACCGACACCAGCTGTTTCGGCGACACGTCGATCAGGTCGACCGCATCCGGCGGGTTCAGCATGAATTCCCCGGCCTTCCGGCTGGAGATCAGGTCATCGGTGAAGCGGCCTTCGGCATCCTGCGCGGCGTTCGCCTGGGCGACGGTGTGGCGCATTTCCTCGGTCGCGGACATGTAGACGACCTCATCGGTCACCTTGCCGTCGATCACCTTGCGGTACGGGGTTTCGATGAAGCCGTACTTGTTCACGCGGGCGAAGGTGGCCAGCGAGTTGATCAGGCCGATGTTCTGGCCTTCCGGCGTTTCGATCGGGCACATCCGGCCGTAGTGGGTCGGGTGGACGTCGCGGACTTCGAAGCCAGCACGTTCGCGGGTCAGACCGCCCGGCCCAAGGGCCGAGAGGCGGCGCTTGTGGGTGACTTCCGACAGCGGGTTGGTCTGGTCCATGAACTGCGACAGCTGCGAGGAGCCGAAGAATTCACGCACAGCCGCGGCGGCGGGTTTCGCGTTGATCAGGTCTTGCGGCATGATCGTGTCGATTTCGACCGAGGACATGCGTTCCTTGATGGCACGCTCCATCCGCAGGAGGCCGACGCGGTACTGGTTTTCCATCAACTCGCCAACCGAACGGACGCGGCGGTTGCCGAGGTGGTCGATATCGTCAATCTCACCCTTGCCGTCGCGGAGTTCGGTCAGGGCCTTGATGCAGGCGACGATGTCGTCCCGGTCCAGCGTGCGCTGGGTGTCGGGCTTGCCAAGGTCGAGACGCATGTTCATCTTCACCCGGCCGACGGCCGAGAGGTCATAGCGTTCCTTGTCGAAGAACAGCGTGTCGAACAGCTGGCTTGCTGCCTCAACCGTCGGCGGTTCACCCGGGCGCATGACGCGGTAGATGTCCATGAGCGCGGTGTCGCGGCCCATGTTCTTGTCCACCGCCATGGTGTTGCGGATGTAGGGGCCGACGTTGACGTTGTCGATGTCGAGCACCGGAATCTCGGTGATGCCCTGGTCGAGCAGCACTTTCAGCGAGCCACCCTTCACGCCGCCGTCGCGGTCGTATTCCATGGTCAGCTCATCGCCGGCCTCGGCCCAGATCTCACCGGTTTCTTCGTTGATGATGTCCTTGGCGACGTAACGGCCCAGAATCTGGTCGAACGGGACCAGCAGTTCGGTCACGGTGCCGGACTTGATCAGGTCGTTCGCCATGCGCGGCGTCATCTTGTCGCCGGCCTTGCAGATCACTTCGCCGGTCGCGGCATCGACGATGTCGAACTGCGGGCGGGTGCCACGAATACGTTCGGGGAAGAACTTGGTGACCCAGCCCTTGTTCTTCACATGGGTGTAGGTGACCGTCTCGTAATAGGCGTCCATGATCGCTTCCTGATCCATGCCAAGGGCATAGAGCAGCGTCGTCACCGGCAGTTTGCGGCGACGGTCGATCCGGGCGAAGACCACGTCCTTGGCGTCGAATTCGAAGTCGAGCCACGAACCGCGGTAGGGAATGATCCGGCAAGCGAACAGCAGTTTGCCCGAGGAATGAGTCTTGCCCTTGTCATGGTCGAAGAACACGCCGGGCGACCGGTGCATCTGAGAGACGATCACGCGTTCGGTGCCGTTCACGACGAAGGTGCCGTTATGCGTCATCAGGGGCATGTCGCCCATGTAGACGTCCTGTTCCTTGATGTCCTTGACCGACCGGGCCCCGGTGGTTTCATCGACATCAAACACGATCAGGCGGAGCGTCACCTTCAGCGGTGCCGCATAGGTCATGTCGCGCGACTGGCATTCGTCGACGTCGTACTTGGGCTTTTCCAGCTCATACTTGACGAATTCAAGCACGGCGGTTTCGTTGAAGTCCTTGATTGGGAAGACCGACTGGAAGGTCCCCTGGATCCCCTCGTCGTCCAGCGGCTTGTCGCTGTCGCCGGACCGCAGGAACAGGTCATAGGAGGATTTCTGAACCTCGATCAGGTTCGGCATCTCCAGAACTTCACGGATTTTGCCGAAGTAGCGGCGGATGCGTTTCTGGCCAACATAAGCTTGCGCCATGTTCGTGGTCACCTTTCATCATTTCGCTGGCGCACCACCCGTCGGGCCACGGGTGCGCACCGCTTGCGAAGCAGACTATGGGGTTCCATTCGTGCCACCCGTCCCGAAGGGTGGCTCCCGAACCCGCATCGCGCCTGGGGAGGGGCTTTCGCGAAAGCCGCTTCCAAGACGCGCATGGCTGGGCCCGAAAATTCCGGACCCAGCCCTGCTTTCCGGTGGGGTTGCCCCCGCCCGAATTACTTCAGTTCAGCCTTGGCGCCAGCTTCTTCGAATTTCTTCTTCAGAGCTTCAGCATCAGCTTTCGAGACGCCTTCCTTGATCTTGCCACCGGCTTCGGTGAGATCCTTGGCTTCTTTCAGGCCCAGACCGGTGATTTCGCGCACGACCTTGATCACGTTGATCTTGTTCGCGCCGGCGTCCGTCAGGACGACGTCGAATTCGGTCTGCTCTTCGGCCGGAGCGGCCGCAGCAGCCGGACCAGCAGCCATCATGACGGCGCCACCGGCGGCCGGCTCGATGCCATACTTGTCCTTCAGGATGGTTTTCAGTTCCTGTGCCTGGAGAAGGGTCAGACCAACGATCTCTTCGGCGAGTTTGTTCAGATCAGCCATTTTACATATCCGTTCAGTTAAGATGGGTTCCAACGGCGTGGGTTCAACCACGCGGGACTAAGATCAGGCAGCAGCCTTTTCTTCGATGGTCGACAGGATGCTCGCGATATTCGCGCCAGGCGCGCCAATGGCCCCGGCGATGGCAGAACCCGGAGCACCGATGCACGACACGATCTGAGCGATAAGCTCTTCACGCGACGGCATGGACGCCACGGCCTTGACACCGGCCTGGTCCAGAACCGTGTCACCCATTGCCCCGCCGATGATGACGAACTTGTCATTCGTCTTGGCGTAGGCCTCGCAGACCTTGGCCGCAGCCACAGGGTCTTCCGAGAAGGACAACATGGTCATGCCCGAGAGCAGGTCACCCATCTTTGCAGCGGGCTTCCCTTCAAGGGCGATCTTGGCGAGCGTATTCTTGGCAACGCGAACGGACCCGCCTACTTCACGCATCTTCGCGCGCAGGTCCTGCATCTGTGCAACCGTCATTCCCGCGTAGTGGGCAACCACCACGACGCCAGAGCTTTCGAAGATCTGGCCGAGTTCCTCGACCACTTTCTCTTTCTGGGCTCTATCCACAGTTTCACTCCAAGGTTGGGGGTTTCCCCCCGGCTCATGTGTGCCCCCAAGGGGGCGTTCGGGTCCGTTTTCAGGTTCCCGAGGCCAAGATCACCCGCGAAGGGTGCCTTCAATCTCGATCCCCATCTCAGGCAGCAGATTAAGGCGTTTGCGCGCCAGCCACCGTCTCGGACAGTACCGGGCCTCAAGATGCTTCTCTTGGCCCGGGTCGTCTCCCTCACCTTGCGGATCAGGAATTTCGTAGGGTGGGTGTTAACCCACCACCGATCAGTTCGCGGTCGCCGAAGCGATGTCGACCGACACGCCCGGACCCATGGTCGAGGACAGCGACACCTTCTTGACATAGGTGCCCTTTGCCCCGGCGGGACGGGCCTTGCTGACGGCGTCAACAAAGGCGCGGACGTTTTCGGCCAGCTTGTCTTCGGTGAACGAGACCTTGCCGATCCCGGCATGGATCACGCCGGCCTTTTCGACCTTGAACTGGACCTCGCCACCCTTGGCAGCCTCAACAGCCGTTTTCACGTCCATCGTCACCGTGCCGACCTTCGGGTTCGGCATCAGGTTGCGGGGGCCAAGGATCTTGCCCAGACGACCGACCAGCGGCATCAGGTCCGGCGTCGCGATGCAACGGTCGAACTCGATCTTGCCGGACTGGATGGTTTCCATCAGGTCTTCGGCGCCGACGATGTCAGCCCCAGCGGCCTTGGCCTCATCAGCCTTGGCGCCACGGGCGAACACGGCGACGCGCACGGTCTTGCCGGTGCCGTTCGGCAGCTGGACCACACCGCGGACCATCTGGTCAGCGTGGCGCGGGTCAACGCCGAGGTTCATCGCAATCTCGATCGTTTCGTCGAACTTGGCCGAGGCCGCGCCCTTGATCAGCTTGACGGCATCTTCAACAGTGATGTTGGCCTTGCCGGCGAAGGCTTCGGTCGCCTTGGCGACGCGCTTTGCAACTTTTGCCATGATCTCAGCCCTTCACTTCGATGCCGCAGGATTTCGCCGACCCGAGAATGATCTTCATCGCGGCCTCAACCGAGTTCGCGTTCAGATCCTTCATCTTGGTCTCGGCGATCTTGCGCAGCTGGGCCGCGGTGATCGTTCCGGCAACGTCATGGCCCGGCTTGACCGCGCCTTTGGTGCGGTTGCGCTTGCCAACCGACGGCAGACCAGCTGCCTGCTTCACCAGGAAGGCGGCGGGGGCGGTCTTGAACTCCAGGCTGAACGACTTGTCCTGGTAGTAGGTGATGATCACGGGCGTCGGGGTGCCCGGGGGCACGTCGGCAGTCTTCGCGTTGAATTCCTTCACGAAGGCCATGATGTTCAGCCCGCGCTGACCCAGCGCCGGACCAACCGGCGGGGACGGGTTCGCCTGGCCCGCTTTCACTTGCAGCTTCAGGCTGCCGATAATCTTCTTGGCCATCTGGCCTTCTCCTTTGTCACTGCATCCGGCCCGGGATTGGGGGATGCGGTTTAGTGGTCCGGTCCGTCACCCTTTCAGGCGCTCGCCTCCCACGTCCGCTCAGTTCCCTTTCGAGACCTGAGTGAATTCCAGTTCCACCGGGGTCGCACGGCCGAAGATCGACACGGTGACCTTCAGGCGGTTGTGCGCCTCATCAACATCCTCGACCATGCCGGAGAAGCCCTCGAACGGGCCATCGGTCACTTGCACGGTTTCGCCGATGTCGAAACGGATCAGGTTGCGCGGGGCTTCCAGACCTTCTTCGACCCGGTTCAGGATCATGTTCACTTCGGCATCGCGCATCGGCATCGGCTTGCCTTGCGGGCCAAGGAACCCGGTGACGCGATTGATCGACGAAATCAGGTGGTAGCCCCGGTTCGTCATTTCCATGTGAACCAGCACATAGCCCGGCATGAAGCGACGTTCCGACGTCACCTTCTTGCCACGGCGCATCTCGATCACTTCTTCGGTAGGGACCAGGACTTCGTCAATTTCTTCCTCAAGGCCGGCATCTGCAACGGCGGTCTTGATCTGCTCGGCGATCTTCTTCTCGAAGTTCGAGAGAACGCTCACCGAATACCAGCGCTTCGCCATCGTCACATTCTTCCTTGCTGCCCGGAGCCTTTTCGGCCCACGTTTCTTAACATCCCGGAACAAAAAACAGCGCGCACCCCGAATCGATGCGCGCCGGTTGTCCCTTTGGTTGGCGCGGGCTTACCGCCTGCCCGCCGTCATTTCAAGAGGGAACCGCCGCCTACGACCCGATGATCGCCTGCAGGCCGGTCCTGATTCCCAGATCGACCAGGCTGAAGAACACCGCGGCGAGGGCCGACAGCACGAAGACCATCAGCGTGGTCAGCAGGACTTCGCGCCGGGTGGGCCAGACGACCTTGGCGACTTCGGCACGGACCTGCTGGAGAAACTGGAATGGGTTCATGGTGGCCATGGGGGGTCGCTCCCGCGATAGGTGTTTGCGGTCAGATACGTTGAATGGGTGGGCAATTCAAGCGGCGCGCCACAAGAAGCCAGCGCCAAGGGTGCCAATCAGGGGCATCGCTGGCCAAACGGGTGTTTCGAAGAATGGCAGGGGCAGCAGGGATCGAACCCGCGACCTACGGTTTTGGAGACCGTCGCTCTACCAGCTGAGCTATACCCCTACGCGGGGCACGGGTTACGGCAGGAGCAGGACAAGGTCAAGGGGCGAGGCGCGGGTTCAGCGTCAGGAATGCCAAGTCATCGGGCGCATCAGGACTTTCGGGTGAACTGGCACAGGATCACGATCTGCTGGCCGTTTACCCGCCCTTCGATCTGGTCTGGATTATCCCGCACAAGGCGGATGCCGCGCACCGCAGTGCCGCGCTTTGCAACCATCGAACTGCCCTTGACCGGCAGGTCCTTAATCAGCGTGACCGTATCACCGGGTGCAAGCAGCACGCCGTTGCTGTCACGGTGCTCCACGCCCGGCAAGGCAGTTTCACCGGCTTCGGCACGGGCCAGCACCTCGGGGTTCAGATAGACGCTCTCCAGTAGCTCTGCAGCCCATCCCTCCCCCGGCAGGGCTTTCAGCAGTCGCCATGCGGCGATCTGGGTGGCTGCGTCCTCGGACCAGATGGCGTCGCCTAAGCAGCGCCAGCGCGGTCCAGGGGTGATGTCTCCGGCGAGCGCAGCAGTGCAGACCGGGCATAGCACGGCCACATCTGTGCCAGGAGCAAGCGTGACGGGTGCGGCATCGGGAGCCGCGCAGAGAACGCAATCAGTCATGGGAATGCCTTACAAATGAAAAAAGGCGCGCGGGATGCCGCGCGCCTTTGGAGAGCTTTTCTGCAGGTCGCTTACGCGATGATTTTCGACACGACGCCGGCGCCGACGGTGCGGCCGCCTTCGCGGATGGCGAAGCGCAGTTTTTCTTCCATCGCGATCGGGGCGATCAGCTCGACCACGAACTTCAGGTTGTCGCCCGGCATCACCATTTCAGTGCCTTCCGGCAGCTGCACGGTCCCGGTCACGTCCGTGGTGCGGAAGTAGAACTGCGGACGGTAGTTCGCGAAGAACGGCGTGTGGCGGCCGCCTTCTTCCTTGGTCAGGATGTAGGCCTCAGCCTCGAACTTGGTGTGCGGGTTCACCGACTTCGGCTTGCAGAGAACCTGGCCACGCTCCACGCCCTCACGGTCGATGCCGCGCAGCAGGATGCCGACGTTGTCGCCAGCTTCCCCACGGTCGAGGAGCTTGCGGAACATTTCCACACCGGTGCAGACCGACTTCTTGGTGTCGCGGATGCCGACGATTTCGATTTCGTCGCCAACGTTGATCACGCCACGCTCGATACGCCCCGTGACAACCGTGCCGCGGCCCGAGATCGAGAACACGTCTTCGATCGGCATCAGGAACGGCTGGTCGATCGCCCGCGCCGGGGTCGGGATGTAGCTGTCAACCGCCGCCATCAGCGCGCGGATCGAGTCTTCACCGATGTCCTTGCGCTCACCGATCATGGCCTGGTGGGCCGAACCCTTGATGATCGGAATGTCATCGCCCGGGTATTCGTAGCTGGAGAACAGCTCACGGATTTCCATTTCCACGAGTTCGATCAGTTCCTCGTCGTCGACGAGGTCGATCTTGTTCATGTAGCAGACCATGTACGGAATGCCGACCTGACGGCCAAGCAGGATGTGCTCGCGCGTTTGCGGCATCGGGCCGTCCGAGGCGGCGCAGACCAGGATCGCGCCGTCCATCTGGGCGGCACCGGTGATCATGTTCTTCACATAGTCGGCGTGGCCGGGGCAGTCGACGTGGGCGTAGTGACGGTTCTCGGTCTCATATTCCACGTGGGCGGTCGAGATCGTGATCCCGCGAGCCCGCTCTTCCGGTGCACCGTCGATCTGGTCATAGGCGCGGAATTCGCCGAAATACTTCGTGATCGCCGCCGTCAGCGTCGTCTTGCCGTGGTCAACGTGGCCGATCGTGCCAATGTTGACGTGCGGTTTGTTCCGTTCAAACTTTGCCTTGCCCATTGCGAATTCCGCCTTGTTTTGATCGGGCCGCGAGGGACCCCCAAGTTACACGCGCGGCGACTTAGCCCGCCGGGCCGGGAAATTCAAGCCTGATTGGCTGGTGCAGGCGACGCCTCCTCGTGCGACTGCGTCTTCTCGTCGGAACGGCAGCGAGGAGTGACGAAGTCATCGACGAGCGATGGGTCAGGTAAAGCGGTTGTCGCGTGGAAAGCCGCGCGGGGCCATCTTGCCGGCGCTGGCGCGGGCGCCCTGCCATTCGGCAAGGTCGGTTTCCGTGCGGGTGCGACCGGCGGGGTCCTTCCAGCTGAGACCCTCGGCCAGAACGAATGTGGTCGCGTCGGACAACCCGCCGTCCTTGTACTTTTGCAACCGCACACCCTTGCCTTTGGCCATCTCTGGCAGCTCGGCCACTGGAAAAACCAGCATTTTGCGATTGTCGCCGACCACGGCGATGCTGTCGCCGCGCACTGGCACACAGACCGCCGTCTTGCTGCCGTCCCGCACCGTCAGGACCGCCTTGCCGGCCTTGGTCTGGGCGACCAGTTCTTCCGAGGGCACGATGAAACCATCCCCGGCCGTGGAGGCGACCAGAAGTTTTTCGCCCGGGCGGAAGATCATCAGGTCGCTGATGCCGGTGTCATTCGGCAGGTCAACCATCAGGCGCACCGGTTCGCCCATCCCACGCCCGCCGGGCAGGTTCGCGCCCAGCAGGGTGTAGAAGCGGCCGCTTTCGGCGACCAGCAGGATCTTGTCCGTCGTTTCGGCATGGAAGGCGAAACGGGGGCCGTCGCCGTCCTTGAACTTCTGTTCGGCGCTCAGGTCGACATGGCCCTTCATCGCCCGGATCCAGCCCATGCGAGAGCAGATCACGGTGATCGGTTCACGGTCGATCATCGCCTCGTAGGGCACCTCCTCGATCTCTTTGGCATCGGCGAACTGGGTGCGGCGGGCGCCAAGCGCGGTGGCCTTGCCGTAAAGCTTGCGAACATCGTTCAGGTCCTTGCCCACGCGCTTCCACTGGCGGCGGTCGCTGTCCAGAAGGTCGGCAAGGTCGGCGCGCTCCTTCGTCAGCGCATCGCGTTCGGCGTTCAGCTCCATCTCTTCCAGCCGGCGCAAGCTGCGCAGGCGCATGTTCAGGATCGCTTCGGCCTGGTTTTCGGTCAGGACGCCCTGCCCCTTGGCCGGGGGCTTGTAGTCCCGTTCTGATGTGGCCCGGATGTGCGATTTCGACCAATCCTCGGCCATCAGGGCGGCTTTGGGGTCGTCATCGTAGCGGATAATGTCAATCACGCGGTCAAGGTTCAGATAGGCGATCAGCAGGCCGCCCAGAATCTCCAACCGGGCGTCGATCTTTTCCATCCGGTGCAGCGACCGGCGCCGCAGAACCTCTCGCCGGTGGTCAAGGAAGGCGCGGAGCACCTCTTTCAGCGAGCAGACCTTCGGCACCTTGCCGTCGATCAGCACGTTCATGTTGAGCGAGAACCGAACCTCAAGGTCAGAGTTCCTGAAAAGGCTGCCCATCAGCATTTCCGGTTCAACCGTGCGGGCGCGGGGTTCCAGAATCAGGCGGATGTCGTCGGCGCTTTCGTCGCGGACATCGGCAAGAAGCGGCACCTTCTTGATCTGGATGAGTTCAGCCAGTTTTTCGATCAGCTTGGACTTCTGCACCTGAAACGGGATCTCGGTGACCACGATCTGCCAGGTGCCGCGGCCAAGGTCTTCGACCTGCCACTTGGCGCGCAGCCGGAAGGCGCCGCGACCGGTGCGGTAGGCGTCAAGGATGCTGTCGCGCGGTTCGACGATCACGCCGCCGGTGGGGAAATCGGGGCCGGGGATCAGGGCGACCAACGCCTCATCCGCAAGGTCAGGGTCAGCGAGCAGCGCCTGACAGCCGTCAATCAGCTCATCAAGGTTGTGCGGCGGGATGTTCGTGGCCATGCCGACGGCGATGCCCGAGGAGCCGTTGGCCAGAAGGTTCGGGAAAGCGGCTGGCAGGACGACGGGTTCTTCCAGACGGCCGTCGTAATTCGGGCGGAAGTCGACGGCGGTTTCGTCAATCCCCTCCATCAGCGCTTCGGAGGCGGCGGTGACCCGCGCCTCGGTATAGCGGCTGGCCGCCGGGTTATCGCCGTCGATGTTGCCAAAGTTGCCCTGCCCGTCGACCAGCGGGTAGCGCATGTTGAAATCCTGCGCGAGGCGGGCCATCGCGTCATAGATCGCCGCGTCGCCATGGGGGTGAAAATCCCCCATCGTATCCCCCGCGATCTTGGCGGATTTCAGGAAGCCCCCCGTCGGTGTCAGCCGCAGGCGGCGCATGGCCCAGAGGATTCGGCGGTGGACCGGTTTAAGCCCGTCGCGCGCATCGGGCAGGGCGCGGTGCATGATGGTGGAAAGCGCATAGGTCAGGTACCGCTCACCTATGGCGCGGGACAGCGGTTCGGACAGGGTAAGGGCCGTCGGCCCCTCGATCTTGGGTTCGTCATCATCGGTGGTCATGGATGTTGTGTATGACGGTCGAAGGCTTCGGTCCAGATGGCATGCGCAGCGACGCCAAGGAACCTTCGGCAGGGTGATGCGTTTTGGACTCAACCCCGCTACCCGGCCTGTGGTATGAGAGGGGCAATCAATTGACGGAATTCCCAATGCTGCGACTGACCTTGCTCCTGTGTGTTGCCATGATCGGCGCGCTGATGCTGTTGGGCGAGGATCGCGGGCAGATGCGTCCGGGTCTGGCGAAAGCCGCGGCAGAAGGCCGGCTGCCGGTGGCGGACGCAGAGCCTGCACCGGTTGAGATTGCGGCAGAGGCTGAACCGGTTGAGATTGCGGCACAGGCTGAACCGGTGCCCGAACCGGTTGCCGTGCCAGTTGCAGAGCCCGTTGCCGAGGCTGTGGATGCCGCCATCGCGGAAGCGACGGCAGAGGCATCTGTCGAGCCAGATCCCTATGTCGAACCCGTGCGCGAAGTTGTTCAGGCCGTGGAAGAGCCGGTCTTCACCCTGTCAGCCTTGGGCAATGAATTGGTCCCGGGCGAAGCGGGTTCGGTGGTCGATACGTCTGCGGTGGATACACCGGCAATCCAGCCACCGGGGGACGGCACGATCTGGTATGTGAATGCGACGTCCGTGAACGTGCGCGCCGCACCGACAACCGAGGCCGAGGTGCTGGGCAAGCTGGCCAATGGCGAAGCTGCGCTGCTGGTTGAGGATTACGACGGCGAATGGGCGCGGATCGTGATCCAGGGTGACGGCGTAGAGGGCTATGTCGCGCTGCGCTACCTTAGCCCCGAGGCGCCCTGACGGCACATGACCGCCCGCTCGATTCTGATCACCGGCTGTTCGTCGGGCATTGGCCTTGACGCTGCGCGGGTGCTGCGGCAGCGCGGATGGCGTGTCTTTGCTACCTGCCGGCAAGAGGCGGATTGTGCCAAGCTGCGCGCCGAGGGGTTGGAAAGCTTTCGGCTCGACTATGCCGACGAAGACAGCATCACCGAAGCCGTTGCCGAGGTCGTGGCGCGCACAGGCGGCACGCTGGATGCCTTGTTCAACAACGGGGCCTTCGCCTGCCCTGGCGCGGTCGAGGACCTGCCGCGGGGCGCGCTGCGCGAAATCTTCGAGACCAACCTTTTCGGCTATCATGACCTGACGCGTCAGGTGATCCCGCTGATGCGGGCGCAGGGGCATGGGCGGATCATCAACTGCTCCTCGGTGCTTGGGCTGGTGGGGCTGACGTGGCGCGGGGCCTATGTGGCGACAAAGTTCGCCATGGAAGGGCTGTCGGACGTGCTGCGGATCGAGATGAAGGGCACTGGCATCGAGGTGATCCTGATCGAACCCGGGCCAATCGCGACCAAGATCCGTGAAAACGCCATTCCGCATTTCGAGAAGTGGATCGACTGGGAACATTCGGCTCGGCGGGACCAGTATCTGTCGTTGCGCGGGCGGCTTTACGACAAGAAGCTGAAAAAGGACGCTTTCGAGCTGGAACCCGCCGCGGTGACGGCCAAACTGATCCATGCCCTTGACGCGCGGCGGCCCAAGGCGCGCTATTATGTGACGGTGCCGACCTATCTGATGGGCTTTGCCCGGCGGGTCCTGCCCACGCGGGCGCTGGACTGGCTGATCGCGAAGGGCTGATCGCCACGAATTTTCGGCGAAAATTCGTGCGCTGCAGCTGGCCACAAAATTTGCTTCGCTTTTACGGCACGCGCGCCTAAATCACCCTGAAAGGGAGTGCACCCATGTTTTCCGATCCGCTGTTTGCCTTCGCCGCAATCGCCTGCCTTGTCGTGCTGGCGATCCTGCTGTTCGGTATTGGCACTTTCGCCAAAGGTGGCGAGTTCAACAAGCGCAACGCAAACAAGATCATGCGCTGGCGGCTGGGGGTGCAGTTCGTGGCGGTGATCGCCATCGTGGCCTTTGCCTGGCTGCGCGCACGCGGCAACTGACGCGAAACGTGACTGGGGAATAAGATGGTCGTCCTGTCGAAGATCTATACGAAAACCGGCGATGCCGGGGAAACCGCCTTGGGCAATGGCGCGCGGGTCGCCAAGCATTCGGTCCGGGTCAGCGCCTACGGCACGGTGGATGAGACCAATGCCACCGTCGGACTGGCGCGACTGCATGCGACCGGCGACATGGCAGAGGCGCTGAAGCGGATCTCCAACGACCTTTTCGATCTTGGCGCTGATCTTTGCACGCCCGACCGTCATCTGGATGCAGGCCTCAGCTACACGCCCTTGCGGATGATCGAGGGGCAGATCAGCCGGCTGGAGCGCGAGATCGACGCCATGAACGAAAAGCTGACACCGCTGCGCAGTTTCATCCTTCCGGGTGGGTCGGTTCTCGCCGCGCAGCTGCATCTGTGCCGCACGGTTTGTCGCCGGGCCGAGCGGTTGGTGGTGGAAACCGCGACGATGGAGGACGTGAATCCCGACGCGGTCCGCTATCTGAACCGCTTGTCGGACTGGTTCTTTGTGGCAGGCCGGATTGCCAACAATGATGGCAAGGATGACGTGCTTTGGGTGCCGGGCCTGACGCGCTGAACGGCGGTTGATCGGCCTTTACGATCAGAACGCGGCGTCGTGTCGCCGGAAGGTGTCGTATTTGCTCTGTTCCGAGGGCTTTCGCTGCGGTAACAGGCGGGCAAGAGCTTGTGCGCCTGTATGGCGCGGAACGAAAGAGGTGCTTCCATGAAGGTGCTGGTCCCGGTCAAGCGGGTGATCGACTACAACGTGAAGGTGCGCGTCAAGGCGGACGGGTCGGGCGTGGACTTGGCCAATGTGAAGATGTCGATGAACCCCTTCGACGAGATTGCCGTAGAAGAGGCAATCCGGCTGAAGGAGAAGGGCATCGCGACCGAAGTCGTCGTTGTGTCGATCGGCGTGAAGCAGGCGCAGGAAACGCTGCGCAACGCGCTGGCGATGGGGGCGGATCGCGCGATCCTGATCGAAGCCACCGATAACGTGCATGTCGATATCGAGCCTTTGGCCGTGGCCAAGCTGCTGGCAGCGGTCGTGAAGGAAGAGGCTCCGGGTCTGGTCCTGTGCGGCAAGCAGGCCATCGACAATGACATGAACGCCACCGGGCAGATGCTGTCGGCGCTGCTGGGCTGGAGCCAGGCGACCTTTGCCAGCGAAGTGGCGATCGAGGGTGACACCGCCAAGGTCACGCGGGAAGTGGATGGCGGTCTGCAGACCATCACCGTCAAGCTGCCGACGATCATCACGGTCGACCTGCGCCTGAACGAGCCGCGCTATGCGTCGCTGCCCAACATCATGAAAGCCAAGGCCAAGCCTTTGGCGGCCAAGACCCCGGCGGATTACGGTGTGGACGTCACGCCGCGTCTGGCGGTCGTCAAGACGGTGGAACCGGCAGGCCGCAAGGCGGGCGTGAAGGTGGGTTCGGTGGCCGAACTTATTGCGAAACTCAAAGACGAAGCGGGGGTGCTCTGATGGCCGTTCTTCTTCTTGCCGATGTGAATGACGGCCAGCTGGCGACCGATCAGGTGGCAAAGACGCTGACCGCGGTAAAGTCGCTGGGCCCGGTGACGGTGCTGGTGGCTGGCACGGGCGGTGATGCTGCGGCGGCCGAGGCTGCGACATTGGACGGTGTGGCCAAGGTGCTGTTTGCCGATGACCACGCCTATTGCCACGGCATGTCGGAGCCGACGGCAGCCTTGGTCGTGTCGCTGGCCGGCGACTACGAGCATATCGTCGCGCCTTCGGGCGCGCTGTCCAAATCCGTGCTGCCGCGTGTGGCGGCGCTGCTGGACGTGATGGTGATTTCCGAGGTGCTTTCAGTCATCGACGGGTCGACCTTCGAGCGCCCGATCTATGCCGGAAACGCGATCCAGACGGTCAAGACGTCGGACGCGAAGAAGGTGATGACCATCCGCACTGCGACGTTTGACGCCGCAGGCAAGGGCGGTTCTGCGGCGGTCGAGAAGATCTCGGCCAGCGTGGACGGCGGAATGTCGGCCTGGGTCGAGGACAAGGTGGCGTCGAGCGACCGGCCGGACCTGACCAGTGCCGGGATCGTGGTTTCGGGCGGGCGTGGCGTTGGCTCCCAGGCCGATTTCGCGCTGATCGAAAAGCTGGCCGACAAGCTGAATGCGGCTGTCGGTGCCTCACGCGCGGCGGTGGACAGCGGCTATGCGCCGAACGACTGGCAGGTTGGGCAGACTGGCAAGGTCGTGGCGCCTGACCTTTATGTTGCGGTCGGCATCAGCGGCGCGATCCAGCATCTGGCGGGGATGAAGGACAGCAAGGTCATTGTCGCGATCAACAAGGACGAAGAGGCCCCGATCTTCCAGGTAGCGGATTATGGGCTGGTCGCAGACCTGTTCACCGCAGTGCCAGAGATGATCGAAAAGCTTTAAGGTCGGCAGCATAGCCCATCTTGGGGAATCGGTTGAAGGGGGTCAGGCAGCTGGCCCCCTTTTGCGTGTCAAAGCATGCGGGCGATGACCGGGCCCAGCAGCGCCGCCACCTCGTGATGCGCGGCTGATCCGGGCAGATGGCGGGCCTGTTCCACCTCAGTCAGCGGGACGTGCATGCGGGCGGGACCTTCGGCCCGTGCGAACGGGCTTGGCACGGCGACCACCAGCGCGGTGGAGACCGGGCACAGGGCCGCGAGCATGTCTGCCGTGACAAGCAGGGGCCCCAAACCGGGATCAAGATCTTCCGACCGCTGCGGCGGTGGGGCGTTGGCCAGCCACAGCAGAACCCGACGAATCGGAAGATGTGCCATCAGCTGACGCATTCGGCAAAGCCAATTGGCCTGCAGCCCCGCACGCAGCTGGTCAAAGCGGGCGGCATCGGTGCGGGCCAGTACCGACAGCAGATGGCGGGTGAAGTGAATCTCGGCAAAGTCGACCTCAGGGTAAAGCGCACGAAGGGCCGGGGTGGCGGCAAGGAAGCGATCATTGCGACGGGCGTGGACGGTATAGAACGGGTTTGACAGCCCATCGGCACCGGTGACCTGAAGGATTGCCACCTGCGCGCGAGAGGCGACGCGCAGTGCCGCAGGGTCAGACAGATAGAAATCAGGGCCTGCGTTCAGCCCACCCAGATTGGCGACAGGTTGGCCAACAGCGCGTTCCAGCAGCACCGGATAGGGCCGGGCGACATATTTTCCAAAGGTCGGCGACCCGCCCAGTGCCACGATGTAGGCGCCGGAAAGATCCCGCTCCGGCCCCCGAAACAGGGCCCGTGATGCGCCATAACGGCATGGAAAATAGTCGAGCGCCCCCGCGCCCGCCTGTACTGGCATCATCACACCACCCGATTGTCAGCTACCCGGGCCAAGCGTTGCAGAGAGTGGTTGCCGACTGGCTAAAATCGGGCGGTTCAGGACAAGTCGAGGCATTTTCCCTTGGCGCGCCCATCCTTGCGCGGGCCGGGGCCAGCGGGCATAAGCGAACAGTCAACAGGAGGCGTTGCGATGGACATCAGGCAGGTGGGCGTGGTTGGCGCGGGCCAGATGGGCAATGGCATTGCCCATGTTTTTGCGCTTGCGGGCTATGACGTGTTGATGACCGATATCTCGGAAGACAGCCTGTCGAAGGCGCTGGCCGTGATCGAACGCAACATCGAACGGCAGGTGGCACGCGGCAAGGTCATGCCCGCCGACAAGCGTGCTGCGCTTGGGCGGATCAAGACGACGCTGAAGCTGACCGATCTGGGCCAGTGCGACCTGATCATCGAAGCCGCGACGGAACGCGAGACGGTCAAGCAGGCGATCTTCGAGGACCTTCTGCCACATCTGAAGCCGACGACGATCCTGACGTCGAACACTTCGTCGATCTCCATCACTCGTCTTGCAAGCCGGACGGACCGGCCGGAAAAGTTCATGGGGTTCCACTTCATGAACCCGGTGCCGGTGATGCAGCTGGTAGAGCTGATCCGCGGCATCGCGACTGATCAGGAGACATGGGACACCCTGCACGAGGTCGTCCGCAAGCTGGGCAAGACGGCGGCGAGTGCCGAGGATTTCCCCGCATTCATCGTCAACCGCATCCTGATGCCGATGATCAATGAGGCGGTCTATACGCTGTACGAAGGGGTCGGCAGCGTGAAGTCGATCGACGAATCGCTGAAGCTGGGCGCCAACCACCCGATGGGGCCGCTGGAGTTGGCGGATTTCATCGGGCTGGATACGTGTCTTGCGATCATGAACGTGCTGCATGAGGGGCTGGCGGATACCAAGTACCGGCCCTGTCCCTTGCTGACGAAGTATGTCGAGGCGGGGTGGCTGGGTCGGAAGACCCAGCGGGGGTTCTATGACTACCGGGGCGAAGTGCCAGTGCCGACAAGGTAAGAGGGCTGCTCGTCGATGACTTCGTCACTCCTCGCGCGGGCCTCCGACGAGGAGACGAAGTCGAACGAGGAGGGTCTACTTGCCCAACGCCAGCGTATGCTCACGCAGCCAGGCCAGGAAGCCCCTCGGGTTGCCCTCCCATTTCTTCAACTCCTCGGCCGGGATCGGGTGGCCGATGACCGGGCGCTGGGGTTTGAAGAGGCTGCGCTTGATTTCATAGAGCAGCAGGCCCTGGCGGATCGTGTCGCTGACCTGATTGGCGATCTGGAACGCGCGGGAGTTCTGGCCGGGGAAGTAGATCGGCAGGATCGTCGCGCCCGAGGATTTCACGATCTTGTGGGTGAAGACGTTCCACTCCGCCTCGACAGCCTTGCCCCACCAGCCGGGGCTCATCGCGACCTTCCCTGCGGGGAAGACGATGATGACGCCCCCGGCCTTGAGGTGCTTCATCGTGTCATCGCGCATCTTCAGGCCCAGTTCGCGGGCGTTGTCCTCATGCGGGAAGGGCACTGGGATCATGAACTCCTCGACCTCGGGGATCCCGGTGAGGAGCGAGCGGGTGAGGATCTTGAAGTCAGACCGGACGCGATTGATCATCTCGGCCATGACCATGCCGTCAACCAGACCCGAGGGGTGGTTTGCCACCACAACCAAGGGGCCGGTCGCGGGGATGCGGGCGATTTCTTCGGGCGGGGTGTCGATACGGATGCCCATGTGGCGGATCGCCTTGGGCCAGAAGGGCGCGCCGTGCGGGGCGCCGGATTTTTCAAAGCTGCGGATCAGGCGCAGAAGCTGCACCTTGGCGGTCACCCATTCGATGGTGCGAATCGTGCCAGCCTTGAACGGGTTCTTGAAAGTGCCAGCATAGGACAGCCGGCGCATGTCATAAACGGGCTCAGCCGGAGCAACAGGCGCCAGACCCTCCAGCGGTTCGCCCGCTTTCCCGATATGCGTCTGTTCCGTCACGAAGCGACTGCCTTCATCCCCAGCGCGCTTCAATACTCCTCACCGAAGCGGGCTGCAACCAGGGCCTCCAACGCATCGGCGAGCTTCCCCGCTTCTGCCCCGGATGTCTGAACCTCAATAGTGGTTCCGCGCGAGGCTGCCAACATCAAAAGCCCCATGATGCTGTCGCCCGAGACGGAGAGGCCGTCCTTCAGCACTTCGGCCCGGGCATCATGTGCCTCTACCACTTCGACAAACTTGGCGCTGGCGCGGGCATGCAGACCCTTTTCGTTGACGATGCGCAACGTGCGGCTGGTCATTCTTAGCCCCCAGTCCCAAGATCGAGGGCGTTGATGTATTTGCGCCCGGCGTCAAGCGCGGCGGCGACAGCCTCAGGCACGGTCATGTCGCGCGATTTGGCCAGTTTGATCAGCATCGGCAGGTTGGCACCATACAGGATTCGGCGACCGGTGGTGGCGCAGGCGGGCAGCGACAGGTTGGACGGCGACCCACCGAACATGTCTGTCACAAGGACTACGCCCTGCCCGGTATCCACCGCATCGGCGGCCACGCAGATTTCCTGCTGCTTGGCGCTGCGGTCATGGTCATCTTCAATGGCAATGGCGCGGACACCGTCCTGCTTGCCCACGACATGCTCGACCGCCGAGAGATATTCCCGCGCCAGCCCGCCATGCGCCACAATCACGATACCGATCAAGCGACTGCCACCTTCGTTGCGTCAGGCGCGCCAGAGGCCGCCTTGCGTTCAAGTTCCCGGTGTCGTTTTGACACCGGCCAGCCGGCATCTGCAAGCGCGTTCCCGACCAGTTCCGCTACGGCGACCGACCTGTGTTGCCCTCCGGTGCAGCCAAAACCGATGGCGAGGTGGGCCTTGCCTTCGTCCACATGGGCCGGAAGGAGAAACAGGATCAAATCCTGCAACTTCTGGAAGAATTCAGCAAAACGCGGATCGGCGCGGACAAAGGCTTCGACTGTTGGGTCGCGGCCATCCAGCGCGCGCAAGTCGGGCTGCCAATGCGGGTTGGCCAGAAAGCGGCAGTCAAAGATCATGTCGACCCCACGCGGCACCCCACGCTTGTAGCTGAAGGACTGGACCGACACGGAAAGCCGCCCGGTTGCCCCGGTGTCAAACAGGGCCGCGACTTCGGCTTTCAGGTCGTGCTGGGTCAGGTCGGTCGTGTCAATCAGGTGGTCGGCCCGCACCCGGATTGGGGCGAGCAGGTCAATCTCACGCTCCACCCCCTGCGCGGGGGTTTCGGCGGGGGCCAGCGGGTGACGGCGGCGGGTTTCGGAAAAGCGGCGGATCAGGACCGATGGCGCGCAGTCAAGATACAGGACATCCAAAGCCACGCGGGGGTCGCGGGTCAGGCTGTCGATCAGTTCGATCAGGGCGGTGGCGTTGAAGTCGCGGTTGCGCACGTCGAGGCCCAGCGCGATGGGGCGGCCAAGGGGCGTGCCCTCGATCAGGCGGGGAACCAGCGACAGGGGGATGTTGTCGATGCCTTCATAGCCCAGATCCTCAAGCACGCGAATCGCAGTTGTCCGCCCGGCGCCCGAGGGGCCGGTGACAAAGACAAAGCGGTGATCAGGTTCGGGGTTGGCGATCATTGGGTGCGTCCTGCAGGGCCTATGCCTGCCGTCCGTGACGAAGATAGAGCATCAGCGCATCGGGAAAATGGTCATTCTGCGGGTGCAGCACAAGATCAGCCGTGCATCCCAGGATCGTGAAGCTGCGAAGGGGGGGCAAGCGCTGGTCTTCCACCCGTCCCAGATCGGCCACCAGGGCGATCGTGGCGGTTTCCACCGTGGGTGCACGCAGTAGGCCGACACCCCGAGCTTCGATCAGGCTGCGGATCGGGCCGGGACAACGGGCGACAAGGCGGCCGGTTTCAACCGAAAGCAGGGTCTGGTCATCAGCCACCAGCGACGCCCCAAGTGAGATCAGCCGAAGCGCCAGAGACGACTTGCCCGACCCGGACGGCCCAAGGATCAAAAGCCCCCGATCCCCCACCGCCACACAAGAGGCGTGCAGCGTCTGGGTGGCGGGGTCGGTCACACGGGCAGGCCGACGACGAAGCGCGCGCCCAAGGGTTCGGACGTGGGGTCGGCGGCGGTGGGGCGGATGTTTTCGGCCCAGATCACCCCGCCATGCGCCTCGACGATCTGCTTTGAGATGGCCAGACCAAGGCCGGAGTGTTGGCCAAACTCGGCCTGCGGGCGTTCCGAGTAGAAGCGCTTGAACACCTTGGCCAGCGCCTGCTCGGGGATGCCGGGGCCGGTATCCTCGACCACGACAAGCACGCGGTTTTCGCGGCGACGGGCCCAGACCCGCACTGCATCGCCTTCTTCGCAGAACGAGATTGCGTTGGTCACCAGATTGACGAAGACCTGCGCAAGACGCGCCTCAAGCCCATGGATGGCGATCGGGTCGGCGGGCAGGTCAATGATGAAGTCCACGCCCTTTTCGCCGGCCTGCTGGCTTAGATACTGGCACAGGTTGGACAGGGTTTTCAGCAGGTTGAATTCTTCTTCCTCTTCCTTGACCAGTTCGCTGTCCAGTCGGGACGCGTTGGAAATATCGCTGACCAGACGGTCCAGACGGCGGACGTCATGTTCGATCACATCCAGCAATTTCTCGCGCTGGTCTTCCTTTTTGACAAAGCGCAGCGACCCCACGGCTGACCGCAAGGATGCCAACGGGTTCTTGATTTCATGGGCCACATCGGCGGCAAACTGTTCATTCGCGTCGATCCGGTCATAAAGCGCCGAAACCATGCCCCGCATGGCCACCGACAGGCGCCCGATTTCGTCCGGGCGGGCGGCAAGGTCGGGGATGCGGACGCGGCTGGGGGCAACCCGGCGGGCATCGCGGTCGCGGCCAAGCTCAGCCGCGGCGGCAAGGTCGGACAGCGGGTTGGAGATGGTGGAGGCCAGCATCAGGCTAAGCCCGATGGATACGGCGACAGCCAAGAGGAACATCTGCAGGATCTGTTCGCGTTCATAGCGGACCAGACGGTCAATCTCGGCCGAGGTGGACGTCAGGACCACAACACCCACAATCTCGCCCGATACCGTGATTGGGGCTGCGACCGAAAACAGAAGGCTGCCTTCGCTATCCCGCGCGATGCGCGTGATGGAATCCCCGCCGCGCGCAGCGTCGAAGGCAACTTGTGCCTGCTGGGCAGCGTCGATGGTTTCGGTGGTGACCGCCCTGCCCTGACGCAGGATCGCGGTGACCCAGGTCCAGACGCCTTCAAGGAAGTCCGTCAGAATCGTCGGCTGGCCCCGGTTGGCCAGCAGCGTATCCGTGCCCTGCCCGACCTTGGAGGCGATGATGCGGCCGGTCGGATCGAACAGGAACACTTCCACCATCGGATCAACGTCGATATCCGCCAGCGGCTGACGGAAATCGAACCCGGCAGAGCCGGGACGCAGTTGCGCCTGGTATATGTTGGCAATCAGTTCGGCCTGCCGCGCCATGCCCTGCTGCCGCTGCAGGGCAAGGCTGTCACGGAAGGGGTTCATGAACAGAACGCCCACCACCAGCATGACCAGCGCCATGAGGTTGAAGACGATGATCTTGCGCGCAAGCGGCGAACGGTTCAGCGCCACAATGCTGCGACCGCCGCGGCCGTCCTTCAGCCGTTCGACGGTAGCTTCGGGGGAAACCCAGTCTTCGCCCAGAAGGACATCACCCGACCGTTTCGGCCGCGGGTCTTCAAGTCCGATCCTGGGTGCCGCGGTCATGCCTTTGGGCCGTCACTCTTCGTTGTAGCGGTAGCCGATCCCGTACAGGGTCTCGATGGCCGAAAAGGTATCGTCAACCGACCGCATCTTCTTGCGCAGCCGCTTGATGTGGCTGTCGATCGTGCGGTCATCGACATAGACCTGATCGTCATAGGCCACATCCATCAGCTGATCGCGCGATTTCACAAAGCCGGGCCGCTGGGCCAAAGCCTGCAGCAACAGGAATTCGGTGACGGTCAGCGACACCTCCATCCCCTTCCAGGTGACCGAGTGGCGCAGCGGGTCCATCCGCAGGGCGCCGCGTTCCATCATCCGGGTTTCTTCGGTGGCCGCCGCTTCGCCGGTGTTGATCGCTTCCTGCCGGCGCAACAGCGCGCGGATGCGTTCCACCAGAAGGCGCTGGCTGAAGGGCTTTTTGACATAGTCGTCGGCCCCCATGCGAAGGCCCAGAACTTCGTCAATCTCATCATCCTTGGATGTCAGGAAGATGACGGGGATCGATGTCTTCTGCCGCATGCGCTGCAACAGGTCCATCCCGTCCATCCTTGGCATCTTGATGTCAAGAACCGCCATATCCGGCATGCGGCGATTGAACGCCTCAAGCGCGGACTGGCCGTCGTTGTAGGTCTCGACCTCGAACCCTTCCGCCTCAAGGGTCATCGCGACCGAGGTCAGGATGTTCCGGTCGTCATCCACCAAAGCGATGCGCGACATCTGCGAGCCTCCCTGTAACTGCTACTGCCACAAGCATATTTTGCCGCCAGTGTCGGTCCTTGGGGCCGGATAATCAACAGGAAACCGAATCACCCCCACAGAACTGCGGCGAAGGGTGGCAATTTCGCCGACCAGACGGGGATTTTGGCCCACAAGTCCGCGATGGTTCGCCATGGTGGCGCTAACGGCAGAATGATTGCGCTAACGCTTTGAAAACATGCTATTCTAGGGCAGAATCGTCATGCTATAGGCCGCTGGTGACCTGACCCGAAATGTCGTGTCACGGCATTCATTGGCCCGGATGCCCATGGGTAGGAACCGCCACATCGGCAGGTGTGGCAACGGGAGCTTGCAGGATGACAGACCAATCCACTCGCGGACGCGTGAACCCTCTTCACCAGTTGGACCACCAAGGCATCTCGGGTGTGGCGGTCGCCCACTACAACTATGTCGAGGCGGCACTGGTCGAGGCCGCGGTCGCGCGGGGCGAGGGGCGTCTGGGCAAGGGCGGGGCGTTCCTGTGCAGCACCGGCACCTTCACCGGGCGGTCACCGAAAGACAAGTTCGTGGTCCGCACAGCTGCGACCGAGGACAGCATCTGGTGGGAAAACAACGCCGCGATGACGCCGGATGCCTTTTCGGTCCTGAAGGCCGACATGCTGTCGCATCTGCAGGGGCGCGAGGTTTTCGTGCAGGACCTTTATGCCGGCGCAGACCCGCTGCATCGGCTGGACGTGCGCGTGGTGACCGAGCTTGCCTGGCACGGCCTTTTCATCCGCCATCTGCTGCGCCGCCCCGCGCGTGAGGAACTGGATGGGTTCGTGCCGGACTGGACGATCATCAACTGCCCCAGCTTCAAGGCTGACCCGGCCAAACATGGGTGCCGGACGGAAACCGTCATCGCGCTGAACTTTGACGAAAAGACCGTGCTGATCGGCAACACGGCCTATGCGGGCGAAAACAAGAAGGCCGTGTTCACGGTGCTGAACTACCTGCTGCCGGAAAAGGGCGTGATGCCGATGCATTGCAGCGCCAACCACGCGGTCGGCAACCCGGTGGATTCGGCAGTGTTCTTCGGCCTGTCGGGCACTGGCAAGACCACGCTTTCCGCCGCGCCCGACCGGACCTTGATTGGCGACGATGAACACGGCTGGTCAGACCGGGGCATCTTCAACTTTGAAGGCGGCTGCTACGCCAAGACCATCAACCTTGACCCCAAGGCCGAGCCGGAGATTCATGCCACCACGCACCGCTTTGCGACGGTGGTGGAGAATATGGTCTATGACGCGGAAACGCTGGAACTCGACTTTGCCGACAATTCGCTGACTGACAACACCCGCTGCGCTTACCCGCTTGAGGCGATCTCGAACGCGTCGGCCACGGGCCTTGGCGGCAATCCACGCCATGTGGTGATGCTGACCTGCGATGCCTTCGGCGTGCTGCCCCCCATTGCCCGGCTGACCCCGGCGCAGGCGATGTATCACTTCCTGTCCGGCTTCACCTCCAAGGTCGCGGGGACCGAGCGGGGGGTGACCGAACCGCAGCCCACGTTCAGCACGTGCTTTGGCGCGCCCTTCATGCCGCGCCGCCCCGAGGTTTACGGCAAGCTTCTGCAAGCCAAGATCAACCGGCAGGGCGCGTCGTGCTGGCTGGTGAACACCGGCTGGACCGGGGGTGCCTATGGTGTGGGCAAGCGGATGCCGATCATGGCGACGCGGGCGCTGTTGTCGGCGGCGCTGGACGGGTCACTGAACGGGGTGACCTTCCGCAGGGATCCGGTGTTCGGCTTTGACGTTCCGGTGGCCGTGCCGGGCGTCGGCAAGGGCCTGCTGGACCCGCGCAGCACCTGGGCCGATCCGGGCGAGTACGACGCGCAGGCGCGCAAGCTGGTGGAAATGTTCCAGAAGAACTTTGCCCAGTACGTCCCCTTCATCGATGCCGACGTGAAGGCGGCAGCCATCGGCTGATGGGCGGACGGGAAAGCCGGAGGGCCGCTTGCTGACTTAGGCGAGCGGCCTTCAGGAATCGACGAATGCCAACCGCACAAGGTTAAGGCCCGTCACCACCAAAAGCCCTTGCGTCCAGCGGCGAAAGCGCTGCTGGTCAAGCCGATCCTGAACCGCATAACCCAGAAACAGCCCCGCCAGCGCCGGGACGGACAGGGCGGCGGAAAAGGCGAGCGTCCGGCTATCTGCCACCCCGGTGCCCAGATGCGCGCCCAGAAACGCCACCGCTCCAATCAGGAAGACCACCCCTTGCGCGCGGATCGCCTCGGCCTTGTCGGCGCCGGTGGACAGCAGGAACACCAGAAGCGGCGGCCCCCAGATGCCAGAGATCCCCCCATAAAGCCCGCCGATCACCCCAAGCCCCCATTCTGCGCGGTCCTGATGCTGCAGCTTGATCGAAAGGTCGGCCCCGATCAGTTGCAATGCCGCGAATGCGGTGATTGGCACGCCGATCAGCAAAAGGTAGACGTCGCGCGGGATGGCGTCGGAGAACGGGGCTGAAATGGCGATGCAGATCACCGTGCCAATCAGGAACCGGCGGTAGGTGAACGCCGTCTGGCGCGCGGCGGGCACGCCTTGGCGAAAGGCCTGCGACAGGTTGGTGGTCAGCGTCGGCAGGATCAGCCCGGCAAGCGCCAGATCAGGGGGCAGGAAGATGGCAAAGGCTGACACAAGGATCATCGGCATCGCAAAGCCAACGGTTCCCTTGACCAGACCGGCCAGAAAGCTCACGGCAAGGGCGGCTTCGAAGGCCTGTATTGACAGGCCGGCCAACAGAAATTCGAACATGGGGTAGCCCTTTCCCTGCCCTTGTGGCGCAGTCGGATGACGGGGGGAAGAGGGCTGCATGCCTGTTTGCGCTACCGATTGCGGCAAGGAGCATCTTGCGACGGATGTGCAGCCTTGGCGGCGTGGCAACCGGGTGCCATCGAAAATCCGCTGCGACATTTTCATTCGCTTGCCCTGCCGCCAGCGAAATCTAATTGCTCTGCAGTTGCGAAGGCGCTAGGTCTTCGCAGGTGCAGAATCCCGTTGTGACCGGAGGGGCCCAGATGCCGCATGATGGACAAGCCATGACCCAGACCCCGATCCTTGCCGATGTGCTGGACCTGACCGCCGCCGCCCTGCCAGAGGTTGAGGCGCTGTTCGCCGAAGCGCGCGAAGTGCTGCGGACGGAGGTGACGGTTGGCGGACGCCTGTCCTCGCAAGCGCTGGAGGAACGGCAGCATCAGGCCCATGCCGTTGCCTGGCTTGCCACCTATTTGGAAGGCCTGCGCCAGCTGCGCGCCTGGGCAGGCCGGGTTTCGGACGCTGGCCAGTTCGGCCAGATGGAGGCGCTGATCCTGCAGATCGGCTTTGGCGAATACCTGGCCCAGATCGCGGGCGGTATCCCGATGAGCCAGCTGGAATCTGCCCGCCTGACGGACATGGAGATCAGCTGGACCCCGTCGGACGCCGCAACCCGCCTGATGGCGCAGGGCAACACGGCTGCGGCGCGGGGGGCGCTTGTCGCGCTGATGCAGGACAACCACGGTCGCGCCACCTTTGGTGCCCCGGGGCTGGATGATGAGCTTGAGATGATCCGCGATCAGTTCCGCCGCTATGCGGATGAAAAGGTCATCCCCGTCGCGCATGACTGGCACCTCAAGGACGAACTCATCCCGATGGAGGTGATCACCGAACTGGCCGAGATGGGCGTTTTCGGCCTGACCATCCCCGAGGAATACGGCGGCTTCGGCCTGTCCAAGGCCGCGATGGTTGTCGTCAGCGAGGAACTGTCGCGCGGCTATATCGGGGTGGGCAGCCTTGGCACCCGCACTGAAATTGCCGCCGAGCTGATCCTTTGTGGCGGGACCGACGCGCAAAAGGCCCATTGGCTGCCCAAACTGTCCAGCGGGGAAATCCTGCCGACTGCGGTGTTCACCGAACCGAACACCGGGTCTGACCTTGGGTCCTTGCGCACCCGTGCGGTCCGCGACGGCGATGACTGGACGATCACCGGCAACAAGACCTGGATCACCCACGCCGCCCGCACGCATGTGATGACCCTTCTTGCCCGGACCGAGCCCGACACCACCGATTATCGCGGGCTGTCGATGTTTCTGGCCGAAAAGACCCCCGGCACGGATGACGCCCCCTTCCCCACCCCCGGCATGACGGGTGGAGAGATCGAAGTGCTCGGCTATCGCGGCATGAAGGAATACGAACTGGCCTTCGACGGCTTCAAGGTCAAGGGCGAAAACCTGCTGGGCGGGGTGACCGGTCAGGGCTTCAAGCAGCTGATGCAGACCTTCGAATCTGCCCGCATCCAGACCGGAGCGCGGGCCGTGGGCGTGGCGCAATCGGCGCTGGAAACCGGAATGCAATACGCGCTGGACCGCAAGCAATTCGGCAAACCGCTGATCGCCTTCCCCCGCATTGCGGGCAAGCTGGCGATGATGGCGGTCGAGATCATGATCGCCCGGCAGCTGACCTACTATTCCGCATGGCAAAAGGACCATGGCCACCGCTGCGACCTTGAGGCTGGGATGGCCAAACTGCTGGGTGCCCGGGTGGCCTGGGCGGCAGCGGACAACGCGCTGCAGATTCACGGCGGCAACGGCTTTGCGTTGGAATATCGCATCAGCCGGATCCTGTGCGATGCGCGCATCCTGAACATCTTTGAAGGCGCCGCGGAAATACAAGCCACCGTGATCGCGCGGCGTCTGCTGGACTGAATTTCTTGCGCTGATCCCGTCCGCCTGCGAAGCTGTTCCTTGCAGCGAAAGGGCGGGGGCGGCCAATGTCGGGAACCGTGCTTCTTACCGGGTCTACCGGCTTTATTGCCAAGCATGTGGCGGTCAAGCTGCTGAACGCGGGCTATGATCTGCGCGGCACCCTTCGGCGGCTGGACCGGGCCGATGAAGTGCGGGCCGCCGTCACGCCGCATCTGACCGCCAAGGCAGGCGCTATCAGTTTTGTGCAGGCCGATCTTGAGGCGGATGCGGGCTGGGCTGACGCCGTAGCTGGCGTCGTGGCCGTGGTTCACACGGCTTCGCCCTTTCCCATCGCGCAGCCGAAGGACCCGGCACAGCTGATCCGCCCGGCGGTCGAGGGGACCGAACGGGTGTTGAAGGCAGCCGCTGCGGCGGGGGTGGAGCGGGTGGTGCTGACGTCATCCACCGTGGCGGTCATCAATGAGGCCAAGCACGATTTCATGCAGGATGAGGCGGATTGGTGCGACATCCATCTGCCGTCAACCACGCCCTACGCCAGATCAAAGACGCTGGCCGAACGCTCCGCCTGGGAGGTGGCCAAGGCGCGGGGGCTGAAGCTGACGACGATCAACCCGGGCCTCGTGCTGGGGCCGCCGCTGGACGAACACTATGGATCGTCGCTGGGCCTGATCGAACGGATCCTGAAGGGCAAGGATCCGATGCTTCCGGCCTTTGGCTTGCCCGTGGTGGACGTGCGCGACGTTGCCGAGATGCATCTGCGCGCGCTGCAGCGGCCAGAGACGGCAGGAAAGCGCTATCTCTCAACCTCCGGCTCGATGGCGATGGTCGACATGGGCCGCATGCTCAAAGCCGCCTACCCCACCCGGCGCATCCCCACGCGTGAAGCTCCGGCCTTCCTGCTGCGGTTGCTGGCGCTGGTCGATCCGCAGGTCCGGTCGATCCTGCCGAAGATCGGGCATCTGGAACGGGTCTCGAACGCCCGCGCCGTGAAGGAGATGGGGATGGAGTTCATCGCGCCGAAAGCTGCGCTGCTGGCATCGGCGGACTGGCTGGTCCGGCACGGCAAAATCTGGGCCTGACGAAAGCACCGGGGTTGATGTAGCCATCTACCTCGGTCCTTGGCGACGGGGCGGTTCCTCGCCAGCGCCTGATGGGGTCAGCCCCTGCCCCGCGACGGGCGCGCGCTGCCCAGCCGGGGGTGCAGACGTCCGGCCACCGCCCATGATGCCAGAAGCCCCACCCCGGCAGCGATGAAGATCCCGGGCAAGGGCGCTACCCACAGCACAAGCCAGGCCGCCCCCGGTGTCAGGATGCCGGACACATCCCGAAAGCTGGAATAGACGGCGGACATTTCCGTCCGCTCGCTGGGCTTGACGGACATCAGGAACGGCAACCCACCGACGACATCCAGCATGACCAGAAAGACCGAGGCGACCATGACCAGCGCCACCGTGGCCCAGGGCAGGAAAGCCAGCAGACCGGCACTGCAGAACAGCGCACCGCACAGGCCAAAGGCCGTGCGCACCGACCGGCGCACCGAAAGGCGGCGGCCCAGCCGGTTCAGCGCCGGTGCGGCAAACAACAGCGCGTTCGTCACCGACAGCGCAATGCCGCCGACCTTGTCACCCAGCCCCGCCTCGATGCAGAAGATCGGCAGATAGACGACATAGACCCACCAGCCGCAGCTGCGCATCACCGCGAACATCCAGCCCGCAATCAGCCGGGGCTGGCTGAAGAACCGGCCCAGATAGCCCAAGGGATTGACCGCTGGCCGCTTGGCCCGGGTGATCTGCTTGCCGTTGCCCAACCGCAAGACCCAGAAGCTGACCAACAGCACCAGCGCAAAAGCCCCCGCCACCAGAAACGGCGCGGGCGCCCATTGGTGGTAAAGCCACACCCCGCTCATCGGGCCCAGCGTCCAGGCGGTGGCGGCATAGGCCATCTGGGTCGACTGGCTGCGCCCCAGATCCACCCGCTCCACATAGTCCAGCACATAGGCGTTCAGGCAGACAAAGATCGTCACTGTCGCCATCGCATTGCACATCAGCGCCATCGGCACCGACCACCAGGTCCCGATCGCGCCCAGCGTATTGCCGATCAGGTACAGGCACACGCCCCCGGTATAGGCCCAGCGCCGCGGCACTTTGCGGGTGGCCCAGGGCACCATCAGTCCCCAGAGCAGCGCCACGATCCCGGCGGCGAAATACATGACCGAGGTCGCCTGCGCATCGCCCAAGGCATCATAGACCACCAGCGGCATGGTCGAGATCAGAATCCCCCGGATCGCGGCATCAAGACCGGAGAGAAGGGCGAAATGCTCGATTCGCGGGGTCGGGCTGTGCTTCAGCGCCAGCGGCAAATATCGGGTGGCCATAGGCTACCCTCGCCCGGATCAGAGGGTGGCCTCTGTCACCGGTGCGACATATTGCGTCGTTTCACGCCTGCTTGCGCGCCAGAAGATCAACCAGCCGCGCCCGTGCTTCGGGCAGGGGCCGGTCGTTCAGGATCGGGCGCAGGCCCCGGTCAAGAAAAAAGCCGGTCAGGCGCAGCCCTTGCTCCAGCGCGCCGGCGCTCAACCCTTCGGTTCCAGCCAGCCCCGGCGGCAAGGGCAGCAGCCGGTCGGCCCAATCCCCCGCGCCCTTGGCCGAAACCGCGCGGCCCGACTTCGGGCTGACATAGGCCAGCCCTTCGGTCACCCCGGTTACGGCGCAAGCCGTCAGGTCAAGGCCAAAACCCAATTCCTCAAGCAACCGCAACTCCCAGCGCAGGTAGGCTGATGTCCAGCCGTCAACGCCCAGCGCATCCAGCAGGGGCAGGGTCTCGGACCAAAGCGCAGGATGCGGTTCACGCTCAGGCAAGGCAGCCCGGAGCAGTGCACAGATCGACATCAGCCCCGCCAGCGCCAGCCGGTCGCCCAGCAGATGCGCCCGCGACCGCAGGGGTTCCACCGTAAAGGTGCCGATATGGTCATCCAGCCGCGCCCGCCACTCCAGCTGCAACTGCGTGCCGGGCTGCAGGGTCGCGGCCATCTTGCGCGATGCCCCGCCACGCACCACGCCTGCGTGGCGGCCATGCGCTGCCGTCAGCACCTCGATGATCGCGGCACTTTCGCCATGCGGACGCATGGACAGAAGCACACCTTCGTCGCGCCAATCCATCCGGCGACTATCCGTGGGCAACGCGGCATGCGCAACTCAATCCGACAGCCCGTCCTGATCCAGCAGCGTCCGCCCCAAACGATCTTCAAGCTCAATCACCCACAAGTCCGGATCGCGGCCACGGGCGCGCGCCAAAAGCGCATCCACCTCGACCTCCTGCCCCTCGGCCAGAACGATCCAGGCCCGCGCGCCAGTCATCAGGTCCGACCTCCGTTCAAAAGCCCGCGCGGTCCCGTCCAGAAGCGCCACCTTGACGACCACCGCCCCCGCTGTCGGATCGCCCTTGGCAGTGACATAGGCAGGAATGTCCGCAAGCCTTAGCCGGGTCAGGTATGCTGACACCCAGACGCCACTGGCCAGCCTCGCGCTCATGCGAGTTGCTCTTTCCCCAAATACTCCCGCCGGAGGCTCCGCCGCTTCAACCCGCGCTCCGGGCGCAGACCGGGGCCAAATTCCTTCGAAGGAATTTGCAAAAGTTTTCGAAAACTTTTGCCCTCCCTAGGCATCGCCGTCCTTGAAATCCAGCCCCATCTCGGAATAGCGCTCCGGCTCATCCTGCCAGTTCGGCCGCACCTTCACCTGCAGGAACAGGTGCACCGTGCGCCCAAGGAATTCGCTGATATCCGCCCGGGCCGATTGGCCGATGGCCTTGATCGTCTCGCCCTTGTTGCCCAGGACAATCCCCTTGTGGCCATCGCGGGCGACATAGACGATCTGGTCGATCCGCGTGGTGCCGTCGGGCTTGTCCTCCCATTTTTCGGTTTCCACCGTCAGCTGGTAAGGCAGCTCCTCATGCAGGCGCAGGGTCAGCTTCTCGCGCGTCATCTCGGCCGCGATCATCCGCATTGGCAGGTCGGCGATCTGGTCCTCCGGGTAAAACCAGTGTCCCTCGGGCACCTCGCCCGCCAGCCATTCCCGCAGGTCGGCGACGCCATAGCCCTTTTCGGCGCTGATCATGAAGGTCTTCTTGAACGGATAGGCCGCGTTCACCTCTTCCGCCAGCGCCAGCAGGGTTTCGGCCTTGACTCGGTCAATCTTGTTGATGGCAAGGGCCACCGGCTGACCCTTCGGCATTTCATCGGCCAGACGGTCAAGGATCAGCTTCACGCCTTCCGTCAGCCCGCGATGCGCTTCGATCAGCAGCACGATCACATCGGCGTCCGAGGCCCCGCCCCAGGCTGCCTTGACCATCGACCGGTCCAGCCTGCGGCGCGGCCGGAAGATGCCGGGCGTATCGACAAAGACGATCTGCGACTGGCCTTCCATACAGACCCCGCGTATCCGCGTCCGGGTGGTCTGCACCTTGTGGGTGACAATGCTGACCTTCGCCCCCACCATCCGGTTCAGCAGGGTCGATTTTCCGGCGTTCGGTTCACCGATCAGGGCGACAAAGCCCGCGCGTGTGGTCATGTTCGAAAACAATCCATTAGTTCAACAGACGCTCCATACGGGAAAGAGGTGGCAATTGCCAGTTGGCATCGCGGCTTCATTATCCCAACTTGCAGAGATTGACCCTTTGAGTCGGAGCCATGGGCATTTTCAGACTTCTCTCCCGCGCCTTCCGCGTCTCACGCCGCCCTAGGGCAGTGCTGATCGAACGTGAGACTTCCGTTGCAGAAGATTTCACCCCTTGGAACAGTCGTATCACGACTACCACACAGACAACCCAGATCAGGATAGTCGAGGTTGAGGAACTCCGTGGGCCAGCCTGGGTGATCGACGGAGATACCCTCGACATTGCCGGAACCCGCATCCGCCTGGCTGGGATTGACGCGCCGGAGATGGATCACCCCTATGGCATGTCGGCAAAATGGGCGCTTGTGAATCTATGCAAAGGACAAGTTGTGCGCGCGGTCTTCGACGGCGACCTCTCCCATGACCGGACGGTTGCCACCTGCTACCTATCCGATGGCCGAGACCTATCGGCTGAAATGGTAAAGGCAGGGATGGCGATTGATTGGCCAAAGTTCTCACGTGGGAAGTATTCCGCACTTGAACTGCCTGGAATTCGCAAGAAGCTGTGGCGCTGCGATGCGAGACAAAAAGGGCGTATGCCACCACGTACGAGCGCTTAGGTTGACGGCCGTTCCAGCCGCGCCAGCAGTGCCTTTGCGGCCTGCTGTTCGGCAATGCGTTTTGATCCGGCTTGCGCTTCGGCAGTCTCGCCCGTTTCGACCTGTACGGCTACCGTGAACAGGGGCTGGTGATCCGGGCCCGAGCGGGCAGCCTCGATATAGCTTGGCGGCGGCATGCCCCGAGCCTGCGCCCATTCCTGCAGGGCGGTCTTGGGGTCGCGGGCATCGGTCTCGACACCGGCGATCCGGTCGCCCCACAGGCGCAGGACCATGGCCCGGGCAGCTTCAAATCCGGCGTCCAGATAGGCGGCGGCAATGACCGCCTCCATCGCATCCCCCAAAAGCGCCTCTTTCCGGCGACCGCCGGTCAGCATTTCGCTGCGTCCAAGCTTCAGCACGTCCCCAAGCCCGATTTCCCGGGCAACGGCAGCACAGCTTTCCTTTCGGACCAGCGCATTGAAGCGGGGGGCAAGCTGCCCCTCACGCGCGCCGGTATCGGCGGTCAGCAGGGCTTCGGCCATCACCAGACCCAGCACCCTGTCGCCCAGAAACTCCAGCCGCTGGTTGTCTGGGCGGGTCGCGGTGCCGATCGACGCATGGGTTACGGCCCGCATCAAGAGCTCGGGCTTGGCGAAGTGGTGCCCAAGGCGGCCTTCAAAGGCCTTGAGCTCGGCCGAAAGCCTCACTCGATCGCCTTGAAATAGCGGTCGGAGCGCCAGGTCCAGAAATACAGCATCCGGCTGCCGGCAGACGAGAACATGATCCGGTCCGCCCGACCGATCAGATATTCGGCAGGGACAAAGCCCACGCCGCCCGCAGCTTGCGCATAGCGGCTGTCCTGGCTGTTGTCACGGTTGTCGCCCATGAAGAAATAATGGCCTTCGGGCACAGTAAACACTTCGGTGTTGTCCCCGAACCCGGCTGTGTCGATGTTCAGGATCGAGTGTTTCTGCCCCTCGGGCAAGGTTTCGATCGCGCGGGTCTTGGTACAGGTCCCGCCTGCACCGACAGCGCCGTTTTCACAGCGCGGCAGGTTGCGCATCGGGCCTTGGGGTTCATAGACCTCTTCGAACACCCCGGCCGGTTCCTGCGGGGCGGCCACCCCGTTCAGGTAAAGGACGCCGTTCTGCATCTGCACCTTGTCACCCGGCATGCCGACCAGACGCTTGATGAAATCCGACCCGTTCACCGGATGGCGGAAGACGACGACATCGCCACGCTCCGGCTCGGACGCGAAGATGCGACCCGAGAAGGGGCACATCGCGAAGGGGCAGGAGTATTTCGAATAGCCGTAGGCCATCTTGTTGACGAACAGGAAATCGCCGATCAGCAGCGTGTCCTTCATCGATTCAGACGGAATCCAGAACGGCTGGAAGAACAGCGTGCGAAAGATGCCCGCGATCACCAGTGCCCAGAAGACGGTCTTTATCGTCTCGACGATGCCGCCTTCGGCCTTGTCCTTCGCCATGTCCTGCCCTGCCTTCGGTTCATTATCCCGCGCTTCTTGCGCGGAAGCCGTGGACGGAGTCAAGGCGCGGCGGCTGCACCATGGCGGTCAGCGGGGCAACAGGCGGGCTTCAATGACCACGAAAGCCTGCGCCCAGGGGTGGTCATCGGTCAAGGTGACATGGATCACCGCCTCATGCCCTGCGGGGGTCATCGCGCGCAGGCGTTCGGCCGCCCAGCCGGTGACATGCATCACGGGCTGGCCGGACCGCAGGTTCGTCACCGCCATGTCCTTCCACGAGATCCCCATCCGCAAGCCCGTGCCCAGCGCCTTGGAACACGCCTCTTTCGCGGCCCAGCGTTTCGCATAGGTCGCAGCGACGGCGCGCGGGCGGCCTTCGGCCTTGCGCTGTTCCCGTTCGGTGAAGACCCGGTTGCGGAAGCGGTCCCCAAAGCGGGCAAGCGTGGCCTCGATCCGTTCGATATTGGCAAGGTCGCTGCCGATCCCGAGGATCATGCCCCGCCCCGGGCAAGTTCCATCCGGCGGCGCATTTCCTCGATCGCGGGGCCAAGGCCGCGGAAGATCGCCTCACCGATCAGGAAATGGCCGATGTTCAACTCCATCACCTCGGGGATCGCGGCGATGGGTTCGACGTTGTCATAGGTCAGGCCGTGCCCGGCGTGTACCTCCAGCCCAAGGCTGGCGGCGTGTTCTGCCCCCGCCCGCAAGGCGGCAAGTTCACGCTCTGCGAGTTCCGAATGCCCGTCGGCTAGCAATTCCGAATAAAGCCCGGTGTGCAACTCCACGACCGCCGCCCCGATTGCAGCCGAGGCATCGATCTGCCGGGCATCATGGCTGATGAACATGCTGACCCGGGCCCCCGCTTCGCGCAGTGGGGCGATATAGTCGGCCAGCCGCGACTGGTCGCCCGCTACGTCAAGCCCGCCTTCGGTGGTCCGCTCCTCACGCTTTTCCGGCACAAGGCAGACAGCATGGGGCCGGTGACGCAGGGCAAGGGTCTGCATCTCCGCCGTGGCCGCACATTCGAAGTTCAGGGGGATGGTGATGGCGGCCATCAGCGCCTCGATATCACCGTCGCGGATGTGGCGGCGGTCTTCACGCAGGTGGGCAGTGATGCCATCGGCCCCCGAAGCCTCGGCCAACAGGGCCGCGCGCAGGGGGTCAGGCCAGGCGGACCCACGGGCGTTGCGCACCGTGGCGACATGGTCGATGTTCACCCCAAGGCGAAGGGCGCGCGGCGTGCGGGTTGCGTGTGTCATGCTGCTTGCCTCATCGCTGTTGCCTTCCACCTGTCACGGCGCCCCTGGCCCGTCATCCCCGAACTCTTCGCCATCGTTTTCCCCGCGCCGCTTCAGTTTGGCCGCAGCCTCGGCCAGCTTGGCACGCATCCGGCTGCGCCGTTCACCGCGTTCTTGGGCCGTGGCGGCACGGGCCTTCTGATAGGCTTCGACCAACGGGATCGTGACGTAATAGGCGATGCCACTGATCAGAAGCGCAGGACCCAGGGCGCCGATGAAGTACGGAAGGTAGATCTCGTGCCAGAACTGGACAAGCCCGTCCCAGCGGGCCTTTTCCGGTCCGAACAGCGCCATGAAGTTGAACCACAGATCGCGCCCGGCATGGCCAAAGGCCTTGCCGATGTATTCGGCGTTCAGTGGCGCCTCGATCCCAAGGATCCAGTGGCCAAGGCTCATCGCGAGGACGGCGAAGAAGGGGGTGGTCAGCGGGTTGGTGTTGAACGTGCCCAGCAAGGCCGCAAGCACATTGCCCCGGACAAGGCGCGCTGCACCCCAAGCCGCCAGAAACTGCATGCCCGGAAGGGGAAGAAATCCGATGAAAGACCCTGCGAACACCCCGCGCGCCACGCGGTGCGGCTGGTCGGGCAGGCGGCGCATGCGGTGCACGACATAGCGGACGGCCCGCTTGAACCCACCGCGCGGGTAGATCTGTTCGCGCAGCCACGCGCCCCAGCCCAACCGATCCCTGCGCTTGAAAACCACCCGCGTCGCCTCTCTGCCCCGGACATACGCCCGTTGTTCCGCCTTACGGCCGCTTGGTCAAATCCCGATGACGCGAGATTTGCGCCACGTCCGTCTCGGCCTCAAGCGCGGTCATGACCATATGAAGATGTTCAACATCGCGCAGATCCACGTCAATGATAAGGCGATAGAAATCCGGTTTGCGATCCGTAAACCGCAGGTCCGAGATATTGGCCTTCTGCTCTCCGATCAAGGTGCAGATGCGGCCCAGCACGCCCGCATCGTTCGAGATCGTGACATCCAGCGAGATTGTGAACACCGGGGCATGCCGACCGGAATGCCAGTGCAGATCAACCCAGCGCTGGGTCTGATCCTCAAACTCCTCCAGCGCGGGGCAGTCGATGGCGTGCACAACAACGCCCTGACCGCGATAGGTGATGCCGACGATGCGTTCGCCCGGAACCGGCTGGCAGCATTGAGCGCGCTTGAAGCTCTGGTCGGCGGTCAGACCGACGACGGGGCGCTTGGCATCCACTTCCTCGGCCGTGGCCTGCGCAAGGTCGGGGTAAAGCGTTTCGACGATCCGCCGCGCCGGCATTTCGGCTGATCCAATGCGGGCCAGCAGGTCATTTTCATCCGACAGCCCCAGCATCTTGGCCGCCGTGCGCAGGGCCTTGTCGGTGGCCTTCTTGCCAACATGGTCAAAGGCCGCGCGGGCCAGTTCCTGCCCCAGCTTTACGAAGCGGCCCCGGTCTTCTTCGCGCAAGGACCGCCGGATCGCCGCCTTGGCCCGGCCCGTCGTGACGATGTCGATCCAGCTGGATTGCGGGCGCTGACCTTCTGCCGTGATGATCTCCACCGACTGGCCGTTCTTCAGGCGGGTCCACAAGGGCACGCGAATGCCGTCTATCTTGGCCGAAACGCAGGAATTGCCGATCCGGGTGTGGATGGCATAGGCGTAATCCAGGGGCGTGGCCCCACGCGGCAGCTGGATCACGTCGCCCTTGGGCGTGAAGCAGAAGACTTGGTCGGAATACATCTCAAGCTTGACGTTTTCCAGAAACTCATCCGTGTCGCCTTCGTCCAGCCGTTCAGTCAGGGTGGCGATCCACTTGGCCGGATCGACGGCAAAGGGGTTCTTTGCCCGCACGCCTTCACGGTACGACCAATGCGCGGCAACCCCGGCCTCGGCCACCTCGTGCATCTCGCGCGTGCGGATCTGGATTTCCACCCGCTTGCCGTCACGCCCCGATACCGTGGTGTGGATCGACCGGTAGCCGTTCGTTTTCGGCTGGCTGATGTAGTCCTTGAACCGGCCCGGCACCGCGCGCCAGCGTTGGTGGATCACGCCCAGAATGCGGTAGCAGTCCTGCACCGACCCGCAGATGACGCGGAAGCCGTAGATGTCGGACAGCCGGCTGAACGCCAGATCCTTCTCCTGCATCTTGCGCCAGATGGAGTAGGGCTTTTTCGCGCGGCCATAGACATCGGCCTCGATCTGGGCCTTCTCCAACTCGTGCCGGATGTCGGCGGTGATCTTGTGGACCACATCGCCGGATTCCTTCTGCAGCGTCACGAAGCGGCGCATGATCGAATTGCGCGCCTCGGGGTTGAGGACCTTGAAGGACAGATCCTCCAACTCCTCGCGCATCCACTGCATACCCATCCGCCCGGCCAATGGAGCAAATATCTCCATCGTCTCGCGCGCTTTCTGGGCCTGCTTTTCCGGGTTCATCGACTTGATGGTCCGCATGTTGTGCAGACGGTCGCCCAGCTTGACCAAAATGACCCGCAGGTCCTTGGACATTGCCATGAAAAGCTTGCGGAAGTTTTCGGCCTGCTGGCTTTCGGTCGAGGACAGCTGCAGGTTGGTCAGCTTGGTCACACCGTCAACAAGCTCTGCCACTTCATCGCCGAACAGGCTGGCAACCTCGGTGTAGGTGGACCGGGTGTCTTCGATCGTGTCATGCAGCAGGGCGGTGATGATCGTCGCATCATCCAGCCGCTGTTCCGTCAGGATTGCGGCCACGGCGACAGGGTGGGTGAAATAGGGCTCGCCCGATTTCCGCATCTGGCCGTCATGCATCTTGAACCCGTAGGCATAGGCCTTCCGGATCAGATCGGCATTGCTGCGCGGGTTGTAATTGCGAACCAGGGCGATGAGGTCTTCGACGTCGATCATCACCGCCCCGCTTGCGGGTTTTCCGCCTTAAAGCTCGCCCTGGGCTTCCATCAGCGCGCGGAGCAGCTTTTCTTCCGACATGTCATCGACCATCGGCCGATCCATGTCACCGCCCATAAGAAGCGCCATCTGGTCATCTTCGGGCTCATCAACCTCGATCTGGGTCTGATGGCTTTCGATCATCCGTTCGCGCAGCACATCGGCCGACTGCGTTTCATCCGCAATCTCACGCAGGGCGACAACGGGGTTCTTGTCGTTGTCACGGTCGATCGTGATGGGCGAGCCGGACTGGATTTCGCGCGCCCGATGGGCGGCAAGCATCACCAGTTCGAACCGGTTCGGAACCTTGTCAACGCAATCTTCGACCGTTACGCGGGCCATGAGGGAACTCCAATCCGGAAGTTTCGCTGGAAGTGGCCTATTTAGGCGCTTGGGCTGGCGGTGACAAGCGCTGAATCGCAGCAAATCAAAGCGGTTTCACGGCCTCACGGTCAGCCGCTGGCAGGGCATCCAGCATTTGCAACACGGTCAGACCGGTGCGCGGATGCACCCAATCAGGTGCCACATCGGCCAACGGGACGAGGACGAAGGCCCGGTCCTGCAGCCGCGGATGTGGCAGGATCAGTTGGTCAGGCGTGGTGCGGATCTGCGCTTCGGGCGCCAGCGCACGCCAGGAATCCTGCGTCTTGGTGTCGGGAAGAACCGAATCGCCCATCGCCAAAAGGTCGATATCCAGCGTCCGCATCCCCCAGCGTTGCAGGCGTTTGCGGCCAAATCTGGCCTCGACACGGTGCAGGCAGGCCAAAAGTGACGCTAGGTCACCTGGCTCTTTTCGATGGATGACCGCTGCCGCGTTCACATAATCCGGTCCGGCGCCCGCCGGAAAACAGGGCGTGGCGAAAAATCGGCTAAGGGCAAGTACGGTAACGCCTTCCTCGGCAAGAGCGGCGACCGCCGCGCGCAACGTCTCTCCCGGGTCCTGTCCGTCGAACGGCAGATTCGCGCCCAGCGCAATCAGAGATTGTCCAGAATTTCCGCAATACACGCAAAACTTCCCATAGTTGACTTGTCTGGCTGCGATTTCGGCTGATATTCGTTGCACGTTGGCTGGCGGACTTATCTACAGCACGTGATCCAGACACGGAAGTTCGATCAGCATAGCGTCTTTAAGGGGACCCACGGAATGTTTTACAAGGACGAACGGCTTGCGCTGTTCATTGATGGCTCGAATCTTTACGCCGCCGCCAAGGCGCTGGGCTTCGACATCGACTACAAGCTGCTGAGGATGGAGTTCATGCGTCGCGGCAAATTGCTGCGGGCCTTTTACTACACCGCGCTGCTGGAGAACGACGAATACTCGCCGATCCGGCCGCTGGTTGACTGGCTCCACTACAACGGCTTCACGATGCGCACGAAGCCCGCGAAGGAATATACCGACAGCCAGGGTCGCCGGAAGGTGAAGGGCAACATGGACATCGAACTTTGCGTCGACGCCATGGAACTGGCAGCGCGGGTCGATCATGTGGTGCTGTTCTCTGGCGACGGCGATTTCCGTCCGCTGGTGGAAAGCCTGCAGCGGCAGGGCGTCCGGGTGTCGGTTGTGTCCACGATCCGCAGCCAACCGCCGATGATCGCAGATGAACTGCGCCGTCAGGCCGACAATTTCATTGAACTGGACGAATTGCGCGAAGTCATTGGCCGTCCGCCGCGCGAACCGCGCCCGATGATGGACGAAGCCGCGGCGGTCGAGTCGAAGTGACACTGCCACAGGTCGCTGGGGGGTGATCGCGCTTGCCAGTCTGTTCGTCGCGGCCTTTCTGGCCGCGACTCCGGTTCCGTTCAACTCTGAAGTGCCCTTTATCGCCATGCAGGTCGCCGGGTGGTCCGCTGCCACACTTGTGGCAGTCGCCTCTGTCGGCAATGTGCTTGGGTCTTGCGTGACCTACGCGATGGGACGCGGCCTTGGCCACCTTCGCGACCACCCGCGCTTTCCGGTTCGCCCGGCCCAGATGGCCCGGGCCGAGGATTGGTTCCGCCGCTGGGGGCTGTGGTCGCTGCTGCTGGCCTGGGCCCCGGGGGGCGATGTGCTGGTCGCGGTTGCCGGTGTGCTGCGGGTGCCCTTCCCGGTCTTCCTGCTGCTGGTCGCGGTTGCCAAGACCGGCCGCTATGCAGTTCTGGCCCTTGTGACCGCCGCCGCGATGCCGTGACGCGATGCCATGACGGGCCAGTCGTGACTGGACCTTGCCCGGCGAAGCCCTTAATCCTGACCGTAGTCCAGACTGGGATCCCATGGCCAAGCATCCTCCCCTGACCCTTTACCTTGCCGCCCCACGGGGCTTTTGCGCCGGCGTGGACCGCGCGATCAAGATCGTTGAAATGGCGATCCAGAAATGGGGCGCCCCGGTCTATGTCCGGCACGAGATCGTGCACAACAAGTTCGTGGTCGATGCCCTGCGCGCCCAAGGCGCGGTGTTCGTTGAAGAGCTGTCGGATTGCCCCGATGACCGCCCCGTCGTGTTCTCGGCGCATGGCGTGCCGAAATCCGTCCCGGCAGAGGCAGCCAACCGCCACATGATCGCCGTCGATGCCACCTGCCCCCTGGTGACCAAAGTCCACAATGAGGCCGCGCGGCACCATGAGGCCGGCACCCAGATGATCTACATCGGCCACGAAGGCCACCCCGAGACGGTGGGGACCATGGGCCAGCTTCCCCCCGGTGAAGTGCTTCTGGTCGAAACCGTCGCCGATGTGGCGCGCCTGCAGGTCCGCGACCCGGCAAAGCTTGCCTTCATCACCCAGACCACCCTGTCTGTCGACGACACCGCCGACATCGCCGCCGCCCTGAAAGCCCGGTTCCCGCTGATCAATGCGCCTGCGCATGACGACATCTGTTATGCCACCACCAACCGGCAGGCCGCCGTCAAGGCCGTCGCGCCGAAGATCGACGCGCTTTTGGTCATCGGCGCGCCGAATTCGTCGAACTCCAAACGACTGGTTGAGGTGGGCTCGGCGGCAGGCTGCGGCTATTCGATGCTGATCCAGCGCGCGGCCGATATCGACTGGCGCGCCCTTGAAACTGCCCGCGCGATTGGCCTGACCGCTGGGGCTTCGGCCCCAGAGGTGCTGGTGAATGAAGTGATCGACGCCTTCCGCGCCCGGTTCGATGTGACGGTGGAACTGGTCGAAACCGCTGTCGAGGACGTCGAATTCAAGGTCCCGAAAATCCTGCGCGAACCGGCATGATCGATTGGGTCACGTTCGAAGGTCGGGTAGAACCCCTGACCTGGGGACGGTCGACCTACACCATCCTCCGCCTGCCAAAGGATGCTGTCCAAGCCCTTGGCAGCTGTCGCCGCGTCGAGGGCGAGATTGCCGATCACCCGGTCAACCTTGCCCTGTCCCGCGCGCCGGTGGTGGAGGGGGTCTTTCTCTGGACCGGTGCAAGCCTTCTTGACAGGATCGGCATTCAGCCCGGCGACCCGGTCGAAGTGCGCCTGCGGCCCGCCCCGGACGACCGGGTTGATCTTGACCCGGACATCGAAGCCGCGCTTCGCAACGGCGGAGTGTTGGCCGCGTGGGAAGCACTGTCCCCCGGAAAGCGGCGCGGGTTGCTTTACCAGATCGCCACCGCCCGTACGGACCCGACGCGCCAGAAACGCATCGCAAGGCTTGTCGCCGATCTTGGCTGAACCGAGCGCTGTTGTCGCCCTTGCCGGGCAATTGAACCGCTTTCCATGCCCGACGCGCCACGGTACATGGGCCACATGACCGATGATCGCCGCATCCCCCGCACCGCACTCCTGCTTGGCCTTGCCGGGCTGATCCCCTTCCTGTGGTCTGCTGCAACCCACTTGTCGCCTGATCTCTCTCGCTGGGCCGGACAGGTCCTGTCGCCCATGTTCCTTGGCGCGGTGGTCGGGGTGACTTATGGCACGGTGATCCTGTCCTTCATGTCCGGCGTTTTGTGGGGCTTTGCCACCAAGGCCGAAGGCACCGAAGCCGCCGTCGCCTATGGCCTGTCGGTGATCCCGGCGCTTTGGGTGTTCTTCATGGTCACCGACGCGTCAGCAAACTCGACCATCTTCCTTGCAGCGGGGTTTGTGGGCCTGCTGCTGCTGGATGCCATGTATGCCGCCTGGGGTCTTGCCCCACGCTGGTGGCTGCGGCTGCGGGTCATGCTGACGGTCGTGGTTCTGGCCTGCCTCGCCATTCCGCTGCAGGTCTGACATGCCCGACCTTTTCGCCTATACCGACGGTGCCTGTTCCGGCAATCCCGGCCCCGGCGGCTGGGGCGTGCTGATGCTCGCGCGTGAGGGTGGCGTGGTCGTCAAGGAGCGTACCCTGCAGGGTGGCGAAGCGCTGACCACCAACAACCGCATGGAACTGATGGCGGCGATCTCGGCGCTTGAGGCGCTGGCCCGGCCGTCCGAGATCACCATCGTCACCGACAGCGCCTATGTGAAGAACGGCATCACCGAATGGATCGCCGGGTGGAAGCGCAAGGGCTGGCGCACGGCGGGTGGCCCCCCCGTCAAGAATGTGGAGCTTTGGCAACGGCTTGAGGCAGCACAGGCCCGCCACAAGGTGACATGGCGCTGGATCAAGGGCCACGCGGGCCACGCCGAAAACGAACGTGCTGACGAACTGGCGCGGGCGGGCATGGCACCCTTCAAGGTCTCGACATGACTGGATTTCCCGCCCTAACCCTGCTGACCGGGCTGGACTATGCGGCGGTTCTTGTCTTCGCCCTGACTGGCGCGCTTGCGGCAAGCCGGTCGCAGCTTGATATCGTCGGCTTCATCTTCATCGCCTGCCTGACGGCCGTTGGCGGCGGCACGATCCGCGACGCCATCCTGAACCGTGAGGTGTTCTGGGTGGCCGATCCGGTGAACCTTGCCGTGGCTGTCGTCGCGGCGATCATCGTCTTTTTCACCGCGCATCTGCTGGAAAGCCGCTATCGCGCGCTCTTGTGGTTCGACGCTTTCGCCCTTGCTGTCGCTGTCCCGGCCGGGGTGGCGGTGGCCTTGGCCGAAGGTCAAGGCTGGCCCGTCGTCCTAGTGATGGGAATGATCACGGGCTGCATGGGCGGGCTGATGCGTGATGTGGTCTGCAACGAGGTCCCGCTGGTCCTGAAGCAGGGCGAGCTTTACGTCACCTGTGCCTTTGTCGGGGCATTGGGCGCAGTGTTTGCCGGGCAGGCCGACTTGCCGACGCCCATTGCCCTGCTGATCTGCGCAGCGCTGGTCTTTGTCCTGCGCGCGGGCAGCATCGCCCTTGGCTGGCGCCTTCCGGTCTATCGGTCCCAGCCCCCAAGCCCGGGCGCTCCGAAGCGTTAGCGCTATGTGAACGAATGGTCTGATACCCCACCCCAAAGCCGCAACTCCAGCCGATCCGTATCGAGCAGCACCCCCTTGTCGCGTGACCTGGTACTTTGCCTGTCCGACTGACCCGAGTAGGAATCCCGGGCATGCCGAAACGCTTGATTGCGAATGAACATTCGCTTTATGCTTTGATCATGCCGCGCACCAAGACCATTTCCGACGCATCCGTTTTTGCCACAGTCCGGCAGATGCTGGCGACCGGCGGTGACAAGGCGGTGTCCTTTGCCAAGGTCGCCGCCGCCACCGGCCTTGCCGCCCCCACGCTTGTGCAGCGTTTCGGCAGCCGTGACGGCATGGTGCGCGCCGCCCGCCAAGCTGCGTGGGAGGCGCTTGAGGCGCAAACCGCCGACGCAATCGCCAAGACCGCCGACAAAGGACCGCAAGCCCTGCTGAAAGCCATCGGCCCGGTTGATGCAGCGGCCATCGCCGCCGACCTGCGGGACCCGGACCTTGCCCAACGTGCCGCCGCTTGGCGCGCGACGCTGGAATCCGCGCTGTCGCTGCGCCTTGGCACTGGACCGAAGGCGCGCGAAACCGCGGCGCTTTTGTTCGCTGTCTGGCAAGGTCAGGCAATCTGGGACGCGACGGGCGCCAGTGGCTTTCGCCTCAAGGACGCGGTGAAACGGCTTACTTGATCCAGGTTTTCCAGGCCCAGATCAGGACCAGCGCGCCCAGCAGCGCACCGACAAAACCTGCGCCGACCCCGGCCATCATCACCAACCCGCGCAGCACCAGCCCGCCGATCAGGGCGCCAAGCACCCCAAGGGCTATCGTCGACGGCGTATCAAGATCAACTTTAAGGATGCGCGTCGCCAGAAACCCGACCGCCACCCCCACGATCAGAAGCCAGATGAACGGCATGTCACCCCTCCCCGTGCTGTCATGTGACATATGGGGGCCTCGTGCCCGCAACACCAGCCATCCAGCCCGAAGATTTCACGACTGCACGAGGTGAAGCCATCGTTGGCCTCACTGCGGCTTTTCAACGATCCTCGCCCTGCAACCGGTCGGGCAGAGCAAGCCCCCGCAGCACCTCGGTTGCGGGAATGGGGCGCTTGCCTTCACGCTGCGCCTCGGTGATCTCCACCGCGCCCGAACCACAAGCGATGGTAAAGCCATGCAGCACTTCGCCCGGCGCTCCCTGCCCTGCCGCAAGCCGGGACCGCAGCAGTTTTACCCTTTCGCCGTTCACGTCGATCCACGCCCCCGGAAACGGCGAAAGGCCGCGGATCAGCCGGTCCACCTCGACCGCGGGCTTCCGGAAATCCACCCGCGCCTCGGCCTTGTCGATCTTCGCGGCATAAGTCACGCCCTCCGCCCCCTGCGCAGTGGCGGGCAAGCCCGGAAGCCCTTCCAGAGCCTGGCAGATCAGCCGCGCGCCCATCTCGCTTAGCCGGTCGTGCAGGTCGGCCGTCGTTTCCTCGGGCCCAATTGCCGTCGCCTCGCGCAGAAGCACTGGGCCGGTGTCCAGCCCCGCTTCCATCTGCATGATGCAGACCCCGGTCTCGGCATCCCCCGCCATGATGGCACGGTGGATCGGTGCCGCCCCACGCCAGCGCGGCAAAAGGCTGGCGTGGATATTCAGGCACCCAAGCCGCGGCGCGTCCAGCACGGCCTGTGGCAGGATCAGGCCATAGGCCACCACCACAGCCACATCCGCCTGCAGGTCGGCGAACGCCTTTGCTGCATCTTCGCTGCGCAGCGAAACCGGATGGCGCACCGTCAACCCCAACGCCTCGGCCCGGGCCTGCACAGGGCTTGGCCGATCTGCCTTGCCCCGCCCGGCCGGACGCGGTGGCTGGCAATAGACCGCAACAATCTCATGCGCCTGATGCAGCGCTTCGAGAACCGGCACTGAAAATTCCGGCGTTCCCATGAAAATGATTTTCACTGCAACCGCCTCAACTTCTCTGCCTTTGCGATCAGCATCTTGCGTTTCAGCGGCGACAGATGGTCAAAGTACATCTTCCCCGCCAGATGGTCGATCTGGTGCTGAACGCTGGTCGCCCACAGGCCAACGAAATCCCGCTCTTCCAACTGGCCCTGTTCATTCAGGAACCGCACTGTCACCGCGCGAGGCCGCTTCACCACCGCCGACACGCCCGGCAGGTTGGGCGATGCCTCCTCATGCTCACGGAACTGGCCGCTGGCATGCAGCACTTCGGGGTTGGCCAGTCGCACGGCTTGCCCCCGGCTGTCAGAGCAGTCAACCACGGCAAGCCGCAGCGCCACCCCGATCTGCACTGCCGCAAGTCCGTAGCCCGGCATTGCATCCATCGTGTCGATCATGTCGGCCCAAAGCGCGCGCACGGTATCGGTCACCTCGGCCACATCGGCGGCTGGCTTGCGCAAGATCGGGTCCGGCCAGGGCAGGCAACGGCGCACTGTCATGACAAAACTGCCGCCTCGGCCAGCGCCCGGGCGTTCGGGGGGATGCGGTCCAGTGTCAGGATCCCGTCCAGATGGTCATATTCATGCTGCGCGCAGATCGCGGCAAAACCGGTCAGCACGGCCTCATTCCCCCGACCGTCAAGATCGGTCCAGCGTATCCGGATGGTTTCGGCCCGCTCGACCTCGGTCACGGGTCCGGGGATGGACAGGCATCCCTCCGGCCCTGTGACCCGCACCGGCGACAGTTCAAGGATTTCGGGGTTCACAAACACCTGCGGGGCGTGGACGCCGTCCTTCCAAGTCACATCCATCACGAACAGCCGGACCAACCGGCCCACCTGCGGGGCCGCCAGTCCACGGCCGGGGGCGGCATACATCGTCTCCAACATGTCTGCCGCCAAGGTGCGCAGATCATCGTCCAGAACGGCAGGCGCACAGCGCTGTGACAGACGGGGGTCGGGCCAGCGCAGAATGGGCATCAGCATCCGGGGAAACCTTTCGATGTTTGGCCGCACGAGCCCGCTATGCCAAAGGATGCCACCCACTGCGACGTGTGGCCGTCAGTCTGCCCGCGCGCGTTCCCGTTTCAGCTTTTCCATCTTGCGGGTGATCATCTGCCGCTTCAATGGGCCGAGGTAGTCGATGAACAGCTTGCCATCCAGATGGTCGATCTCATGCTGCACGCAGGTCGCCCAGATCCCGGCGAACTGACGTTCCTGCATCGCACCGTCCATATCCATCCAGCGCACCTGAACTTCGGCCGGGCGCTTTACATCGGCGTATTGATCGGGGATCGACAGGCACCCCTCCTCATAGGTCGACAGGTCCTCGGATGACCAGATCACTTCCGGGTTGATCAGCACCATCGGCTCTGGCGGGCCTTCCTTGATGCAGTCCATCACCAGCACCCGCTTCATGACACCCACCTGTGGTGCCGCCAGCCCGATGCCGGGCGCGTCATACATCGTTTCCAGCATGTCACCAGCAAGCTGGCGCAGCTCTGGGGTGATTTCGCCCACAGGGTCGCAGACCTTCTTGAGGCGCGGATCAGGATGGATCAGGATAGAGCGGATCATAGGCTGCGATTTACGAAAGCCCGGCCATCAAGGCAAGGGGCCAGAAGAATGAACCACGTGGCGACCAAAGGGATACCCATGCAGACCATCGTTCTGCCTTTCTGCCAATAGTCAGATGATTATCCCACTTAGCATCGATATTTCAGGATGACTTTCCACTATAGTTAATCTAATCGGACGAAAATACCACACCCGAAGAAAGCCCGACATGACCGTAGACATGAGCTTTGATGACCCGATCCTCCGCGCTGGAACCCATTGTGCCAAGTGGGACGCGATGGAGGCCCTTTTCGGCCTGTCCCCCGACGAAGGCCTTGCGATGTGGGTCGCGGATATGGAATTTCGTCCCCCACATGTGGTGCAGCAGGCGCTGGAACGGATGGTTCAGCACGGCGTCTATGGCTACTTCGGCGATGACCGCGCCTATCTGGCCGCAATCCAGTGGTGGATGAAGACCCGCCACGGCTGGGAGGTAGAGCCGGAATGGATCTTCACTACGCATGGCCTTGTGAACGGTGCTGCGCTTTGCATCGACACCTACACCCAACCCGGTGATGGCGTGATCCTGATGACGCCGGTCTATCACGCCTTTTCGCGGATCATCAAAGCCGCCGGGCGCACGGTGGTGGAATGTCCACTGGTCCTGAAGGGCGGCATGGCCCAACTGGACATCGCCGCTTGGGACCCTCTCCTCACCGGGCGGGAAAAGATGCTTATCCTCTGCTCGCCGCACAACCCCGGTGGCCGGGTGTGGACGGTGGACGAACTGCGCAGCGTGGCCGACTTCTGCCGCCGCCATGACCTGATCCTGGTGTCGGACGAAATCCACCATGACCTCGTGTTTCCGGGCCAGACCCATACCGTCATGCCCAATGCCGTGCCAGACATCGCCGACCGGCTGGTGATGATGACGGCCACCACCAAGACCTTCAATATCGCCGGGGCCCATATCGGCAATGTCATCATCCCCGATCCGCAACTGCGCAAGGCATTTGCCAACAAGATCAACGCGATGGGCATTTCGCCCAACTCGTTCGGGATGCATATGGCCACCGCGGCCTATTCCCCCGAAGGCGCGGTCTGGGTCGATGATCTGATGCGCTATCTGGATGGCAACCGCCGCCTGTTTGACGACGGCATCGCCCGGATTCCGGGCCTCCGCTCCACCCCGCTCGAGGCGACCTATCTGGCATGGGTCGACTTTTCCGCCACCGGGATGACGCCGGAGGAATTCATTGATCGGGTGCAGACCGTCGCAAAGATCGCGACCAACCATGGTACCAGCTTCGGCACCGGGGGCGAAACCTACCTGCGCTTCAATCTGGCCTGTCCCCGCGCCCAGGTGGCCGAGGCGGTGGACCGCCTGACCCGGGCTTTCGCCGACCTGCAATGAGGCGCCTTGCCCGCCTGCTTGCCTATCTGGCGCTGGTGGCGATTCTTGGCATGTTGACGGCATCCCTGTTCATGCCGCCCGAACGCGTGCCAGTGCCGCCCCCGCCGCCCTTGACCGGGCAGATCGACCGGATCGTGATCGAAAAATCTGCCCGGCGGATGCAGCTGCTGCAGGACGGCAAGACGGTCCGCACCTATCAGATCGCGCTGGGGTTTGCGCCGGAAGGCGACAAGGACCGGCAGGGCGATGGCCGCACCCCGGAAGGCGAATTCACCATCGACCAGCGGAACGACCGCAGCGCCTTTCACCTTTCCCTTGGCCTTGACTATCCAAAGCCGGAAGACCGCGCCCGCGCCGCCGCCGGGGGCTACAGCCCGGGGGGCGACATCTTCATTCACGGCCAGCCCAACGCCCTGTCCGAACGGTTCAAGCTGCGGGGGGACTGGACCGACGGCTGCATCGCCGTGACCAATATCGAGATGCGGGAGATCTGGGCTGTCACCCCTATCGGCACAAAGGTCGAAATCCAACCCTGACTGTCACGCCTTGGACAGATATCCCACCGGCGCGTTCTCATCCCGCCAGAAATCCAGCGCCGCCCGGTCCGCCACTGCGGTTGCCCGCTTGAAGTCACACACCAGCTCACCGTTTTCGATGCTGCTGGCCATGATCAGGCATTGGAAGATGTGCCGCGACCCGTCATAGACATCGACCAGCCCGCGCAGCTTTGCCGGCGACAGATCGGCATCCAGTGCGAAACCGTCATGCCAGAACCGCAGCACCGGAAACACCGCATCGCCCACCTGCACCCGCAGCCGCGACTTGCGCTTTAGGTCTTTCTTGCGGGCGGCTTCCAAGCCTTCCCGCACTTCCTTCGGCAGAAACTCAAGCATGGCAGCCCCCGTGAGCGTCTGGAATCAAGTTTGTGGCCTGAACGCCAGAAATCAAGCTGCCATAAGGATATTGCCAGCTTGTAAACGGAAGATGTCCGCAAAGACGCAGTTGCGACAACTTGCGGTTGACTCAGCGTGGAAACCCCACCACCCGGCGCGGCAGCAATTCCCCAAGCCCCAGCCAGTGCTTGCGAATCACTGCAGGCGGGGGAATAGCCACGGCATGATCCTGACCATCGCACTCCTCCTTGACGCCGCCTTCGGTGAACCCCGTATCCTCTGGGATCGGCTGCCGCACCCTGCTGTCCTGATGGGCCGCCTTGTCGGCTGGTGTGACCGTCGCTTCAACCGCGGCCAGTCACTGCGCCTGCGGGGCGTGCTGGTCACCTTGGCCCTGCTGGTCACCGGTCTTGGCATCGGCTGGCTGATCCATGCCCTACCCGATCATGGCGTGGTCGAGGTCATTACCCTTGCCATCCTCCTTGCCCAGAAAAGCCTTGTGGAACATGTCCGCGCGGTGGCCACCGCCCTGCGCCGTTCGGTGGCAGAGGGTCGCGCGGCCGTGGCGATGATCGTCGGTCGCGACACCGGCAGCATGACCGGCCCCGACGTTGCCCGCGCCGCCATCGAAAGTGCGGCCGAAAACCTGTCAGACGGCGTGGTCGCCCCGGTGTTCTGGTATCTGGTCCTCGGCCTGCCCGGCATCGTCGCCTACAAGCTGATCAACACCGCGGACAGCATGATTGGCCACATGACCCCCCGCTACCGCGAATTCGGCTGGGCCTCGGCCCGGTTGGATGACGTGTTGAACCTGATCCCCGCCCGCCTGACCGCTTTGCTGATCGCGCTGACCCATGGCTGGGTCGATCCCGGCCCCATCCTCCGCGATGCGCCGAAGCATCGCAGCCCCAACGCCGGCTGGCCGGAAAGCGCCATGGCCCCGGTCCTGAACGTCGCACTGTCCGGCCCGCGCAGCTACAACGGTGTCCGCAAAGACTACCCCTGGGTCTGGCCCGAAGGCCGCCGCGACCCCGGCCCGGATGACATCGACGCCGCTGCCGGCGCTTTGTGGCGGGTGTGGGCGGCCCTCCTTGCCTTTGCGGTCCTTATCGCGCTTTTCTAGGCTCCAACCGAAGGAGACCCGATGCGCGCCGCCCTTATCGCCCTTGCCCCCGCCCTTGCCTTTGCCCTTGCCACCCCCGCCGCTGCCGCCCCCTGCGGCGGCGACTTTGCGAGCTTCCTAACCCAGATGGAGGCTGAGGCTGTCGCCGCAGGCACGCCCCCCGACAAGGCCGCCGCCTTTTTTCAGGGCGTCCGGCAAGACCCGGCGGTGCTGAAGGCCGACCGCAGCCAAGGCGTCTTCCGCAAGACCTTTCTCGACTTCTCGCAGTCGTTGATCTCGAAAAACCGCCTTGCCACCGCCCGCGCCAAGTCGGCCGAACTGGACGCCATCTTTGCCCGAGCCGAGGCTGAATACGGCGTTTCGCGCGGTGTCCTCCTTGCCTTCTGGGCGTTCGAGACGGATTTCGGCCAAGTCCAGGGGGATTTCAACACCCGCAACGCCCTCCTCACCCTCGCCCACGACTGTCGGCGGCCCGAGCTTTTCCAGCCGCAGGTCCTTGCCGCCGCCCAGCTCCATGCGCTGGACGAGTTTGACCTGAACACCACTGGCGCGTGGGCCGGCGAAATCGGCATGGTCCAGATGCTGCCGAAGGACATTCTGGAACGGGGTGTCGATGGCGACGGCGATGGTCTGGTCACCCTGAAGACATCGCAGGCCGATGCCCTTCTGTCGGGCGCGCGGATGCTGCAACACCACGGCTGGCGCGCGGGTGAGCCTTGGCTGACCGAAGTCACCCTGCCCGAAACCTTCGACTGGTCCCTGACCGGGCTTGAAACCGAACGCCCGACCGAAGATTGGGCCGCCCTTGGCGTCACCCCCCGCGCGGGCACGTTGGCGCCGGGGCTGCAGGCCTCCATCCTCCTGCCTCAGGGGCGCAAGGGCCCGGCTTTTGTGGTCTACCCGAACTACCGCGTGTTCTTCGAATGGAACAAAAGCTTCATCTACGTCACCACCGCCGCCTATTTCGCCACCCGGATCGAAGGGGCTGACCCCTACGCCGCGGGCAACCCTGACCCGGCACTGGCGCTGGACGAAATGATGGCGCTGCAGGAAAAGCTGGCCGCCCTTGGCCATGACGTCGGCCAGATCGACGGCATCCTTGGCGCAGGGACCCGGGCCGCGGTGCAGAAGGAACAGGTGCGCCTCGGGCAACCCGCAGACGGTTGGCCCACCCGCCAGCTTCTGGACGCGCTTTGATGCTGACTTGGGGTCTGGTGGCCACGGTGAAAGCGCCGGAGGCCGAAGTGCTGGCCTTTGTCGCGCATCATCTGTCCCTCGGGGCGACCCGGATCTGGCTCTACTTCGACGACCCTGACGATCCGACCTTCGCCATTGTGGCGCGCCTGCCCCGCGTCACCGCCACTCGTTGCACCGAGGCCTATTGGGCAGCTCAAGGCGGTCGGCATGACCGGCACCAGAACCGTCAGGCCCGAAACGCCCGCAATGCGCAGCGGGATTGCGATCTTGATTGGCTGGGGCATCTGGATGTGGACGAATACCTCCATGCCCCCCGCCCTGTGGCCGACATTCTGGCTGAACGCCTATTGACAGACGTCGCCCTGCGGATGGAACCGTTCGAGGCCGTGCACACCCCCGGCCTGCCGGATGACATCTTCACCGCGCGGCACTTCCGCGGCCCGCTCCGCGATGCCCAGCGCGACCTTCGCGCGCCGGTTCTGGGGCTGTACCGGTCAATCCTGCCCAAGGGCCATCTCAGCCATTCCGTCGGCAAAAGCTTCTGCCGACCAGCCGTGCGCGGCGTCGGGCTGCGTCTGCACGCCGTCTACATGAAGCAGGAACGGATCGACACGCCCTTCAATCCCGAACTGCGCGTCCTGCACTTTCACGCGCAGGACTATGACGCCTGGCGCAAGGCGCTCCCCTTCCGGCTGGAACGCGGGGCCTATCAGTATCACCCCGACTTGCAGCATCATCTGACCGGCGCGACCGAGAAGGTGATAAAGCATTTCTACGACGCAACCCAGACTCTGACGCCGGAAAAGCTTGCGCTGCTTGAACAGCATGACCGCCTTGTCACAACCGATCTGGGCCTGAAAGCCAAGGTCGACGCGTTGCTGTCAGGTGCCTACGACTGACCCTTCGTCGCGGTTCACCAGCATCAGCGCGGCACGCCGGAACGTAACCATGACCTCTGCCCGCTCACGTTCGGCCACCCCGGTATCGGACATCGCGCGCTCCATCACGGCAAGCCAGTCCTCTGCATCCTTCCGGCGGATGTCCACATGCGCATGGATCTCGCGCAGGTTCATGTGGCCGTGACGTTCGTGGTAATACCGCCGCCCGCCGAAGAACCCGCACAGAAAGTCAAACTGCTCCGGCCGGACATGGGAAAGGCCATGGCCCTTCAGATGCAGGTCCATGATCGTCTTGCCCTGAGGCAGCGTTTCGATCAGGTCGTAAAAGTGGTTCACCAACAGATGAACCTGCCCTTCGCCCCCAATCCTTTCGATCATCGGTTCCATGAACGTCAGCTTTGCGGGCGCGTCTTCTTCGGGTCGTAGTGCGACAGCGGCACGATCACCGCCGGCAGCCGCTTTTGCTGGCCGTCCAGCTTGCCCACTTCCAGCGCCGTGCCCACGTCCGCGTGCGCCACATCCACCCGCGCCAGCGCGATGTTCTTGCCGAGCAGAGGTGATCGCATCGAGGACGTCACCTCACCCACCTGCGCGCGGCCGATGTGCAGGCAGTCGCCATGGCCGACATCCACCGCCGCGTCGATCTCCAGCCCAACGAACTTCCGCGACGGGTGTTCCTTCCGCCGGATCAGCGCCTCGCGTCCGATGAAATCATCGGTCTTGCCCTTCAAGGGCACGGTAAAGCCAATCCCGGCCTCGAACGGGTCGGTCTGGTCGCTGAAATCATAGCCCGCGAAGATCAGCCCTGCCTCGATCCGTACCATGTCCAAAGCGGCAAGACCCATCGGCTTCAAACCAAGGTCGGCCCCATATTCCCACACCGCGTCATAGACCGCATTCCCATCCTTCGGATGACAGAACACCTCGAACCCCAGCTCCCCCGTATACCCCGTCCGCGACACCACGACCGGGGCACCAGTTGGCCCGCCAACCCGCCCTATGGTGAACCGGAACCAGCCCAGTTCGTCGATCGTCGGCTGGTGCGGCGCGGTCCAGATCATCCGCTTGGTGATCTCGCGGCTGTTCGGCCCCTGCACCGCAAGGTTATGCAACTGGTCGGTTGAAGACCGCACCATCGCCTGCATCCCCAGCTTTTCCGCCTGCTCCCGGATCCAGATCCCGCCGTAATCATCCCCGCCGATCCAGCGGAATTGGTCGCGGCCCAGACGGAACAGCGTTCCGTCATCGATCATCCCGCCATGGTCGTAGCACATGGCCGAATAGACCACCTGACCTTGGCTCAGTTTCTTCACATCCCGCGTCAGCACCCATTGCATCAAGGCCTCGGCGTCCGGCCCGGTGACTTCCCATTTGCGCAAGGGCGACAGGTCCAGCACCACCGCCGCTTGCCGGCAGGCCCAGTATTCCTCCAACACCCCGTTCTGCGAATAGGTCTGGGGCAGCCAGTAGCCCTTGTATTCCACGTGGTGACGGGTCTTTGCAGAAATCCGGTCGTGGAACGCAGTTTCCTTGGTCATCTTCGGCTCCGCATCGGGCGTGGGGCGATAGGCGATGGAGCGGCTGAATTTTTCCGCCCCCGAATAGGTGCGAACGTGAATGTCGCTCAGATACCAGCCGTTCGCGGGCGATGTATCATCCGGGCAGGCCGAATTGACGCAGACAATATCCGTCAGGGCCCGAAACAGCACATAATCCCCCGGCCGCGACCAGGGTTCATCGCTGATCAGCACGCCATGTGAATCAATGTTCGTATTGAAGAACAGGTTCACGGCCATCCACCCGGGCCGGGGGTCCACCCCATGTCGCGCCAGCGCAGTGTTGAAGTTGTCCGAGCAGTTCACATGCCCCGGATAGCCGATGTCGTCGTAATATTTCGCCGCACAGGCCATCGCAAAGGCATCATGCCGGCCCACCGTGTCCTGCACCACTTCAACCAGCGGCACCCAGTCCTGATCGTAGTACTTTGAGTGCAGGCCGGGCATCGAATAGGCATGGCCCATGAAGGTCCGGCTGGTGGTCACGTCCAGCGGATGCTGAATGCCCCGGTCCAGCTTGCGCGCGTCAAAGCACTGGAAATCGGTGCACTGCCGCCCGTCCACATCAAGGATCTGGATATAGTCCCCGGCCTTGACGAAGTAACTTTCCGCCGTCGCCGACTTGACCCGCAGGTCAAGCACCGGATCGGCCAAAGGATCAGGCAGGTCATGCTGTCCCACCATTGGCGGGTTTGCCCGGTGCACCAGCAGTGTCAGCGGCGTCGCAGTATCCTGCGCGTCCGGCGCCATCGGCAGGCCCGGTGCCGACACGACCAACCACCCCTCGTCCAGAACGTCCAGCTCTGCCCGCGCGCCCGCCTGGGTGTCCTGGCCGAACAGCCGGACCCCACCCGCCTTCGCCAGATCGATCCCGCGCGCTTCCAGCGCCCGCCGCAACCGCACCAGACCGGCATCGCCAGCAACCAGCATCGCCTTCAGCGCCTCGACGGTAGAGTTCGCGGCCCGGCCCAGAATTGCCGCATCAATCCGCCCATCCTTTGCCGCCGCGACAAGTTCAGCCGGCTGGCCGCCTTCGTCATTGACCAGCACCAGCCGATCCCCCGAAGACACTTGCAACAGCACCGCCCCACCCCCGGGAATCACATGCCTTTCCCGCCCATGGTGACGCGAAAACCCCAGTGGCGTGATAATCCGGCTGGGACGTGGCGGGCCGGGATTGACCGTCGGATAGGCAAGATCGAGCATGGCATTCCCCAGTCAGGCAGCAGGGCTGATTTTAATGAGGATAAAACTTGTTCATCCTCAAGAATAGCGCCACGCTTAGGGTGACACAAGCGCGGGAAGGGAGGAAGGCAGGAAAATGCTGGCTTTGGGCTTTGGGCTGACCGCCGCTCTGATCTGGGCGTTTCACGATCTCTTTGCCCGCAAGCTTAGCCAAGGCGCGGCGCTGTTGCCGATCCTGACCGTGGTGATGGGCGCGGGCTGCCTTGTGCTGATCCCCGTAGCCCTCGCCGTCGGGGATTGGGATGCAATGACCGGCCCTGCCTGGGCAATTGCCTGCCTGTCAGGCGTTGGCATCGTGATGGCGATGGGTTGCCTGTACAAGGCGTTCAGTCTGGCTCCGGTCCGGCTGGTGTCACCTGTGGTGGGGGCCTATCCGATCCTTTCGCTGGCCGCCGCCGTGCTGCAGGGTCGCCCGGTCAGCGGGGCCGACTGGCTGGCCGTGCTGGCCATCTGCATCGGCATCACCATCGTCGCGTGGTCCACACGCGGCGACTCGGCTGAAGGCTATGCCGCGTCACCCGCTGTCGCTCTGGCCTGGGCCGCCGTATCTGCCATCGGCTTTGCCCTGACCTTCGCCCTCGGGCAAGAGGCGGCGCGGCAGGGCGCTGACCTGCCGGTGATCCTCACCGGGCGGATCGTGGCGCTGAGCATATTCGTCGCGCTGCTGATTTGGCACCGGGGGTCGCTCGCCCCACAGCGCGGCCATTTTCCCGTTCTGATCGTGATGGGCATCATCGACGCGGTTGCCCTTGGCCTGGTGACCGCCGCAGGCGGGTTGCCCCGGGCCGAGTATGCCTCGGTCTCCTCGTCGTTGTTCGGCGTGCTTACGGTCCTGCTTGCCGCGTGGTTCCTGAAGGAAAGCGTCCGCCCGGTTCAATGGCTTGGCATCGCGGCAGTCTTCTCGGGCATTGCCCTGCTTGGCCTGCAGGGGATGTAAGCGCGGGCAGCCCCACCCCTACTCCGCCGCCGCGACGCCACTTCCGCCGGCCCGGCGCAGGGACAGCGTCAGCCGCCGCTCATCCCGCGGGCTGACGCCAAAGATCTCGGTATAATGCCGCACCATCGGGCTTGAGGTCATGTACCCGACCGAGGCGGCAATCTCGCGCAGGCTGTCGTTGGAATACAGCACCCGTTGCCGTGCCTTGGTCAGCCGCAACTGGTGGTAAAACCGCAACGGGCTTTGCCCGGTTTCCCGCTTGAACATCCGCTCGAAATGCCGTCCGGAAAGCCCCACCGCACTGGCCACATCGGGGATCCGCAGCGGGTCTTCGACATGGGTCTCGAACAGCCGGATCGCCTCACGGATCACCGCTGGCAGGGCGTCGGTCGTGCCGCCCGCCCGCGCAACCGGCACTTTCTGGCTGGCATCAGCGTCACGCACGAAGGGATGCTGGAACCAGCAGGCCACCTCGGTCATGCAGTCGCGGCCAAGCCGTTCCTCGATCAGGCGCAGCATCAGGTCGAACACCGCACCTGCGCCGGAAACGGTCACCCGCCGCCCCTCGCGCTGGATGGTGGCGTCGCGGGCCACCACAGTCGGAAAATCGACCTTGAACGCCGCCTCATAGCACCAATGGACGGAACAGGCCCGCCCGTCCATCAACCCGGCCCGGGCCAGCGGAAAAATCCCGCCGGAAAAGGCGCCCAAGGTCACCCCGGTCCGATCCAACCACCGCAACCGTGCCGGACTGCGGCGCGGGTCCGCGAACACGGCCGTAGGTGGCGAGATCAGGTACACCTGATCCAACCCCTCAACCTCTTGCAAGGTCACATCCGGTTCAAACCCGATCTCCGCCGAAGATCTGACCGGCACCTTGGTTTCAGCCACCAGTTTCCAGTCGAATTCCCGCTTCCCGGTGATTTCGTTTGCCGCGCGCAGGGGCTCGATTGCCGAGGTCAGGCATGCCATCGGAAATCCCGGGAACATCAGGAACCCAAGGCGCAGGGGACCGCCAGCCATCAGTCGTCCGGCCACCAACCGGGCGAGGTTGGTGCGCCGTCATCGTGCTTTGCCAACCATTCCACCATCGCCGGGCGATTGCGGATAAAGCCCTTGTAGGTCGCCAACTCCTCCGGCAGGTCACGCACCACCCGATGCAACCGCCGCGCCCACTTCGGGACCGTGACAATCTCGTTGAAGCTGGCAAGGTAGCAGCGGATGTCAAAGGCAATCGCGTTCGACCGGGGCAGGCGATACAGGCTTTGCAGTTCCACCCGAAGGTGCTGCTTGTCGCCAAGGTTTTCCGGCGTCAGCGTCGTCTTGGTCGGCCCCCAGATCGGATAGGTCTCGGGCGCGGTGTCCAGCAGCGGGTTGACCGTCATCGTCCAGTTGAACCGCCGCACGGGTGAACCGTGCTGCAGTTTCATCAGGAATTTCAACGCCCGGTCGAACACGCCCTTCTCATGCGCCAAGGGCACCGGCGCGTGCCATTCATGGAAATTCATGCCGACATCAAAATCCAGCGACCAGTCCGCCTGACTGGTCACCATGCCCGCATCCATCCAAAGCGTGCCGTCGCGTTCGTCCTGCAGGCTGAAGTCGCCTTGGGTCTGCCGCGTGATGTATTCGAACGGTCCATAGGGCAAGGTCGACTCGTCAAGGAATGTGAACGTATGGTCAATTCCAAGCGGCCGGTTCACCCAGTGCCAGCGTTTGCCATCCTTGGTCAGCGAAAACCAGTGCGGATAGTCCCGCGCCTTGGCTTCCATGATCAACTCAAGCAGGTCCCAACCGGCCAACGTCATGTGCGGCAGGCTTTGGCAGCGCAGCGGGTCATCGGCCAGCACCTTGGCGCGGTCGATCATCTCGGCGACGTAGTGCTCGTCCACATCCAGAATATGTTCAAACGCCGTGCCTTTGCGCCCCGGAACATGCGGCTCCATGTTGACCGAATACATATAGTCATCGCGGTCAAACGGGAACGGAAACCGCCGGATATTCTGGGGCGAGTTGCGATAGGTGAAGTCTTCGCGGAAGGTTTCATCCCGAAAGAAATCGTTGAACGCGCCCGGTTTGAAATCAAGGCTCATGATCGTCTCCTATCGGTCGATGACAAGGGTCTTGCCTTCGAAACGGCTGACGCAGGGCATGATCTTCTTGCCCTCTGCGTGTTCTTCGGGGCTTAGCCAGTGGTCACGGTGCAGGATCGTACCATCGCATTTGTGAACAACCGTTTCACATTGCCCGCAGGCACCGCCCCGGCACAGGTAGGGTGCATCGACACCGGCGGCCTCCATCGCCTCCAGCAGCGACTGCGTGGTGCCAACGGTGATCGTCTTGCCCGTGGCCGCAAGCTGCACCTCGAACGGCAGCCCCGTGCCCGGGGCCAGAAACTCTTCATGGTGCAGCGCCAATGGGGGCCAGCCCATCGCCTCGGCCGTCGAAAGCACCCAGTTGATCATGCCCTTCGGGCCGCAGACGTAAAGATGGGTCCCGATCGGCTGCATCGACAGGATGCGTGACAGATCAATCGCCTGCTGTTCCTCGTCGAAATAGCAATGCACCTGGTCAGGATAGGCCGCCGTCAGTCGGTCCATATAGGCCCCCAAACCGCGGTTGCGGGCTGCGTAATGCAGCTCGAACCGGCCGCCGAAATGGGTCAGCTGCGCGATCTGCGCCAGAAACGGCGTGATGCCGATCCCGCCCGCAATCATCAGATGTTTGCGCGCCCGCGTGTCCAGCGGGAACAGGTTGACGGGATAGGACAGCGTCATCTCCATGCCGACATGCACATGCCGGTGCATGTAAAGCGACCCGCCGCGCCCCTGATCATCGCGGCGCACGCTGATCTCATAGCCGGACCGATCCTCGGGGTCTGACATAAGGGAATAGGGGTTCAGCCTGCGCAGGCCGTGGTCATCCATCTCGACAACCGTATGCGCCCCGCCCGAGAACGCGGGCAGCGGCGACCCATCGCGGCTGACAAACCGAAAGCGCGTGATCAGGTCATTGACCGGCACCACCTCGGCCACGCGGACGTGAAGTTTTGCACCGCCGCTCATGTGAACCTCACCACCGGCTCAGGAACCTGACCGGGATCCTCGGCGTCGATGTTCACCCCCTGAAACGCGGCGATGCGCCGGGAATAATGGTCGCGCACAAAGAGGTTAAGCCCACAATGGCTGCACTTGAACGGGTCCGTCGCGACGTTTTCGGTGATCCCCTTGCAATGCACGCATTGCACCCGGCGGACGGTCGACCCGCGATGTTCCTTCTGGATCGCGCCCACCGGAAAGCCCGTGGCCATGATCTCGCGCTCCGCCTGGCCGATCAGGCCCTCGGTCCCGGCAAGATAGAACTGCGTGCCCATATGCGCATCGGCCAGCACCCGGATCAGCCGGGGCAACAGCGCCGGAATGGTCGGCGCGCGGAAGAACTGCGCCACGCCCAGCGCCTTCAGACGGTCGCTCCGGTCCGTGCCATTCGGCCCGGGCGCATAGATCACATGCGCCGAGGCCAAGATTTCCGAACGATTGTTCGCCTTGGCCAGCATATCCGTCACGGCATCCGCGCCCTCGCCATCGGCGACCATCAGATGCAGCCGCCCCGGTCTCGGCTCCAGCGGAGCATAGACCGGGCGACTGCGAATTGTCGGAACAACGGGGGTCAGCGTCATCGGGCCATCAGTCCTTTGCGGTGCGGCGTTCTTTCTTGATGTCGTAGAACGGCATCGAATGGGTCGTCGCCGCAATCGGCCCATGCGTGCCACAGCGGACCTCAAGCTTGGTGCCGTTGTTGGCGCAATCCACTGGCAGCCGGGCAATCGCAATGTTCCAGTCGTTCAGCGGCGAATACATCGCCTGCGTCACCAGACCCACCTGCTTGCCATCGCGGAACACAGGCGCGCCGTTGCCGGGCACGTTCTTGCCCTCAAGCTTCAGGCCCCAGATCTTGAACCGCTCTTTGCCCTTCAGCCGGTAGTGCTCCTCCGCCCCCCGGAAACCTGTCTTGCCGGGCGACACGGTGAAATCCAGCCCCAGTTCCCACAGGGTATCGCCCGGGCCTTCATCCTCGAACGGATACATCTCGGAATTGTCGAACGGGAAGAACAGAAGGTAGCTTTCCGTCCGCAGCATATCCAGCGTGGTAAAGCGGCAGGGGATGATCCCCATCCCTTTCCCTTCCTCCAGGATCCGGTCCCAGATCATCGGCGCATCCTGGCCACGGACAAACAGCTCATACCCCCGCTCACCCGTGTAGCCGGTGCGCGAGATCATGGCAGGCTTGCCGAACAGGCTGGTCTGCATCTGCGCGAAATACGGCAGCGCGCGGATGCCCGGCACATGCTTTTCCAGATACTCCACCGCCATCGGCCCCTGCAGCGACAGGTCGTGCAGGTTGTCGTCGAAGCGGATCGACACATCACGGCCCGTCGCCGCCATCGTCAGCTGCTCATGCGCCTGACCCGACCCATGCACCACCATGAAGGCGTTCGGGGCCAGCCGGTAGATCACGCAGTCATCCACGAACTTGCCGGCGTCGTTCAGCATGGTCGCATAGACCGACCGGCCCGGCATCAGCTTTTCCATGTTCCGCGTCGTCGCACGCTCGATCACATGGCTGGCGGCGGGCCCGGTGATATGCACCTTCTTCAGGCCCGACACATCCATCAGCCCCGCCTTCGTGCGGATCGCCATGTATTCGGCATCCGGGTCGCCCTTGGAATAGGACCACGCCGTGCCCATCCCGCTCCAGTCCTCAAGATCGGACCCAAGCGCGCGGTGGCGGTCGATCAATGTCGAAAAGCGCCAGGAATTGGTCATCTGCTGTCTCCCTGAAGATTATGTCTTTTCCGCCAGTGTCAGGCGATTCCCGCCAGAAAGCAATAATCAAGTGCAACAATATTTCTTGCCAGAAAACATCCGCTCAAGAAAAAGGCCGCCCGGGGGCGGCCTTTCCGAATTTCAGCTTAGCCGGGCAGAACAAAGAACCAGTTCGCCCACAGAACCACCCCGGCCCCCAGGATCAGCGCAAGGTAGGGCAGCATCCCCGCCTTCCGCTCTCCCAACTCGCCATAGGGCAGACCCAGGTCCTCATAGGCCTCCTTCGGGAACTTGCCCTTGTCGACAACGTAGTGGCGGTACCAGAACACCGGGAAGATCAGCGCCGCGAAGACCAGCCCCGACCACAGCGCGTTCTCATAGCCCCAGACCTTGGCCCCGGCCCCCAGGAACAGCGCGTTCACAAAGGCCAGCACCGTGTTCAACCCGATCAACCACGTCGGCGCTTTCCAAGGCCGCTCCATATGCGCGGAATCGATCCGGTGGATCCAGCCCGCGTTCAAGTTCAGGAAGTTGAACAGGATGTAGCCGACGTTGGAGATCGCCAGAACGTAGAAGTAGCCGCCGATGTCGGATGCCAGCGCCAGCAGGAACACGTTGAAGGCAAAGTCTGTCCACATCGCCCGACGCGGCGCGCCATGCTTGTTGACCGTGCCCAGGTATTTCGGCAGCCAGCCGTCCCGCGACCCCTGGTAAAGGGTCCGCGACGACCCCGCCATCGCTGTCATGATCGCAAGGAACAGCGCCATGATCATCAGGATGACGAAGATCTGCGTCACCACAGCACCGCCGCCCAGCATGTTGCCCAGTGCCTCACCAACGCCCGAGCCGTCGACGATGCCGGACGCGAGCATCCCTTCCACGCCATAGACCCCCTGGAACGAGAACGGGATCAGGAAGAAGAACAGCATGCACAGAAGGCCCGAATAGAAGATCGCCCGAAACGTATCGGTCTTCGGGTCCTTCAACTCACGGGTATAGCAGACTGCGGTTTCAAAGCCGTAGGTCGACCAGGCCGCGATATAGAGACCGCCCAGAAACAGCGTCCAACCACCGATGTCCCATGTGCCGTCCACCCCCGAATAGGCGGCAGTGGGCGGCACCAGGTTCGTCACGTTCATCCAGTTGATCGAGCCGTTGAAGAGCGGCACCAGCCCCACCAGCAGCAGCGGGATCAGCACGATGATCGCCAGCCACTTCTGCGCGACGGCCGTGTTGGCGATGCCCCTTTCCTGAATGAGCAGGATGATCAGCATCAGGACCACGCCCACCACGAAATAGGCGTTGAAATACAGCGTCCCAAGGCCAGGGATCACCAGTGTCCCCGCCTCCCAGGTGCGGAAGGCCGGGGTCAGCGCGGATACGCCATCGGCCGTTGCAACCGCCTGGATTGCATCGGTCACCGCCACTCCGGCATTGGCGGCCATGTAGTCGATCACGCTCTGCGTCTCGGCGGTATAACTTGCGATATTCGCCGTCACCCAGTCGACGACCATCTGGCTTTCCGCCAGCGGTATCGGGAAAAGGGCATTCAGGATATACCCCGCCGCGATGACGCAGCCCAGGCTCAGCACCGGCGACCAGGCGAACCAGTTGCACCAGACCGACAGGGGCGCGATCAGCTTGCCGTAGCGCAGCCAGGCCGTCGCGCCATAGACGGATGTGCCGCCCGACTTGTTGCCGAACATGCCCGCCATTTCGGCATAGGTGAAGCTTTGCAAAAACCCCATGATCATCGAGATCATCCAGACCGCAAACGCCAGTTTCCCGGTCGTCCCTGCAATCCCGCCAATCGAAAACAGCACCAGCGGCGGCACACCGGCGGCCACCCAGAAGGCGCCCTTCCAGCTAAGTGCCCGGACCATCTGGCCCGAACCAGTTTCAGTTGTCATTCCCTCGCTCCTGTTGGATCTGCGGCTGGTGCGTTGCCCGGGCCTGCTGGCCCGCAGTTCAGCCCTGCCGTTTTTGGTGTTTCCCGCGGAAAGGTGCTGCCATGGCGCCGGGGCCCACTTCGCGAACGTCTCCTTTTGCCGCGTTGCTTCGCGCAAGGCCCGTCTGCAGGCAGCAGGGCCTCTGCTGCGAAATTAAGCACGGGCACGACGCTATGGCGAGGAAAATTTCATTCATGCGAAAATTTGTTTCTTAGAATGCAGGGCAAGGAAGACCGAATGCAAAAGGGCCCCGGCTTGCACCGGGGCCCTTGGCAAGGCCGATCTGGCCCATGGCCTGCGGCCTATTTCGTCTTCTTGTAGGCCTTCATTTCGTGCATCGCGCCCAGAACCAGCGCGCCCACGCACAGGATCATCGACAGGAACAGCCAGACGGTCTCGCTGCCCATGCCTGCATAATAGGCGCCTTCCACGGCGGCCCAGTCGGTGATTTCAGTTCCGATCATGCCAGTTCTCCTTTGTCATTCGGCGGGTGAGGTGGGCACGCGCGCGTCACCCAGAAGTTCGGGATAGGCGACGGCAGGAACCTTCGCCTTGTCCAGACCCATGATTTCCGCCTCACGCGGGGCGCGCAGCAGACCCATGACTTTCAACAGCAGTGACACGCCATAGCCGGGAATGAACCCAAGCGCCGCCATCACCAGCGCCCCCACGACCTGCCCGTACAGCGTGATCTGCGGCGCGCCCTCCGTCGTCAGCGCCGGATAGCCGCTGGCAAAGATGCCCACGGCCACAACGCCCCAGACCCCGACAACGCCATGCAGCGCCACGGCACCCACCGCATCGTCGATCCGCAGCCGTTCAACAAACCGCGCCACGATCGGCATGATCACCCCGCCGATCATCGCGATGACAAAAGCCATCGGCGGCCAGTACAGATCCAGCCCCGCCGCGACCGAGATGATCCCCCCCAGCGCGCCCGACATCATCCAGAACGGATCGCGCGTCATCACCCAGGATGAAATCGCCCCCCCGGCAAAGCCCATCAGGATGTTGAACGTCATCGCCGACAAAGTCACCGGCGTGCCATAGATCGTGGCGAAGATCCCCGAGCTCCACGACCAGGCCTCACCCGGGAAGATCACGCAGGCCATCAGGAACCCCCAGAAGCCGGCGATGATCAGCATCAGCCCCACCAGCGTCGCCGGCATGGAATGCCCCGGAATCGCGTTGGCACTGCCATCCGGGTTGAACTTGCCGATCCGCGCCCCAAGGTTGATCAGCACCCCCAGCGTGAAGAACCCGGCAATCGCGTGCACGACGCCCGATGCGCCAAAGTCGTGATAGCCCAGCGACGTCACCAGCCAGCCATCCGCATGCCAGCCCCAGGCTGCGCCAAGGATCCAGACGAAGCTGCCCAGCACGATCGCCAGAATCGTGAAGCCCACGATCTTGATCCGCTCGATCAAACTGCCCGACATGATCGAGGCCGTGGTCGCCGCAAACATGGCAAACGCCCCGAAGAAGACGCCCGTCGCGCTGTCCGCCACGCTTGGCCCCATGACCGACCCCGCCGGGTTGGCCGCGCCGACCGCGTAGTCATAGCCGGAGATTCCCGCAGGCCCGGCTGACATGGAAAAGCCAGTCGGAAAAGCCCAGTAGATGAACCAGCCCGCATAGTAGAACGTCGGAATGATGAAGGCGAAGGCCAAGATGTTCTTGATCCCCGAAGCCAGCGCATTCTTCGCCCGCGATGCCCCCATTTCATAGGACAGGAACCCTGCGTGGATCAGCACCATCAGCGGGATGGTCAGAAAATAGAATGTCTCGGCCGTGGTTCGGTTCAGCCCTGCGGTCGCCTCCTTGAGGCTGGCCAGTTCGGCCGCAAGCGCTGCGATCTGTTCTTCCATGTCTCCCATCCCCTGTTGCGTCTGCCCCCTGTCAGTCCGGGCGGCTTATCGGACGATTTAACCATGGGGTGCCAACGGCCCGGCGCGGGAATCTTCATGACTGGCAAATTTGTTTCCGCTCGGGCCAAACCGCCTCCGCGAAACTGCCAATAAAGGAACAGACCAGCCGCATTTTGCCCAATACTTGGGCAAAATGACAAAGGCCCCGCAGCAGCGAGGCCTTTGCACAAACCCGACCGGATCGGGTCAGTTCTTCAGATAGCTTTCCATCGAATCTTCCAGCGCATCCTTCCACGGCGTGTGGTGCACAGGTGCCATCGTCCCGGTGATGACCGACTTGTAGGCGTTGTTCCGGAAGCCCATGATGTCGATCTTCTTGTGGTCTTTCCACTCGAAGAACGCCTCGCAGGCGCCATCCACGTCGAAAGCCGGATAATCCGTCTCGGCGATCAGTTCCTTCACATAGTCGCCCTGATAGTGGATCGCGTCATGTGCGTCCTGACCGGCATCCTCATGCGCCACGCGGTCGGCCACGTCCTTTTCCAGCACGGCCTTGTCGGTCGGAATCGCGATCCGGCCCATGATCGCATCGCGCACCCACCAGGCCTGCGCGTCGAACATGTTGAAGGTGAACCACTGGTCCTGCATCCCAAGATAGAACAGCTTGGGGTTCTTGACCCAGGCCACACCCTTGTACAGATCCGCCGTCGCCAGCCGGTTCGCCGTCTTCAGCCGCAGGTCATCGGGCAGGAAGGGGAAGTGGTGCTTGTACCCCGTGCACAGGATGATCGCGTCCACCTTCTTGGATGTCCCGTCCGCGAAATAGGCGGTGGTCTCGTCGACCCGCTCCAGCTTGGGAACTTCTTTCCAGTTTTCGGGCCATTTGAACCCCATCGGCGCGTTGCGATAGGCCACCGTCACCGACTTCGCGCCATATTTCCAGCACTGGCTGCCCACATCCTCGGCCGAATAGCTGGAGCCGAGCAGAAGCAGGTCCTTGCCCGTGAACTCCCGCGCGTCGCGGAAGTCATGCGCATGCAGGACGCGACCGTTGAACTTGTCGAAGCCGGGGTATTCCGGCACGTTCGGCACCGAGAAGTGACCGCTGGCCACTACCACGTTGTCGAACTCCTCGTCATACATCCGGTCATTCTTCAGATCATGTGCCGTGACGGTGAAGGTGCCCTTGTCTTCGTTGTACTTGACCATGCGGATCGTGGTCGAAAACCGGATCCAGTCCCGCACCCCGGCCTTTTTCACCCGGCCTTCGATATAGTCGAACAGCACGGCCCGCGGCGGATAGCTGGCGATCTGCTTGCCGAAATGCTCCTCGAAGGAATAGTCCGCAAACTCCAGCCCTTCCTTTGGGCCGTTCGACCACAGATAGCGGTACATGCTGCAGTGCACCGGCTCGCCATGCTCATCCAGCCCCGTGCGCCAAGTGTAATTCCACAGGCCACCCCAGTTCGACTGCTTTTCAAAGCAGACCACCTCAGGGATATCGGCGCCCTTCGCCTTGGCCGACTGGAACGCGCGCAGCTGCGCAAGGCCCGATGGCCCCGCCCCGATCACGGCAACTCTCTTCTTCATCTGAACCTCCGGTGCTGGCTTGTCTTCTGACGCTTGTCCGCGCCTTCTCTGGGTTGAAACCTAGAAGCAGAGTTGCGCCTGTGTCAAATCTTCTTCCTGTAGGTAAACATAACTTGGCCCCAAGGGATTGCGCCCCCGGGGCCGACTCACAACCTCGGCACGAAACTTGGCAGATCACTCGCTATCGGGCAACTGTAACAGAACAGCCTGCTTGCCCGGCGACTTCCGCCGCGACAGACCCAAGCACAAGCCGCTTCAGGCCGCGCTTGTCGCCTGTGCCCATCACGATCTGGTCGGCGCCGATCTCTTCGGCATAGGCGATGATCGCGGGGGCCGCTGTACTGGACACCAGCTCTGCGGTCGCCACATCCGTGGCCCCCGCCGCAATGGCAGCCGCTTCAGCCTTGGCCAGCAGTCCCGCGGCCTCGTCCTCGGTCCACAGCTTGATCGTGGGGCCGCGCGCCCCGCCCACCGCCAGATTGATGGCGCAGATCGTCAGATGCGCCCCCTTCAGCCGCGCCAGATTGGCCGCCAGAGCCAACCCTTTAGCCGCATGCTCGCTTCCATCCACCGGGCATAGAATGATCGTCGTCATAAGCCGTCCTCCATGCTCCATTGACTTGCCAGTCAGAATGGCACGAAACTTGGCCAACTGCCTTGACCTGCATCAAGACACCGACTCTGCGCTGGCAAATAGGGGGCCTGCATGAAACCGATCGACCCGAACGACCGCCGCGTTGCGAACATTCACGAAGCGTCATTCACGCCTTTCGTTTATCCGGATGGGGTTTCGCTGGGCGATGCCATCCTGCAACTGGATGACAGCCAGACGCTTGGCACCGGCTTCCACGTCTACCGCATGCCCCCCGGCATGCGCACGCGCGGCCATCGTCACAACGGCCACGAACAATTCCTGATCCTGGAAGGCGAATTGCACGAAAGCGACGGCACGATCTTCCGGGCCGGCGATCTGGTGTTTTACCGCGACGGGACGGAACACAACTCGTTCACGCCGAACGGCTGTTTGCTGGCCGTGCACATCGTGGCCGAAGAAACCCCTGTGGAATGACCAGCTCCACGATTTTTTGCAGAAAAATCGTATCGGGCGTCAACCGGGCGAAAGATTAACGCCCGGTAAAAGCCGACACCCAACCCTTTGAAATCATGTGTGTCCCATGCCTGTCCCGGCAAGGGACACAAGGTCAGACATCAAAGGTCGTCTGCGTTTCCCAGGCCGAGAAGTGCGAACAATAATCGTTCCACTCCTTGTGCTTCAGCTTCAGATACGCGGCCGAGAATTCCTCACCCATCATCGACTTGAGCGTCTTGTCCTTGTCATACTCGCGCAGCGCGTCCAGCAGGTTCAGCGGCAGCTTCGGCGCGTTCTTTACCGTATGGCCCATCTGATACATGTCAATGTCATGGCGCTTGCCCGGATCAGCCTTGGTCCGCACGCCGTCCAGACCCGCAGCAAGGATCACGGCCTGCATCAGATAAGGGTTCGCCGCCCCATCCGGCAGCCGCAGTTCAAACCGCCCCGGCCCCGGCACGCGGACCATGTGGGTCCGGTTGTTGCCCGTCCAGGTCACCGTATTGGGGGCCCATGTGGCACCGCTGGTCGTGCGCGGCGCGTTGATCCGCTTGTAGCTGTTCACCGTCGGGTTGGTGATCGCCGCAAGAGCCGAGGCGTGCTTCATGATCCCGCCAAGGAACGTCCGGCCCTGATCTGACAGGCCCAGCTCCTTCGATTTGTCTGCAAAGGCATTGGTCTTGCCGTCCACCGACCAGACCGAGATATGCGCGTGGCACCCCGACCCCGTCAGCCCCTTGAACGGCTTCGGCATGAAGGTCGCGCGGAAGCCGTGTTTTTCGGCCACCGACTTGACCATGAACTTGAAGAAGCTGTGCTTGTCGGCGGTCTGCAACACGTCGTCATACTTCCAGTTCATCTCGAATTGGCCGATCGCGTCCTCGTGGTCGTTCTGATAGGCCTCCCAGCCCATTTCCAGCATGTAATCGCAAATCTCGCTGATCACGTCATAGCGCCGCATGATCGCCTGCTGGTCATAGCAGGGCTTTTCGGCGGTGTCGTAGATGTCGGACGGGCCAGTGCCATCGGCGTTCAGGATGAAGAACTCCGGCTCTACCCCGGTCTTGACGCGGAGGCCGTCCTTGGCGGCTTCGGCCACCAGCCGCTCCAGCACGTTGCGCGGCGCCTGATCGACCAGCTTTTCTTCCATCGTCGCCCGTGCCGCGACCCAGGCCACGTCCTTTTTCCACGGCAACTGGATCGCCGAGGACGGGTCGGGCACCGCCATTAGGTCCGGATGGGCGGGCGTGAGGTCAAGCCAGGTTGCAAAGCCTGCAAACCCGGCCCCTTCCACGGCCATGTCGTTGATCGCCTGCGTCGGAACCAGTTTCGCCCGCTGCGACCCGAACAGGTCGGTGTAGGAGATCATGAAATACTTGACGCCCTTTTCCTTGGCCCATTTGGCAAGGTCTTTCGCCATTTTGTAACTCCCCGTCCCTTATCGTTTTTATGTCAAAACCCGGTCCGGCCGGGTATCCAGTTCGTCCCCGCAATCGGCACCCCGGCCATTGCTGCCGCCTCGATGGTCAGCGCGCAAAGGTCTTCCGGTTCCAGATTGTGCAGGTGGTTCTTGCCGCAGGCGCGGGCAATCGTCTGCGCCTCCAGCGTCATCACCTTGAGGTAGTTCTTCAGCCGCCGCCCGCCCAGGACCGGATCAAACCGCGCCGCAAGCTCTGGGTCCTGCGTGGTGATCCCGGCGGGGTCCTTCCCTTCATGCCAGTCGTCATAGGCATCGGCGGTGGTGCCCAGCGCCTGATACTCGGCCTCCCATTTCGGGTCGTTGTCGCCCAGCGCAATCAGGGCCGCCGTCCCGATGGAGACCGCATCCGCGCCCAAAGCCATCGCCTTCGCCACATCCGCGCCCGACCGGATCCCGCCCGAGACGATCAGTTGCACCTTCCGGTGCATCCCCAGATCCTGCAGCGCCTTCACCGCCTGCGGGATGCAAGCCAGGATCGGCATGCCGACATGTTCGATGAACACGTCCTGCGTCGCCGCCGTGCCGCCCTGCATGCCGTCAAGCACCACGACATCCGCCCCAGCCTTCACCGCCAGCGCCGTGTCATAGTAGGGACGCGCCCCGCCGACCTTGATGTAGATCGGCTTTTCCCAGTTGGTGATCTCGCGCAGTTCCAGGATCTTGATCTCAAGATCATCCGGCCCGGTCCAGTCCGGGTGGCGGCAGGCCGAGCGTTGGTCGATCCCCTTCGGCAGGTTGCGCATATTGGCCACGCGGTCGCTGATCTTTTGCCCCAGCAGCATGCCGCCGCCACCGGGTTTGGCCCCTTGCCCCACGACGATTTCAATCGCATCCGCGCGGCGAAGGTCGTCGGGGTTCATGCCATAGCGGCTGGGAAGGTATTGATAGACCAGCGTTTTGGAATGGCCACGCTCTTCCTCGGTCATGCCGCCATCACCGGTGGTCGTGCTGGTGCCCGCCGCAGTAGCGCCGCGCCCCAAGGCCTCCTTTGCCGGGCCCGACAGCGCACCAAAGCTCATCCCAGCAATGGTGATCGGGATTTCCAGATGGATCGGCTTGGACGCAAAGCGGGTGCCCAGCCAGACATCCGTGGCGCATTTCTCGCGGTAGCCTTCCAGCGGATAGCGGCTGATCGACGCGCCAAGGAACAACAGGTCATCGAAATGCGGCAGGTGCCGTTTCGTGCCGCCGCCGCGAATGTCATAGATGCCGGTCGCTGCGGCACGGCGGATTTCGGCGTTCACTGCGGGGGTAAAGGTGGCCGAATAGCGCGGCGGGGTACGGGGGAAATCGGTCATGCGTCACCTTCTCGGACGGCTGGTGTAGGGCAAAAGTTTTCGAAAACTTTTGCAAATCTTTTCGAAAAGATTTGGCGCGCGCGGGATGGGGCGGGGCGCATCAGTAGGAGGCCGCATTGTCGATGTTGAACGTGTAAAGCTTGCGGGCCGAGCCATAGCGGCGGAACTCTTCCGGCTTCGCCTTCCCTTCGGCTTCACCCCGGCGCAGCAGCTCTTCAACCATGGCGTAGTGTTCGTCGCGCATTTCCTTTTCGATGCAGTCCGCACCCAGAGATTTCACCGACCCGCGCACGAAAATCCGCGCCTCATAAAGGCTGTCGCCCAAGGCCTCACCTGCATTGCCCAGCACCACCACGTTGCCCGACTGCGCCATGAAGCAGGACATGTGCCCGATGTTGCCATGCACCACGATGTCGATGCCCTTCATCGAAATCCCGCAGCGGCTGGAGGCGTTGCCCTTGATGACCAGCAATCCCCCCCGCCCGGTAGCGCCCGCATATTGCGAGGCGTCGCCGTCGATGATGACCGTGCCGGACATCATGTTTTCGGCCACACCCGGCCCGGCTGACCCCTTGATCCGGATCGTCGCCTGCTTGTTCATCCCGGCACAGTAGTACCCGGTGGACCCCCGCACGGTGATTTCAACCGGCGCATCCACCCCGGCGGCAATCGCATGGGCGCCCTTGGGATTGATCACCTCCCACGCCGTCATGTTGGTTTGCCCCTTCAGTGCATGCAGCGAGGAATTGAGCGTTCGCAGCCCCTGCGCCCCAAGATCGTAAGTCTGCATTCTCTCAACGCTCCCAGAAGTAGACAGTGGCGGGTTCGGGTTCCCAGACCCGGGCGGTTTCGATGCCGGGCAGGTTGACCAAGGCGCGGTATTCGGACCCGAAGGCCACATAATCATCGGTTTCCGCCATCACGGCGGGCTTGCAGGCGATGGGATCGCGCACAACGCCAAAGCCGTTCTTGGTGCCGACGACGAAGGTGAAGAAGCCGTCCAGATCGTCCAGCCCGGATTCCAGGGCGGTGCCCAGATCTTCGCCCTCTTTCAGCTTCTGGCTGACATAGGCGGCGGCAACTTCGGTGTCGTTCTGGGTCTCGAAGGTCATGCCCTTGCGGATCAGTTCCCGACGCAACCCGTTGTGGTTGGACAAGGAGCCGTTGTGGACAAGGCACTGGTCCGGCCCGGTGGAAAAGGGGTGCGCGCCCATGGTCGTCACGGCGGATTCCGTCGCCATACGGGTGTGGCCGATCCCATGCGTGCCATGCATCTTGGCCAGATCAAAGCGGCGGGCCACGTCTTTCGGCAGGCCGACCTCCTTGAAGATTTCAATGCTGTCCCCCGCGCTCATCACCTTGACGTCGGGGCGCAGGTGGGCAAGGGCGGAACGGGCGGCGTCCAGCTGGCCCAGCGGCACCTCCAGCACGGCATGGGTGGATTTCACCAGCATCGCCACCGGCTGCCCGATTGCCGCATGCAGGTCACCGTCAAGGTCCTTGAAGTCCCGCTCGGGGTGGGGCGACTGGATGGTGATCTTGCCCAATCCGTCCTTGGCCCCGGAATAGATCGCGATCCCGGCGGAATCCGGCCCCCGGTCCGTCATCGTGATCAACATGTCCGTCAGCATCGCGCCCAGATGGGGCTCCAGCTTCGGGTCCTTCAGGAACAGCCCAACGATGCCGCACATGGATTCGTCTCCCCCATTACGCTTCGGCCAAACGCTAGCACCGACCACAGCGCCTATCAACTGGTGAGAAACTTTTTTCACCTGTCGGGAAAAGTCCTGCCTAATAGGTAGGCGTCTTCAGTTTTTCCTGACATAATCTTGCACGACGAGTTTCGCTGCAGCAATAAAGTTTGCCAACGCGGGAAATCGGGGCCCGGCCCGTCGTCCTCGCCCGATCACCTTGTCCGGGCAGCACCGGGGCCAACCCACCCCCACCAGCCGCATGTGATCCGGCCGATCAGGCCCCGACAGTTACCCCTGCGGGTAACAGATCACCGACAGATAGCGCGCCGGCAGTTTCACCAGCGTCTCCGGCCCATGGGGCGCATCGGCGTCGAAGAACAGGCTGTCGCCTGGTTTCAAAGCGTAAACCTCGTCACCGTGGCGATAGTCGACCTCGCCCTCCAGCATGTACAGAAGCTCCAGCCCTTCATGCTGGAACGCGGGGAAGGTGTCGCTCTCGGTCGTGAGGGTGATGATATAGGGTTCTACCACCACGCCCGAACTGTTGGACCCGATATGACCCAGCAGATTGTACTGATGCCCCGCCCTTGTGCCCCGCCGTTCAATCTCGATATGCGCGCCGGCCTTTACATGCTGCGCCTCGCGGCGTTCTTCATAGCTTTTGAAGAAGGCCGTCACGGGCACCGAAAACGCGTGGGACAGCACTTGCAGCGTCGTCAGACTGGGTGAGGTGTTGCCATTCTCGATCTTGGACAGCATGCCGATCGACAGGCCCGTCACCGCCGCAAGATCGGCGACGGTCATCCCCTGCTGGCGACGGAAATTGCGCACCTCGCGGCCAATCGCGGCCTCAAGGTTGCGCTCGCTGATTTCACGCAGGCGGTGGGGGTCCTGATCAAACGCAGGCTTGCCGCGTGGCAGGTTATGGCTGGCGTCACCGTCTGACATGGTCGTGCCCTGCAACAAGAAATTGTTACAGAATTTCACTACCGGGAAACAGGCTTCACATCAAGCCAAACCCTCAGAACGCTGCGGCGGCCGCCACTTCCACCGCATGCAGCAGGCTTGCCGCGCTGGATCGTGGGCCAAGAACCCGCGCAGCACCGGGGCCGTGCTTGACCAGATAGCAGCCCAGATGGTCGATCACCGTCCGCGTCGCATAGCCATCTGGGACGGCGCGAAAATCGACATTGCACAGCCGCTCCAGCACGGGCGCAAGATCGGGCGCGGCAAGGTCAAGGATCACCCAGGCGTCAGTCTGTTCCGTGATGCTGGCCGCGTCGCCGAAGGCTGCTTTCAACAGGGCCACGATGTCCTCATGGCTGGCAAAAGGGGCTTCGACAAACCACATCTCCGGGGCCACCCAGAAGGCGCTGTAGGGCGCAGCTGACTGATGCCGCCCCGGCCCCGGCAAGGGCACGCCCGCCGCGCTGGCAGCCGTGGCAAGGTCCCGCCCGCGCCGTGCCGCGACTGACGCCAGCGCCACGTCAAACCGTTCCGTCACCACCAGCGGACCTATAGCCACGGTCTGCGCCGCATCCGCCCCAAGCGCCGTCATTGCCCGCAAATCAGCCACGCAACCGCTCCCCTTCCGGATCGACAAAATGCGGGCTGACGATGTCCACCAGCGTTTCCGTCCCGCCCACCAGATTGACCGCCCGCATCCGGCTGCCAATCTTGCGGTCCCCGCCCTTCAGATAGCCCAGCGCAATGTCGCTGCCGACATGCGGTGAATAGACCTTGGAGGTCAGCCACCCCCCGTCATTCGCCGCAACCGGGGCCGCGCCGATGTCCAGAAAATGGCTGCCTGCGGTCAGTTTTCCATTGGGATCAACCGGCTTCACTCCGACCAGCCGATAGCCATCCGGGTCCACCAACCCTTCACGCTGGGACAAGACCATGCCGATGGAATCCTTCTTCTTCGACACCATCTTCCCCAGTCCCATGTTCAGCGCGGTGGACTGCCCGTTCAACTCACCCCCCGCGACATGGCCCTTTTCGATCCGCATCACGCCCAGCGCCTCGGTGCCGTAGACGATGGGTTCAAACTCTGCCCCCCGCGCCAGCATCTCGCGCAACAGCGCATCGCCATAGCGGGTCGGAACCGCGATCTCATAGGCCAACTCGCCCGAAAAGCTGATCCGGAACAGCCGTGCCCGCAGCCCGCCAACGGTGATGTTCCCGGCCCCCATGTAGGGAAATGCCGCATCGCTGATGTCCTGATCGACGATCTTCTCCAGCAGCCGCCGCGCGTTTGGCCCTGCGACGGAAAACTGCGCCCAGGCTTCGGTCGTGCTGATCAGCTGCACATCCATATCCGGCCACAGGCACTGACGGCAAAACTCCAGATGCCGGAAGACCGTGACAGCGTTCGCCGTGGTCGTCGTCATCACATATTCATGTTCCGCCATCCGCGCCGTCGTGCCGTCGTCAAAGACGATCCCATCCTCGCGCAGCATCAGGCCATAGCGGCACTTGCCAACCGCGAGAGTGCTGAATGTATTGGCATAGACCCGGTCCAGAAACGCCCCTGCGTCCGTCCCCTGAATGTCGATCTTGCCCAGTGTCGTGACATCGCAAATCCCGACCGACCGCCGCGTCGCAAGAACCTCGCGGTCGACCGACTGCCGCCACTCCGTCTCGCCCGCCTTCGGCACCCATTGCGTCCGCAGCCAGTTGCCGACTTCGACAAAGGTCGCCCCCTGCTCGGCCGCCCAGTGGTGGCTGGGCGTCAACCTGAACGGCTTGAACTCCTTGCCGCGCGACCGCCCCGCCAGCGCGCCCATCGCAACAGGGGTATAGGGCGGGCGATAGATTGTGGTGCCCGTCTCGGGGATCGACCGCCCCGTCAGTTCGGCCATCACCGCAAGACCGATGACGTTGCCGGTCTTGCCCTGATCCGTTGCCATCCCCAGCGTGGTATAGCGCTTCATATGCTCGACGCTGGTGAAGTTCTCCTGCGCCGCCAGCTTGATGTCCTTCACGGTCACATCGTTCTGCTGGTCGATCCAGGCCCGCCCCTTGCCATGCGCCACATACCAAAGCGGGGCGATCTTCACTGCCGCATCCTCGGCCTCCGGCAGGTCCGCTGTCGCCGTCAGCCCAAGTGCCGCAGCCGCCGCATCCCGACCGGTGCGCAATGCCCCATGGGTGGAAAACACCCCTGCCGCCGCCCCTGCAACAGACAGGCCCGGCGGGCCATCAACGCCGGGCACAAACGCCGCAATCGACGCATCCCAGACCGGACGCGAACGGTGATGCGAATGAATATTCACATTCGGGTTCCAACCGCCCGAAACCCCCAGTGCATCGACAGCAATCTCCCGCGTCCGGCCCGAGGCATCGCGCACTGTCACCGACTTCAGCCCCAAGCGGCCCGAGGTATCAATCACCTCATCCCCCGAACGCGAGTCGATGACCGCGACCACCTCCACGCCCTTTGCCTGCAGGTCGCTTGCCGTGCGCAGCCCGTCATCATTGTTGGTGAAAACCGCCACCCGCTCACCGGCTTTGACGCCCCAGCGGTTCGCATAGGCCCGCAAGGCCCCCGCCAACATGATCCCCGGCCGGTCGTTGTTCTCGAACGCAATCGGCCGCTCGGTGGCCCCACCGCACAGCAGCGCCCGGTGTGAGTAGATGCGCCAAAGCACCTGCCGCGGCTTGCCGGGAGCAGGCACCGCCAGATGGTCAGAAACCCGCTCCACCGCGGCATAGATGCCATGGTCGAAGGCCCCGACCACCGTCGTCCGTACCATCAGCCGGACGTTCGGCATGGCTGCCAGTTCCGCCACGGTGACAGCGGCCCAATCGGCTGCAGAAGTGCCGCCCACGCCGAAGGTTTCGGCATTCAACCGCCCGCCAAACCGGAAATCCTCATCCGCAAGGATCACACGCTTGCCCGCTCGCCCAGCGGTCAGCGCAGCCATCAGCCCCGCTGGACCGCCGCCGATGACCAGCAGGTCACAGTGCAGGAACCCCTTGTCATATGTGTCCGGGTCCTCCTCCCGGCTGACCGAGCCAAGCCCGGCGGCGCGGCGGATGATCGGCTCATAAAGCTTTTCCCAGAAGGACTTGGGCCACATGAAGGTCTTGTAGTAGAACCCCGCCGCGAAGAAGGCGTTCAGCCGGTCGTTGATCGCCAGGGCGTCAAAGCGAAGGCTTGGCCAGCGGTTCTGGCTGTTCGCCTCCAGCCCGTCGAACAGTTCCGCGACCGTCGCCCGCGTATTCGGTTCCTGCCGCCCGCCGCTGCGCAACTCGACCAGCGCATTCGGCTCCTCCGACCCGGCTGACAAGACGCCGCGGGGCCGGTGATATTTGAAGCTCCGCCCCATCAACCGCACACCATTGGCCAGCAAAGCTGATGCCAGCGTGTCCCCCGGATGCCCCTGATAGGGCAGCCCGTCAAAGGTGAAGCGAATCGTTTTCGTCCGGTCGATCTGCCCGCCCTCAATCCGATGCGATTGCGTCATTTCGACCGCCCCCGACTGCGCGCCACATCGCGGGCCAGTTCCACCTTCAACACCTCATGTGTCACGGTGTTCCGCGTCACCACCAGCCACGACCTGTCGCCTTGCTCGTGAAACCAAAGCTCGCGGTGCTCCCCCGCCGGGTTGTCGCGGTTGTAAGCGTAGTCGTGAAACGCCTCGACCCCGGCTGTCATCCCGTCGGGCCGGTCGATCAACGACGCATCGCCAAGGTACACGAATTCCTGCGCGTCACGGGGTCCAAGGATTGGATGGTGAATGATCATTCCTAAACAGCCTTCAATGCAGGTTCGGGGTCGCGCCCTGACCCTTTTCGTCGATCATCAGACCCTTCAGGAACCGGTCAAACCGATAAGCCCGCGCCGTCGTATGCGACTCATCCTTCGCCAACAGATGCGCGAAACACCAGCCACTGGCAGGCGTCGCCTTGAACCCGCCGTAGCACCAGCCCCCGTTGAAATAGAGACCCTCAACCGGTGTCTTGTCGATGATGGGCGACCCATCCATCGACATATCCATGATCCCGCCCCAACTGCGCAGAAGCCGCACCCGGCCAATCGCGGGCATCAAGGCCATGCCACCTTCGGCCACATCCTCGATCACCGGCAGGTTGCCGCGTTGGGCGTAGGAGTTGTAGCCGTCGATGTCGCCGCCAAAGACCAACCCGCCCTTGTCGGATTGCGAGACATAGAAATGCCCGGCGCCAAAGGTCATCACCCCGTCGATCAGCGGCTTCAGCCCTTCGGACACAAAGGCCTGCAACACATGGCTTTCAATCGGCAACCGCATCCCGGCATGGGCCATCACCTTGGAGGACGACCCCGCCACCGCAACGCCCACCTTCTTCGCGCCGATATAGCCGCGTGACGTCTCCACCCCAAGAATCCGGCCGCCAACGATCCGCATCCCGGTGACTTCGCAGTTCTGGATCAGGTCCACGCCCCGCAGGTCCGCCCCGCGCGCGTAACCCCAGGCGACCGCGTCATGCCGCACCGTGCCGCCACGGCGCTGCGCAATCGCGCCCTTGATCGGGAAGCGGGCGTTGTCGAAATTCAGCCAGGGGTAAAGTTTCCGCACCTGCTCGCGGCTCAGCATCTCGGCATCCGCACCGTGCAGCATCATCGCATTGGCCCGCCGGGTGAAGGCGTCGCGCTGCGCGTCCGTGTGGATCAGGTTGATGATCCCGCGCTGCGAAACCATGGCGTTATAGTTGAAATCCTGCTCCAACCCCTCCCACAGCTTCAACGAAAACTCATAAAACGGCTCATTGCCGTCCAGAAGGTAGTTTGATCGAATGATCGTGGTGTTTCGCCCCACGTTCCCGCCACCCAGGTAGCCCTTTTCCAGCACGGCAATCCGCGCCTGACCAAACTCTTTGGCAAGGTAATAGGCCGTCGCCAGCCCGTGCCCACCGCCGCCGATGATGATGTAATCATACTCGGCCTGAGGCACCGGGTCGCGCCAGACGGGCTTCCAGCCCTTGTGGCCCGTCAACGCCTCGGCAATCACGCGAAACCCGGAATAGCGCACGATCAGTCTCCTGTTCCTGCCCTTGGTTCTAGGGGCAGGCGCAGGGCTTTACGCATCCGTTTTCGCCATCACTTCGTCCGTTTCGGCCACGCGTGATGCGGCTATTTCGTCCCGCGATGGATCACGGGCTCGTTCAGTCCAGGGACCTCAAGCACAAGGGATCCATCCCACCATGCAATGATGGCCAGAAGCGTGGCGAGGGTCAGAAGGCTTTGCATGGCAGGCTCCGAGTGGGTGTTCACCCCTCGTTCTGCCCGAATCAGATTAAGTTGCCGTTAGCTCCAGAAACGCACACCGGCACTGGCTTACGCCACCAGTGCCTCGGCCTTCTTCAGATCGACCGACACCAGCTGCGAAACCCCCTGTTCCTGCATCGTCACGCCAAACAGCCGGTCCATCCGCGCCATGGTCACGGCGTGGTGGGTGATGATCAGGAACCGCGTCTCGGTCCGGCGGGTCATCTCGTCCAGAAGGTCGCAGAACCGCGTCACGTTGGCGTCGTCCAGCGGCGCGTCCACCTCGTCCAGCACGCAGATTGGCGCGGGGTTGGCAAGGAACACCCCGAAGATCAGCGCCAGCGCGGTCAGCGTCTGCTCGCCGCCTGACAGAAGCGACAGCGTCGCCAGCTTCTTGCCCGGCGGCTGGCACAGGATCTCCAGCCCGGCCTCCAGCGGATCGTCGCTTTCCACCAGCACCAGCCGCGCCTCACCCCCGCCGAACAGATGGGTGAACAGGGTCGAGAAATTGGCATTCACCTGCTCGAATGCCGTCAACAGCCGTTCGCGGCCTTCCTTGTTCAGGCCCGCAATCCCGGCGCGCAGCTTCTTCACCGCCTCCTCCAGGTCTGCCTTTTCGCTGGCCAAGGCGTCATATTCGGCTTCAACCGACTTCGCGTCCTCCTCGGCCCGCAGGTTGACCGCGCCCATCGCCTCACGCTGGCGTTTCAGGCGGCCCACGTCGGCGTCAAGGCTGTCGGCATCCGGCATCTGGTCAGGGTCCACCCGCAGGCTGGCGAACAGCTCATCCGGCGTGCGGTCATCCTCCTCGCGGATGCGCTCCGCCGCCAGGGCCACACCCTCCCGCGCTGCGTCCAACCGCGCTTCGGCCCGCGCCCGACCTTCACGCGCTTCACCGGCCAGCCTTTCGGCCTCCCGTTCGGCCAACTGAGCCTCACGCAGCGCCGCCTCCGCCTCGGCCAGGGCATCCGCGGCCAGACGCCGCCGCACCTCGGCCTCGGCCATCGCGTCCACCAGCTCGTCGCGCTTGGCGGCAATTTCCTCGGGCGCCTGCATCGCCTCGGCCAACTCGTCCTCGGTCGCCGCGCGCCGCTCGCTCAACTCCTCGGTCCGGCGTGAGGCTGTCTCCAACCGGTGCTTCCAGCCCGAAAGTTCCTTCACCGCCTCCTGCCGCCGCCTGACCCGCGCCTCACCCTCGCGCCGCACTTCATCCTGGGCTGACCGGCGGGTCATCATCGTGATCCGCGCCGCTTCGACCGTGATCTTCGCCGCCTCGACCGCGCCCCGCGCTGCGTCCAGATCGCCCAACTCAGCGACCGAGGCTTCCGCCTCCTTCAGCCGGGCCCGCGCGCCCATCGCCTCATCCTCAAACCGGCTGACGGCCAGCCGCGCCGCCTCCAGCTTGCCGCCGGCGATGGACCGGTCGGCCTCAGCCCGCGCCAAGGCGCGGTTTGCTTCGGTCACCCGTGCGTCCGCCGCCCGCCGCGCATCCCGGGCGCGGGCATCGGCGCTGGCCAGTTCCGCCAGCCGCGCCTGCAACGCCTCATGCGCCCGCGCCGCGCCATCGGCCCGCGCGCCAACCTCCTCCAGATCGCGCTTCAGCTGCACCAGCCGGTTCAACTGCTGCAACCGCAGCGCAGCAGCAGATGGAGCATCCTCCGCCCCCGCGCGGAACCCGTCCCACCGCCAAAGGTCGCCCTCGACAGAAACCAGCCGCTGCCCCGGCCGCAAATCCGCCTGCAACGCAAAGCCCTGCTCGCGGCTGACCAGCCCGATCTGCGAAAGCCGCCGCGCCAGCACCGCCGGACCCTGCACTTCCGTCCCCAAGGGCACCGCCCCATCCGGCAGGGCCTGCGCCTGCGCATAGGGCTCCAGCACCGCCCAGCCCGACCGCGCACCAGCGCCCACTTCGGGCGACCGCAGATCATCGGCCAAGGCAGCACCCAGTGCCTTTTCGAACCCCGGCGTCACCACCAGCTTGTCCAGCAGTTGATGCCCGGCCTGAGCCTCACGCTCCACCAGCCGCGCCAGTGCCGCCACTTCGGCGCGCAAGGCATTCGCCTCGCCCTCGGCCGAAGACCGCGCCGCTCGCGCCTCGGCCTCACGGCCCTGCGTTTCCGCCCGCGCCACCTCGGCGGCTTCCAAAGCCACCTCGGTCGCCTCAGCCTCGGCCAGCGCCGCTTCCTGTGCCTCCTCGGCGGCCGCGAACGCCTCACCCGCCGCTTCCAGCGCGCCCGTCGCCCCGGCCACCGCCTGACGGGCCGTCACGGCCTCACCCTCGGCCCGGTCGAGCACAGCCCGCGAATCCGACAGCATCCGCTGCGAGGATTGATGCCGCGCCGCCAGCCGCGCGGCATCCTCGGTCAGGTCTGCCAGTGCCGCCTCACGCTCACCCAAGACGGCGCCCGCTTCCCGTGCGGCCTCCATCGCCTCGGCCAGCTTGTCCTCATGCCCCTCATGGGCGCGGGCCAGCTGCTCAATCTCCCAGTCCAGCCGCTCGATCACTTCGCCCGCGTCGCGGTTCAGCCCCGCCTCACGCTCCATGTCGCGGGAAAGCTGCTCGATCCGCGCCTTCAAGGCATCAATCGTGGCCAGCGCCCGCGCTTCCTGATCGCCCAGCGCATCGCGCTGCAAGGTCAGCCGCTGGAGGATGGCGCTGGCAATCGCCTCCTCCTCGCGCTTCGGCGGCAGCGCATCCTCCGCCGCCTCCCGCGCCTTGCCCGCCGCGCGTGAGGCCGCCTCGGCCTGCCCCTGCGCAATCAGCCGGTCGCGCAGCGCGCCTTCCGCCGCAATGCGCGCCTCATCGGCCTCGCGCCAGCGCCGCCACAGAAGCATCCCTTCCGACTTGCGCAACTCTTCCGAGATTTCCCGATACCGCGCCGCCTGCTTGGCCTGCCGGGTCAGGACGGACAACTGCTGTGCCAAAGCCTCCAGCACGTCGTCGACCCGCAGCAGGTTCTGCTCCGTCCCCGCCAGCTTCAACTCCGCCTCATGCCGCCGCGCATAAAGGCCACTGATGCCAGCCGCTTCCTCCAGCACCCGGCGCCGGGCCTTGGGCTTGGCATTGATCAGTTCGGAAATCTGCCCCTGCCGCACCAGCGCCGGGCTGTGCGACCCGGTCGAGGCATCGGCAAACAGCATCTGCACATCGCGCGCCCGCACTTCCTTGGCATTGGCGCGGTAGGCTGACCCCGCCTCTCGCGTGATCCGCCGCACAATCTCGATCTGGTCGGCGTCGTTGAACCCCGCAGGCGCCAGCCGGTCGCTGTTGTCCATCACGAGCGCCACTTCAGCGAAATGCCGCGCGCCCCGCGTGGCGGCCCCGTTGAAGATCACGTCCTCCATCCCGCCGCCGCGCATGGCCGAGGGGCGGTTTTCCCCCATCACCCAGCGCAAAGCCTCCAGCAGGTTCGACTTCCCACAGCCATTCGGCCCCACAACGCCCGTCAAACCCTCATGAATCACCAGATCCGTGGGGTCGACAAAGCTTTTGAAACCGTTCAGGCGAAGACGCGTCAGCCGCACGGGCACCTCATGAGTCGCGGGCTGCGATGTTCCCCCCCGCCCGGCCCGGAGTCAATGCAGCCGCCCCGCATATGGCGGATGCGCGCAGCTTATCCCCAAGATATTGAGTTGCCAGGTCAGGGATGCCCGCAGAACTCCTCAGGATTCAGGTTCTAGTTCTTTCACTACTCGGAAGCCCGTAGTTTGCGACCGCCGATCTTCATTGCCTGGAGAACGCCAGGCTACTCGCGCATTGCCGATATGAAGCGAATAGCTGCCTCCGCGATAGGACCTCTTGCAGGTTCCAGCACCGCCTTTGGACAGCCAGTCACTCGAAGTCGTCCACCCAGCGTATCGCTCGGCATGACACGATTGAGTGACCTCAGCAACATTGCCTGACATATGACGGATGCCCCAAGCATTGGCTGCATCCAACTCGTCTACTGGTACCGGAAAGCCACGCGACACAAAGTCGGGGAACGGCCTATCGAGCATGTACTCAGAGTCCTCACCGGAGAAGTTCACTTCAGCGGAGGTAACGTCATCTCCCTGCGCGAACCTGGACGTTGTTCCGGCGCGTGCCGCATATTCCCATTCTGCCTCGGTTGGCAGGCGATAGGAGTTGATGCCAAGTTTCCGGTTCATCCACTCAACATACAGTTGCGCGTCATTGTACGATACATAGAGCACCGGGAAGTCGTCGGTGAGTTGAAGATCGTCATCATTAGCAAATGCTTCCGCAACCATGCTGCGATAACTTGGGCTGCCGAAACGGTCGTCGGTCAAGGATCGTTCAACGGCAGTAATTGAGACCACTGGAGGGATGCGCCTCGTCGGCACATACCCGCCGCACCCGCTATCGGCGACACATGCCATCCATTCGCCGTATGTGACCTCGTTCTTCCCGATGGCGAACGGAATGTCGATGTCGACCTCATGCTGCGGCCCCTCATCGGTCTTGATTGAGGGATGCTCCGTGGTAGCGGGCCGAACCGCACCATCGTAGAAGACCAGTGCCAGGGGATACTCATCCTCCGGCCCCCCAATCATGAACTCCCCCATCGGCAGTTCGACCATCTCCGGGCAGACGTCGCAATCCTTGAACACGCGCAGGGGTTCGGCGGCGGCGGGGCTTGCGACGGCCAGCAGCAGGGCCAAAGTCAGGCGGCCTGCCCGCATGTCCGCACGACCCAACCGCGCTGCGGACGCTAAGGGGGAAGCTTCCCGCACCCAACGCCACGCAACCGGATCGCTCAATCTGCCCACCGCCAAGCCCTCGTCCTATGAAACAAACAAATCCGCCCCGCCCTCACCTGTCAAATCACATCACCTGCTCAAGGCAGGCGCCAGACCACTACCCAATCCAACCCCCTTGCCGAGGCCCTACCGCCCCCTACCTCCCCAAAGCAAGCGAAAGGCTCCCATGCTTACCCTCCTCGGCATCCCCGGCGCTTTGCGCGCCGCATCGACCAACCGCCTGCTTCTGGCCGAAGCGCGGCAGGCCTTCGGCGAGGCGAAGCAGATCGAAGCGAACCTGCGCCTTCCCCTCTACGATGGCGATCTGGAGGACAGCCACGGCATCCCTGTCGAAGTGCAGACCCTTGCCGACCAGATCAGCAGCGCCGATGCGGTCGTCATCGCCACGCCCGAATACAACAAATCCTTCCCCGGGGTCCTGAAGAATGCCCTCGACTGGGTCAGCCGCACCAAAGGCGCGCCGTTCCGCAACAAGCCCGTGGCGATCATCTCGGCGGCGGATGGCCGGGGCGGCGGTGACCGGTCGCAATTCGCGCTCCGCCTCGCCCTGACCCCGTTCCGCCCCCGGCTTCTCAGCGGACCGGAGGTTCTGGTGGCCGACTCCAGCCACGCCTTCACCCCCGAAGGCAAGCTGATCGACCCGCGCTACCAAAAGGCCCTGACCGAACTCATGCAGGACCTGCGGGCCGAAGCCCAGCGCGCCTGACCCGCATCGGAGCCTTTACAGCGACGCCTCCACCCGGAACGCCTCAGGGATGGTGTCGCGCCCGTCCAGCACCAGATCGGCCATGACTTCCGCCACCTTGGGCGCCATGCCAAAGCCGATCTTGAACCCGCCATTCGCCACATAATGCCCCGGTCGTCCCGGCCAGTCCCCCAGCATCGGCGCCCGGCTTGCCGCGCGTGGCCGCACCCCGGCCCAGCGCGCCACAACCTCTGCGCCAGCCAGAACCGGCACCGCCGCCACCGCGCGCTGCAGCAACCCTTCAATCGCCGCATCCGGCCCGTCGCTTTGCCAGACCGTCTCGCTGGTCGATCCCACGGCCACCGTTCCATCGGCATGCGGCACGATGTGCAAACCGTCGACGAACAATTGCGGCGCATCACCCGCATCAAACCGCAGGCTCAGCGCCTGCCCCTTCACCCCGGACCCAACCGGCCTACCCAAAGACGCCGACAACGCCACCAACCCCTCAACCCCCGTCGCATGGACCACAGGCCCCACCTCATCCGCTTCGCCCAACACCACCTCACCCTGCGACGCCCGGACAGCAGCGACCAGCGCCTGCAGCGCCATCCGGGGCAGGATGCGGGCGGACAGCGTGTCCTCGACCAACAGGCCAGACGGTGACTGCGGCTCCCACGCCGCCCCGGTCGCCGGGATCACCTGCCACACCGCCTTGCCTTGCCACAGGGTCTCAGCCTCCTCGCCACGCCGCCGCGCCGCCTCGACCGCGCGGGCATCGGCCAAGGGCTGCAACCGCCCAACCCGGCCATAGCCGGAGGGCAGCCTTGATGCCGCCTCTACCCCTGCCCACCAGTCCCCGGCCATCAGCAGGCTTTCCAGTTGGAACGCCTTCTTCACATTCCACGCCTCTGGCACATGCGGCGACAGCGCACCCACGACGCCGCCCGAAGACCCCGCGCCCACGGCCACAGTCTCGATCACCCGCACCCGCGCGCCGCGCCGCGCGCAGGCCCAAGCCACCGACAGACCGAAGATCCCCGCGCCCCGTATTGTCACATTGACCATGGGTTTCTCCTTGCCAAACCGCCGCCCCGCGCCCATTCAGACGGCCAAAGGACTGCCCCCGATGCCCCAGCCTGAACCGCCCTCATCCCCGGCACCGCAGCTTGATTGGCGCGACGGCACCATTCCCGTTTCCCGCGCCTTTGACGACCCCTACTTTTCGCTGTCTGGCGGCCTTGCCGAAACCAGACATGTCTTCCTTGCAGGCAACGTCCTGCCCGACCGCCTGCGCGACGGCTTTCAGATCGCCGAGCTTGGGTTTGGAACCGGCCTCAACCTGCTTGCCACACTTCTGTGCCATCCGGGCCAAGGCCATATCCGCTTTACCAGCTTTGAGGCCTTCCCCTTGCCCGCAGCAGACATCGCCCGCGCGCTGGAGGCCTTCCCTGAAACCGCTCCCTTGGCCGAAGCCTTCCTTGCCCAGTGGTCCAACGGCCTGCGCACCTTGCAGTTTCCCGGGCTTACCGCCGACATCATCATCGGCGACGCCCGTGACACCCTGCCCCGGTGGAACGGCAAAGCCGACGCGTGGTTTCTGGACGGCTTTTCCCCCGCGAAGAACCCCGAGCTTTGGTCGCCCGATCTGATGGCAAACGTCGCCCGCCATACCGCCCCCGGCGGCACCTTCGCGACCTATACCGCCGCAGGCCATGTCCGCCAAAGCCTGACGCAAGCGGGCTTTACCGTCACCCGACAGCCCGGTTTTGGCCGCAAGCGCCATATGACGACGGGGTATCTTCCGGGATAGCCGGCACCGCCTGTTGCCAGACCTTACTCAGGCCAAAGCCCGGCCAACATCTCGCGCAGCGCCTCAAGGGCTGGCGCAGCATCCTCGCACCCCGGCCCGATCTTCACCGCCACCGATGTGGCAAAGCCGAAGGCGGCCGCCCGCTCTGCCCGGATCGCCACCTCGAACCCCTTCGGCCCCACGGCAATACCCGCGATTGCGTCTTCTGCGCCAAAAGCCTCGTCATTGACCTCAAACCAGACCGGCCCGCCGCCAAGCGGCTGGCGGAACAGGACATAGCCCTCTTCCTCCTCCTCGCCCTCGGCAAAGCCGACGAAAAGGAACCCCTCGTCCTCGACGACCGACCCATAGGCTGCCGTCACGGTTACATCGGCCATGCAGCCCCCCCAGCCCCAACCTCAGCCCCGGTCAGGTCCATTTGGCCACCGGGGGCAGGCTCATCAGCACAGCATTCGCGTCATGCCCGGTTTCAAGGCCGAACTTCGTGCCCCGGTCATAGACAAGGTTGTACTCGGCATAAAGACCACGGTGGATCAGCTGCACGTCCTTGTCCGCCTCGGTCCACGCCGTGCCCAAGCGCCGTTCCGTCAGGGGCACGAAGGCGGGCAGAAACGCCTCACCCACGGCTTGGGTAAAGGCGAAATCAGCCTCCCAGTCGCCGGTGTTGAGGTCATCGTAAAAGATCCCGCCAACACCCCGCGCGCGGCCGCGATGGGGGACAAAGAAGTATTCATCCGCCCATGCCTTGAAGCGCGGGTAATAATCCGCGCCATGCGCATCACAGGCGCGCTGCATCTCGGCATGGAAGTGCGCGGTATCCTCCGCATATTCGATCGCCGGGTTCAGGTCCGACCCGCCGCCAAACCATGCTGCCCCCGGCGTCCAGAACATCCGCGTGTTCATGTGCACCGCTGGCGCGTGCGGGTTGACCATATGCGCCACCAGCGAAATGCCGCTGGCCCAGAACCGCGGGTCTTCCGCCATGCCCGGAACGCCACGCGCCGCCATGGCGCGTTGGGCCTTTTCACCCAAGACCCCGTGCACTTCCGACCAGTTGACCCCGACCTTCTCGAAGACCTTGCCGCCGCGCATCACGCTCATCAGACCGCCACCGCCATCGGCGCGGGTTGTCGGCGTGACCTGAAACCGCCCGGGCTGGCCATCGCTGAACCTGTCCTCCAGATCCTCGAAGGCCGCGACTATCCGGTCCCGCAAGGTATGGAACCACGCCGCCGCACGCGCCTTGCGACTGTCAAAGGGATCGGTCATCCTGTTGTCTCCATCTCATGACAGCGCCATGCCTAGCACCCCTGGGCGGCGCTTTCCAAGACCCACAGGGAGCGTCCGATGAAACGCCATGCTCTTCTGGCATTTGCCCTGCTTGCCGCCTGCGGCACGCCCCAGGAACAGTGCATCTCCTACAACACCCGCGACCTGCGCACCCTTGACCGCCTGATCGTCGAGACCGAGGGCAACCTTGACCGCGGCTTTGCCTATGAAAGCGTGACCCGCTACGAGGAATACTGGAGCTATTGCCCCGAACCGCGCCGGGTTGAGGGGGAACGACCAGCGCTGCGGCCCTGCCTGAAGGACCGCGAATATACCGTGCAACGCCCCAAGGCCATCGACCTTGCCGATGAGGCGCGCAAGCTGGACAGCCTGAAGATCAAGCGCCGCGAACTCGCCCGCAAGGCCGAGGCTGTCATCGCCCAATGCAAGGCGAAATACCCTGAATGATCAATGGGCCGGCGCGGGCACCGCATCAAGGATGCTGCGCCCGCCGTCCACCGCAATCACCTGCCCGGTGATAAAGCTGGACGCGTCCGAGGCCAGGAACTGCACCGTCTCGGCCAGTTCCACCGGGGCGGCGATGCGCTTCAGCGGCGTCGCCTCGGCAATCTCGTCGCGGTAACCGGGGTTGTCCTTCAACGCGGCCTGCAGGCTGGCGCTCATCACAGACCCAAAGGCCACGGCGTTGACCCTGATGCCCTTGGGTGCCAGCGCCACGGCCAGGGACCGGGTCATCTGGTCCATCGCCGCTGCCGCCATCGAATAGGCCAGCAGTTCCGGCCGCGTCGTCTGCGCGGTGATCGAGGATATGTTGACGATGGTCCCGACCATGCTGCCCACCTCAGCCTCGGTCCGTGCGGCATGCTGGATCATCCGCTTGGCCGTCATCTGCGACATGCGCAGCGCCGTCAGCACATTCTGCCGCCACAGGTCCTCCACCCCGTCCGCCTCGGGCGACAGGATGTCAGACACCACCATCTTGCGGTTGGCGTTCACCAGAATATCCACCCGGTCAAACGCGTCGATCGTGGCGGACAGCAGGTTGGCAATCGTCAGCTTCTCCGTCAGATCGCCCGCGAACATGCGGATCGGGCCTTCGGCGCGGGCCTCTTCGCCCACCTCGGCCTCAAGCCGGTCTTCGTCGATGTCGGCGAACATCACATTGGCACCCTTGTCCAACAGATGCCGCGCAATGGCGAGGCCGATGCCAGCCGCAGCGCCAGTGACGATGGCAGTCTTGCCGGAAACGGAAAAGGACATGGGCGCGCTCCGTCGTCTGTCAGGGTTTTGCCCGAATGGGCTTGGTCGCGTGGATCACCCGAAAGGCACCGTCGCCGGCAACTTCGCGATGCTCCAGAAAGGCGGCAGCAAGGGCGGCATCGTAGGGCAGATGGCGGTTGGCAACCAGCCAAAGCCCCCCGTTCGGGGCCAGCATCCGCCGGGCGGCCTGAATGAACGCGGCGCCAAGGGCCGGGTCGGCATCCCGCCCATGGTGGAACGGCGGGTTCATCACCACCGCGTCCAGCAGGGTTTCCGGCCGGAACGTCGTAGCATCGGCCCAGTGAAACCGCGCGCGGTCATCGATGACGTTCACCCGCGCACAAGCCAGCGCATCCGCCTCGGCCTCCACCAGGTCCAGCCGCTTGACCCCCGGATGCGCCAAGATCGCCTGCGCCAGATAACCCCATCCCGCCCCAAGATCGGCAACCTTGCCGCCAAACTTGGCCGGCAGCGCCGCTGCCAGCAGAACCGACCCCCGGTCCGGCCCATCCGCCGAAAAGACGCCGGGCAGCGTCTGAAACCCGCCCTCGATCTGGCGGGGGACTGCTGCCCAGTCCGAAAGGTCCGGCCCGGCGGCAAAGCTTGCCAGCTTGCCATGCGCCTTCGACAGGCTTTCCGAAAGCTCCACCCGGCTGCGCAGGTCTTTCAGCGCGGTGTCGATCCCGTCGGTCTTCTGCCCGTCCACCACGACCAACCCACCCGGCACAACCTCGGCCGCCGCCTGCGCGATCAGCGCCCGCGCGGCTTCGCGCGCCCGGGGCAGGCAGACCAGCGCAGCCGCATAGGGTGCGGCGGCAGTGACGGAATAGCCCTTGGCGAAATGGTCATGGTCCGGCTTGAACCCGGTGACCACCGTCACCCGATCCTGCGGCAACGCCCCCAGATCATCCCCTACGCGTGGACGATACACGGCGATGCGCCCTTCGGCGGGAAGGGTCAGCGCGCCGGTGTCCAGCGCCAATGTCAAGCGAGCGGATCGCATGGGCGGGGGCCGCAGCCCCCTAGACCCTTTCCGATGGGCGATGGACGGTCACTCTTTTTCCATCGTGCACTGCAGCGGGTGCTGATGACGGCGCGCGAAATCCATGACCTGCGCCACTTTCGTCTCGGCCACCTCGAACGAGAACACGCCCACGACGGCAAGCCCCTTCTTGTGAACCGTCAGCATGATGTCGAACGCCTGGGCATGGTTCAGACCGAAGAACCGCTCAAGCACATGCACCACGAATTCCATCGGGGTATAGTCGTCATTCAAGAGCATGACCTTGTAAAGCGGGGGCCGTTCCGTCTTGGCCTTGGGCTTGGTCAGGATCGACGTGTCCTGACCCGGGCCATCGGTCTTGTCAGACATGGTCAGCGGGCGTGACGACACGGGACGTAAGCTCCATCTGGATTCGGGGGTTGCACCGGATAGGGGAAATATAGCCTTTTCTGGGCTGGCGAAAAGGGGCGGCGTTCGCACCGCGCAAAAGGACACGACATGCTGACGACGATAGGCTTCGATGCCGACGACACCCTGTGGCAGAACGAGTCGTTCTTTCGCCTGACACAGGACCGCTTCACCCGGCTTCTGGCCGACCATGCCAAGGCCGACCATCTTGCCGAACGGCTGGAAGCGGCAGAGCGGCGCAACATCGGCCATTACGGCTTTGGCGTGAAGGGCTTCACCCTGTCGATGATCGAAACCGCCATCGAGGTGACGGAAGGCCGTGTCCCCGCCAGCGTGATCGCCGAACTGATCGCCGCCGGGCGCGACATGCTGGAACATCCCATCGACCTTCTGCCGCAGGCCCGGGCCACGGTCACGACGCTGGCCGCTGACTATCGGGTGCTGCTGATCACCAAGGGCGACCTTCTGGATCAGGAACGCAAGCTGGCGCAGTCGGGGCTGGGGGATCTGTTCGACGGGGTGGAAATCGTCAGCCACAAGACCGAAGCCGCCTATCGCGCGATCTTTGCGCGTCACGGCACCGGTGCCGATCAGGCCATGATGGTCGGCAACTCGCTGAAATCAGACGTGATCCCCGCGCTTCAGGCCGGCGCATGGGGCGTGCATGTGCCCCATGGTCTGACCTGGGCGCTTGAGGCCGCCGATCCACCGACCGATCACCACCGCTTTCACGCGATCACCTCCCTTGGTGACCTGCCGGACCTCGTGGCCAGCCTGCAGGTGGGGCGCAACAGCTAGAGGCAAAGGGCCCGACCTGCGCTAGATATGGCCACAGCGTCGAATGCGGTGCTGCATCTGCGCAACTGCATGAACTATACCCGCAAAGCCATTGGATTTTTTGGGTTTTCGGATTGGTTCCGCTGTGCTAGCTTTCCGGCTGAGGCAGAACTCGGCACCGGAAATTCGGGCCGCACAGGCAAGGGGACAGGCGACGTGGCATCGCTTCTCGGGCGGATTCTTCGCACATTATTGATTGCATTCGTAGCCGTCACCGTTCTGGTGACCGCTCCGCTGCAGGCGGCACCATTTGCCGCCATCGTCGTGGACGCCCGCACGGGCGAGGTCCTGCTGGAAGACAACGCAGACGCAAGACTGCATCCTGCATCGCTGACCAAGATGATGACGTTGTACATCGCCTTTCAGGAAATCGAGGCTGGTCGGCTGTCGCTGGATACCAAGGTGACCGTCACGAAATACGCCGCCTCGCAGCCCCCGTCACGCCTTGGGCTGAAGCCGGGCCAAAAGATTGCGCTGCGCTACCTGATCCGCGCCGCAGCGGTGAAATCCGCCAATGATGCCGCGTCCGCGATTGGTGACCATATCAGCGGTGACCATGTGGCCTTTGCCAAGCGCATGACCCGTACGGCCAAGCAACTGGGCATGGCCAGCACCACGTTCCGCAACGCCAACGGCCTGACCGCGGATGGCCATCTCTCCACGGCGCGCGACATGAACACGCTGGGCCGCCACCTGTTTTATGACTTCCCGCAGTATTACAACATCTTCTCGCGCCGCACCGCCGATGCGGGCGTGGCGACGGTGACCAACACCAACTCGCGTTTCCTTGACGCCTACGAAGGCGCGGACGGGATCAAGACTGGCTACACCTCGGCCGCCGGCTTCAACCTGACCGCCTCGGCCGTGCGCGGCAACAAGCGGATCATCGCAACCGTGTTCGGCGGCACATCGACCGCAAACCGCAACGCCAAGATGAAAGAGCTGATGGACATCGGCTTTGGCGCGGCGAAGAATCGGGTCAAGGAACAGCCGCCGCAGGCCCCCTCGGCCCCTGCTGAAGAGGCGCTGATTGCCTCGACCACCCATGCGATCGACGATCTGGATGCCGAAGGTGGCGCTGCCAAGACCGTCCGCGTGTCCGGTGCCGTGACCTCGTCGCCCCGGCCAAAGGCCCGCCCTGTCGCGCCAACCGTGCCCGACGCCGTGGCAATCGCCATGGCCGATGGCATCGCCGACGCCTTGGCCGAGGCCACCGCCGAACCGCCGCCGGAAGGCACGCTTGAGTTTCAGGCCGCAGCCATCGCTTCCGGCGAAAGCCCCGTGGCCGCCGAAGCCCCGCTTCCCGAAGCGGTAGCCGAAACCCAGATCGCCGCAGCCGCCCCGGCTGCGGAAACCGCCCCGCTCCCCGCTGGCTCGCTTGAAGCACAGGCGGCAGCCCTTGCCGCAAACACGGCTCCGGTAGCCGATCTGGCTGAAGAAACCGTGGTCATCGCCGCCGCAGACCCGGGCCTTGCTGACGTGAAGCCCATGCCGCGCCCTGAAGCTGCCGCCGAAACCGTCGAGGCCGCCGTTGCCGCCGATGCCGAAGCGACCGCTGAAGCAGTCCTGCCCGTCGAAGAGCTGCAAGTGGCCGCCGCGCCAGAGCTTGTCGTGACCGATCCCGGGACCGACCCGGCAGCCGACCCCGCACCGGAAGACACCACCCTGACCACCGGCCTTCTGGCCGAGATCACCGATGTCGAAACCGTCGCCGGCGCCACCGCCTCCACCCCGCCCGACACCCAGCTTGCCGCTGCTGCCACCCTGCCAGACCGTCAGGCCCCGATCTTCGACAGCGTCGAGGTCGCCGCCGCCGAACCCGAGCCAACGCAGGAAGTCGTCGTCGTCATGTCGACCTCGGGCGGGCGGCACTTTGGGGTGAACGTCGGCGAATACCCCTCGCGGTATGAGGCCGAACGGGCGCTGCTGAAGACGGCCCTTGCCGAAAGTGCAACGCTGAACGAAGGCCTGCGCAAGACCGCCCAGTCGAACGGCAGCTGGCGTGCCAGCTTCCTTGGCCTGACCGAAGAACAGGCCGAACTGGCCTGCCGCCGCCTGCGCGCCCGCGCTGTGCCCTGCGAAACCGTGGGGGGCTGACGATGGTGGCTCTGGTCTTTCCGGCGCTGCCGACCGTCACGCTTCCGGTCACCGGCCGCGCCGAACGCTTCCCCGTCCGCCGCATCTTCTGCGTCGGTCGCAACTACGCCGACCACGCGCGCGAGATGGGTGGCATCGACAAGGAACCCCCGTTCTTCTTCACCAAACCGGCCGATGCCGTGGTGGAAAGCGGCGCGCGCATCCCCTATCCGCCCGCCACCACCAATCTCCACCATGAGGCGGAGCTTGTGCTGGCCATCGGCAAAGGCGGTGCAATGGTGGCCGAAGCGGACGCCCCGGCCTTGATCTGGGGCCATGCCACCGGCAATGACCTCACCCGCCGCGACCTCCAGGCCGAAGCGAAGGCCAACCGCCGCCCGTGGGACATGGCCAAGGCCTTCGACAAATCCGCCGTGGTGGGGGCAATTCGTCCGGGTGCGATGCCCGATGCCACCCTGCGCTGCATGGTGAACGGTACCTTGCGGCAAGAGGCGCGGCTGTCCGACATGATCTGGTCGCCAGCCGCCATCATCGCGGCCCTGTCGCAGCTTGTCAGCCTCTCGCCGGGCGATCTGATCTTTACCGGCACCCCGGCGGGCGTCGGCCCCTTGACCCGCGGCGATACCTGCAAGGTCGAGATTGACGGTCTCCAATCGGCCACCGTCACCATCGACTGACCGCCCGCCCCCGATTTCTTCAAAGAAATCGGACCGGAGCCTTCAAAGGCTCCGCTGCGGAATTTTCAAAAATTCCGCATCCCCGTCTCCGCCCGCTGTGCCTACGGCTTAGGGTGGTCGTCCCATTCCTTGGTCAGGATTCGCTGCGCGTCGCCCTGCGGGTCGTCGAACTGCTTGGTTTTCATCGCCCAGAAGAACGCCACAAGCCCGATCCCGCCCAGAAAAAGCGATACCGGAATCAGGATTGCCAGAATCTCCATCTACCTCTGCCGCCCGATCATTTCAGTCGCATCGCGTTCAGTGACACGGTAATCGACGACAGTGACATCGCCAAGGCAGCCGCCAGCGGCGTGGCCAGTCCGACCAGCGCCAGCGGCACCGCGATGACGTTGTACCCGCCCGAAATCACAAAGTTCTCCACCATCCGCCGCGCCGATTGCCGCCCGATCCGCATCGCATCGGCGATGGGCGCCATGTCCTGACCCAACAGCACGATGTCCGACGCCACCCGCGCCGCGTCCAGCGCCGTTGCCGGGGAAATCGACACATGCGCCGCCGCAAGTGCCGCCGTGTCGTTCAGCCCGTCGCCCACCATCAGGACCTTGCGGCCCTGCGCCGACAACTCGGCCACCCGGGCCGCCTTTTCCGCAGGCAGCACACCGGCCCGCCAATCCGCTATTCCCAGCCGTTCCGCCAGATCGCGCACCGGGGCCTCAGTGTCGCCCGACAGAAGCTCCACCCGCATCCCGGCGGCTTTCAGCGCCGCCACCGCTTCGGCAGCACCTTGGCGGGGCCGGTCGGTGAAGGCAAAGGCATGGGTCTGCCCCTCCAGCGCCAGATAGGTCGCCGTCTGCGCCAGCGCGGTCGCCCCGCACCAGTCGGCCCGGCCAAGCCGCACGCGCGCACCCTGCCACAGGCCTTCGATCCCGTGGCCCGGCACTTCATGGATGTCAGCAACCTCGGCAGGCGGCACCCCCAGCGCCAAAGCCCCATCGGCCAGCGCCCGTGCCAAGGGGTGCGAAGACCCCGCCGCCAATGCCGCCGCCACCGAAAGAACCTCAACCGGATGATCGGCCAAGGCCACCGGCTCTGGCACCCCCATGGTCAGCGTTCCGGTCTTGTCAAAGACCACCGTGTCAACCTCGGCCAACCGCTCCAGCGCCGTGCCGTGCTTGATCAAAAGGCCCTTGCGGAACAGCTTGCCACTGGCAGAGGTAATCACCGCAGGCACCGCAAGCCCCAGCGCGCAGGGGCAGGTGATGATCAGCACGGCAGCAGAAATATTGATCGCATAGCGGACATCCCCGCCCGTCGCCCACATCCAGTAGCCAAAGGCCCCGAACGAAAGGATATGCACCAGCGGCGAATAAAGCCCCGCAGCTCGGTCAGCAAGGCTGGTGTAGCGCGTCTTCGCACCCTCTGCGACAGCGACCAGATCGGCCATCCGGTGCAGGCTGGAATCCTTGCCCGCCGCCGTCACGCGCAGGGTCAGCGGACCGGTCAGATTGACCTCGCCCGCGCTGACCTGCGTGCCTTCCTGCGCCCTTACCGGCAGGCTTTCCCCGGTCAGCAGGCTGCGGTCCACCTCGGACGCGCCCTTGATCACCACGCCGTCCACCGGCATCCGCGCGCCGGGCCGGACCAGCACGGTATCCCCCGCCGCAATCAGCGAAATGGCGCGCTCGACCTCGACCCCGTCCTCGATCACGATGGCGCGCGGCACTTCCAGCGCGGCCAGTTCCTCGGCGGCTGACCGGGCAATCGCGCGGGTCCGGTGGTCCAGATAGCGGCCCAGCAGCAGGAAGAAGGCCAGCATCACGGCGGCATCAAAATACGCATGATGCCCCGACATCCAGGTTTCATAGACGGAAATCGAGGAGGCGAGGATCAACGCCAGCGAGATCGGCACATCCATCCCCAACCGCCCGACCCGCAGGCTGGCCCAGGCCGACTTGAAGAACGGCTGCCCGACGAAAATCACCGTCGGCAAGGCGATCGCGGCGGAAATCCAGTGGAAAAGGTCCCTTGTCGCATCCTCGGCCCCCGACCAGACGGCAACCGAAAGCAGCATGACGTTCATCATGGAAAAGAACGCCACGCCCAGCCGCATCAACAGGTCACGCCCCTGCCGGTCCGTCTCGGTCGATGACAGCAACCCGGGGTCCAGCTCATGCGCTTCCTGCCCTTCGGCCACCAGCACGGCGATCAGCTGGGCGGGTGTCACCTCCGGCGCCGCCTCCACGCTGACGCGCTTCAGCGTCAGGTTCACCCGCGCCGACCGCACCCCCGGCACCGCCGACAAGGCCCCTTCGACAGTCGAGATGCAGGCCGCGCAATGCGCCAAGGGCAAGGACAGCATGATCCGCGCGTCACGCTCCGCCCGCAGCGCGGCGATCCGTTCGGCCGAAGGCGCCGCCGCACAGGCCGGACAGGCAGAGACCGGCGCGCGCCCGAAATCCTCGACCACGGTCATCGCGTCAGCCCTGCACGAACAGTTCGGACCGCTGCTCGAACAGCGTGCCATCCAGTGACTTGGCGGTGACCTTGACCATCCACTTGCCACGCGCCAGCGGCAGTTCGGTGGTATAGACATCACCCATCGCCACAAAGACCGGGCGGGCGTCATCCATCGTCGACGTGGTGCGCCCGATCAGCACCTCAAGCTCGGTCACCTGAACCGGAACGCCGTCGCGGTCGGTGAAGGCCAGATCCACCCGGCCCGCCGCATAGCTGGGTGCCATATGCCACCCCAACGCCTCTTGCGCGGCCTTGCGGGTGTTGAAGCCCTGACTTGCGACGTAGGAGTTCTGGACCTCCAGCCCCGGGAAGGTGCTGACCGCCTTGAACGCCAACAGCAGATTGACCCCGATGATGACCGCAAAGGCCCCGACAGTGATCGCGAACACATGCTTGCCCGTCAATTCGGCCATGTCAGTCTTCCTTCCCATTGAAAACCGTATCGTGGTGGATCCGGTTCGTCGTCCCAAGTTCTTCCACCCAGATCCGAACGTCGCTGCGGTCTTCCGTCGCGGCCTCGCTGTCGGGCTGGGCGGTCAGGTAGACCCGCTGCTGCATCGTCTCGTTCGCGGGAACGGTAACCGTCAGCCCCTCCTGCCCTTCCAGCGCCATCGTCACGAACGCTTCCGACGTGACTGCCAGAGTGAACTGCGCATCCGCGCCCTGCATGTTGCGCAACCGCAGGTCATAGGCGTTCCTGATGCTGCCATCCGACAGGGTCACATAGGTCGGGTTCCGGACCGGCGTCACGCTGACATCGATGGGTGACCGCAGGAACAGCGCCACGATCAGCCCGACGCCAACCCCGCCCCAAAGGACTGTGTACAGGATGGTCCGCACCCGGAACACATGCGCCCAGACCGATTTCGCCGGCTGGCCCGCACGTTCCCGAGTCTCATCGGTCAAGGCCAGATAGCCGATCAGGTCGCGCGGCTTGCCGATCCTGTCCATCACGTCGTTGCAGGCGTCGATGCACAGGCCGCAGGTGATGCAGGCCAGCTGCTGGCCATCGCGGATGTCGATCCCCATCGGGCAGACGTTGACGCAGGCCATGCAGTCAATGCAATCGCCGTTGCCTTCCACGGTCTGCTTGCCGCGAGGTTCCCCGCGCCAGTCGCGGTAGCCGATGGTCAGCGTATCCTCGTCCATCATCGCGGCTTGGATGCGCGGCCAGGGGCAGGCGTAAATGCAGATCTGTTCCCGCGCGAATCCACCGAAGAAGAAGGTGGTGAAGGTCAGGATCAGCATGGTGATATAGGCCGCAGGATGCGCCTGAAACGTCACCAGATCGCGCAGCAGGGTGGGCGCGTCGGTGAAATAGAACACCCAGGCCCCGCCCGTCGCCAGCCCGATCAACAGCCAGATCCACCACTTGATGCCGTTCTTGAGCAGCTTTTCCCAGTTCCACGGCTGGCGGTGCAGCCGGATGCGCGCGTTGCGGTCCCCCTCGACCCAGCGCTCGACCAGAATGAACAGGTCGGTCCACACGGTTTGCGGGCAGGCATAGCCGCACCAGACCCGCCCCGCAGCGCTGGTGAACAGGAAAAGGCCAAGCCCCGCCATGATCAGAAGGCCCGCGATGAAGTAAAACTCATGCGGCCAGATCTCGATCATGAAGAAAAAGAACCGCCGCCCCGACATGTCGATCAGCACGGCCTGATCCGGCAGGTTCGGTCCCCGGTCCCAGCGCAGCCATGGGGTGATGTAGTAGATGCCCAGCATCACCGCCAGAAGCCACCACTTCAGCGTCCGGAAGGTGCCCTTCACCCGGCGCGGGAACACCGGCTCGCGCGCCACATAAAGGCTTGGGGGGTTGGCGTCTTCTTGGCTCACGGTCCGGACTCCGGGTATTCAGGCTGTGCCGGGCGACAAAATTGCCGCCCGGCCCGTTGGATTGCGCTTATTCGCCGCCGCCACGCCCGTGGACATAGAAGGCCACGGCGCGGATCTCGTCTTCACTCAGCCGCGTGTTCCAGTTCGGCATCACGCCAAAGCGGGCATAGTAGATGCTTTCCGTAACCGCCTCACGCGTGCCGCCATAAAGCCAGATGGCATCGGTCAGGTTGGGCGCGCCTTGGGTCCGGTCGCCCGTCCCGTCTTCCATATGGCAGCCCGAACAGCCGGCATCTTCCCAGACCACCGCCCCCGCCGCCGCCAGCGTCGCGTCATGCTCCTGCCCCGAAATGGCAAGCACATGTTCCGCAACTTCGGCGATCTGCGGTTCTTCCAGAATTCCGTCCACGCCGAACTTCGGCATCTCGGAATAGCGGGCGTCGGGGTCGGTGGTGTTGCGGATGCCGTGGGTGATGGTCAGATGGATATCCTCCATCGTGCCCCCCCACAGCCAGTCATCGTCCAGCAGGTTCGGATACCCCTTGCCCTCGAACCCCGCAGCGCCCGACCCGTGGCAGGTCGTGCAGTTGGTGCGGAACACGGCCGCCCCCGCACGCTCGGCATAGGCCGCAAGCGCGGGATCGGCACCAATGGCATTCAGGTCGGCGGCGACCAGACTTGCCTTGATCTCGGCATTTGCCGCATCGACGCGGGCGATTTCCACCGCCACATCCGCGCGGGTGCTGGCCCCCAGAAGCCCGGGGGTCGCCCCATTGATCAGCGGCCAGGCCGGGTAGGCCACCGAATAGCCGATGCCCCAGACGATCGTCGCGTAGAACGTCCAGACCCACCAGCGCGGCATCGGGTTGTTCAGCTCTTCGATCCCGTCCCAGACGTGGCCGGTCGTTTCAACCTGCCGGGGTTCTTTCTTTACTGGCTTGGCGCACATGGCTTAGCCCTCCTTCTTGGCAGGTTTGGATGGGGCAGAGTTGGCGTCCGCAGGACGGTCGTCGTTGCGGAAGATCGAATTTGCGACATCCTGATGCATCGCCCGGCTGCCGGGGCGAAAGGCCCAGACACATAGGCCCAGAAAGCCCAGCGTCATCGCCAGCAGGAACCAGCTGTCCGCCATGTGGCGCAGGAAAGAATAGGTTTCCATCGTTTCCTCCTTACCGGTTTGCCACAGGCGTGAAGGTCGAAAAGTCGACCATCGTGCCAAGGACCTGCATATAGGCGATCAGCGCGTCCATCTCGGTCAGCTCGGGATTGCCGTCGAAGTTGCGCACGTTGATCGGCGTGCCGAAGACCGCCTCGCCATAGCGCGCTTCCAGCCCCTCATAGTCGCCCAAAGGATCGACCTGCGCCTTGAAGTCGGCCAGCGCGTTTTCCACCATCTCGTCGGTGTAGGGCACGCCCGCCATCCGGTTCGTGGCCACCACGTCCTGGATATAGCGCCCGTCGATCTCGTTGTTGGCAAGGAAGCCATAGGGCGGCATCACCGATTCCGGCACGACCGATTTGGCGTTGGTAAAGTGGTCCTGATGCCATTCGTCGGAATAGCGGCCACCCACCCGCGCCAGATCCGGCCCGGTGCGCTTGGACCCCCACTGGAACGGCCGGTCATACATCGACTCGGCGGCCAGCGAGTAATGGCCATACCGCTCCACCTCGTCGCGCATCGGGCGGATCATCTGGCTGTGGCAGCCATAGCAGCCCTCGCGGACATAGATCGACCGGCCCGCCAGCTCCAGCGGGGTGTAGGGGCGAACCCCTTCCACCTTTTCAATCGTGTTCTCCAGATAGAACAGCGGCACGATCTGCACGATCCCGCCGATGGTGACCACCAGCAAGGACAGGATCATCAGCAGCGTCGCGTTGGTCTCGATGACCTTGTGTTTGTCAAGAAAAGCCATTGTCCCGTCTCCTCATTCCGCCGGGACGGCCGAGTGCTGCGTAACCCGCTGGGGCTGCGCGCGCACCGTCATCCACAAGTTGTAGCACATGATCAACGCGCCCGTCAGGAACAGCCCCCCGCCCAGCGCCCGCACCACATACATCGGGAACTTCGCGGCCACCGTGTCGGCGAAGGCGTTCACCAGGAACCCGTTCGCATCCACTTCACGCCACATCAGGCCTTCCATGATGCCCGTGACCCACATCGAGGACGCGTAAAGCACGATCCCGATGGTGGCCAACCAGAAGTGCCAGCTGACCAGCTTCAGGCTGTACAGCGCCCCCCGGTTCCACAGGCGTGGCACAAGGTAGTACAGCACCCCGAAAGTGATCATCCCGTTCCAGCCCAAGGCGCCGGAATGGACGTGACCGATGGTCCAGTCGGTGTAGTGGCTCAGCGAGTTGACGGCCTTGATGCTCATCATCGGGCCTTCAAAGGTGCTCATCCCGTAGAACCCGATCGAAACCACCATCATCCGGATGATCGGATCGGTCCGCAGCTTGTCCCAAGCGCCCGACAGCGTCATCAGGCCATTGATCATGCCACCCCAGCTTGGCATCCACAGGATGACCGAGAAGACCATCCCAAGCGTCGAAGCCCAGTCCGGCAGCGCGGTGTAGTGCAGGTGGTGCGGACCAGCCCAGATATAGAGGAAGATCAAGGCCCAGAAGTGGATGATCGACAGCTTGTAGCTGAAGACCGGCCGTTCCGCCTGCTTCGGCACAAAGTAGTACATCATCCCCAGGAAGCCCGCCGTCAGGAAGAAGCCCACCGCGTTGTGGCCGTACCACCACTGCACCATGGCATCCTGCACGCCCGCATAAAGCTGGACCTGCGCGCTGCCAAAGATCGACACCGGGATCGCCGCATTGTTCACCAGATGCAGCATCGCCACGGTCAGGATCATCGACAGCAGGAACCAGTTCGCCACATAGATATGGGGCTCTTTCCGCTTGAAGAGGGTCCCCATGAACGCAATCAGGAAGGCGACCCAGACCACCGTGATCAGGATGTCGACGTACCAGACAGGTTCCGCATATTCCTTGCCCTGGCTTGCGCCCAGAACGTAACCCGTTGCCGCCAGCACGATCACCAGCTGCCAGCCCCAGAACACGAACCAGCCCAAGGACCCGCCGAACAGGCGCGCCGCACTGGTGCGCTGGACGATGTAGAAGGAACTCATGATCAGCGCGTTGCCACCAAAGGCGAAGATCACCGCGCTGGTGTGCAAGGGGCGCAACCGGCCGAAGTTGCCGTAGCCCTGCAGAAACTCGAAGTTCAGCTGCGGAAAGGCCAGCTGCGTGGCGATCACCACACCAACCAGAAACCCGACGACGCCCCAAAAGGCCGTGGCAATCGCCCCGGCCCTGACCACCCCGTCGAAATATTCGTGCTGCAGGTTAGGCCGGGGATCCCCCGCCGTCCGCAGCACCCAGAGAAAAGCGATGCCGGCGGCCAGCATCACTGTGATCGCGTTGACCTGATAGGCCAGGTCACGGGCGTAATTGGCCGCAATGGCGGCCAGAACCGCCAGCAGACCAAGCCCTATCAGTTTAAGGTAATCCCACATGTAGCGTCCCTTCGTCCTGTCTGGCCGGCTTTACCCAAAACGAGTCAGGGCAGTGCCGGGCACTTCGACTGTTCGACTTCTGCAGTGCGGCAGCCGTTGGTGCCTTGATCTGCGTCAATACCCCAGACGCACCGGCTTGACCTTGGTCAAAGCGCCGCAGGTCGAGTATCTTCTATATTGCACAGATTACAGAAATTGGAGAACGTCATGGCCTATAAGTCCCTCTTGACCGTCGCCACCTCGATCCACGGCCTTTTGCCGGTCGTTTCTGCGGCTGCTCAGATCGCCATCGCCAACGACGCGCATCTGGATTCGCTGTCGCTTGGCGTGGACCGGACCCAAATCGGCTATTCCTACGTCGGTTCAGGCGCGGTGATGATCGCCGCCGCAATGGAACGCGCCGAAGAAGAGGCGCGGGCCACCGCCAAGGCGCTAAGCGCCGCCCTCGGTGCCCAGTCGCCGGATCTGCGGTCCGCTACCGATTCTGCCGTCACCCAGCTTGGTGCCCTGACGGATGTCGTCGCCGCCCGGGCGCGCTATGCCGATCTTGTCGTGCTGCCCCTGCCCTATGGCGAAAATCGGGGGGTTGAGGATGAGGCGGTGATCGAAGCCGCCCTTTTCGAAGGCATGGCCCCGGTCCTGATCGTGCCGCCCAAGGGCATGCCGACCGCAGATCCGCGCCGCGTGGTCGTGGCCTGGAACCAAAGCCGTGAGGCTCTGGTCGCCACCCGCCGCGCCATGCCCTTCCTGCGCCGGGCCGAAGCCGTGTCCATCGTCGTGATCGACCCGCCGACCCATGGCCCGGAACGGTCTGATCCCGGCGGCCTTCTGTGCCAGATGCTGGTGCGCCACGGCGTCCGTGCCGAAGTAACCGTTCTGGCCCGTACCTTGCCGCGCGTGTCGGATGTTTTGGCCCGACATCTGCGCGACACCAACGCCGACCTTCTGGTGATGGGTGCCTACGGCCATTCCCGCTTCCGCGAGGCGATCCTTGGCGGCGCCACCCGCGACATGCTGGAAAAGGCCGAAGTGCCAGTCCTTCTGGCGCATTGATCTTGCAAGGGCCGCCTACACCGGCAGGCGCAGGCGGCCCTCGGAAATCGGCACCGCGCTGCCGCTGATCTTCACCCGGCGCAGCGCACCGTTCGCACATTCGACCGTCAGTCCAATCTGACTGGGCCGTCCCATTTCCACGCCCTGATGCAAGATCAGGCGGGTTTCCCCATCCCCCACCGCGCCCGCAGCCAGCAATTGTGCTGCAAGGATCGCGCTTGCCGATCCCGTGGCCGGGTCCTCCGGGATGCCCGCCGTTGGCGAAAACATCCGCGCGCGATAGTCGCAGTCCTGTCCCGCCGTATAGAGATACATGCTGTCCACGCCGGCCGCCTGCATCTGGCCGGACCATCCCGGCTCCATCGGGCGGGCGCGGGCCAGCGGCAAGACCTGCCACCGGCACATACAGGAACCTTGGCCCACCCTGCCAAAGGCCGGGCCGATGCGCGCCAAAGCCGATGTCAGCAGCCGCAAGGCCAAGCGCCGCCGCCAGCCGCGCGGGGTCAAGGGCCGCCCCCATGTCCGGCGCATCCGTCACCCCGTGCGGCACGACGGGTGCCACGAATTCCGCGGTCGTCCGGCCATCGCGGCGAGAGACGCGGACGGGAACCAGCCCGGCTTCCTCCTCCAGCACCAGATCGCGGTCAAAATCCCCCTCGCCCATGGCGCTGGCGAGGTGGATCGCGCAGCCGATGGTCGGATGCCCGGCAAAGGGTATCTCGGCGGTGGGAAAGAAGATGCGCACCCGCGCGGTATGGGCCGGGTTGGCGGGCCGCTGGACAAAGATCGTCTCAGACAGGTTGAACTCCCGCGCGATGGTCTGCATCTGCGCCGGGGTCAGGTCATCAGCCCCCAGCACGATGGCCAAGGGGTTGCCGTGAAAGGCACTGTCGGTAAAGACGTCGCAAGTGTGGAAGGTCAGCATCCGGGCACCGTTGGCATAGGTTGACAAAGGGTTAAGGCCGTCGGCATGTTGTTTGTTTTCAATGCGTTACAGGCATGTCCCGGGCAGGGACACCCCTAGACCAGCATCCCGCCGTCACTGTCATCCCCCGCCTCTTCCAGCAGCCGGTCAATGCTGGGAATGCTCACATGGCGGTTGCCTTCAAGGCTGATCACGCCATCCTTCTTCAAGGCGCTGATCTGGCGGCTGACCGTCTCCAGCGTCAGGCCCAGATAATCCGCCATCTCTTCCCGGGTCAGGGGCAGATCAACCGTCAGCATCCCCTTCGGCTGCCGCGGCTGGAGCGACGCCTCGCGCCGCGCGATGATCGAGATGAGCGACGCGATCTTCTCCCGCGCGGTCTTGCGGCCCAGCAGCAGCATCCATTCCCGCGCGGCGTCCAGTTCGTCCAGCGTCATCTCCAGCAGGCGCTGGGCGATATGCGGGGTCGTGGCCATCAGGTCTTCAAACGGCTTCTTGCGGAAACAGCACATCACCAGATCGGTCGTCGCCGTCACATCGAACGCCGCCGTCGCCCGCCCCGGCCGCCCGACAAAATCCGACGGCAGCAAAAGCCCCACCATCTGCCGCCGCCCGTCCTCCATCGTCTGGGTCAGCGTGGCGATGCCGGTCACGACCGACCCCACAAACTCCATCCGGTCCCCAGACCAGATCACGGTCTGACCGGCCTGAAAGCTGCGGTAGTACTTGATCTGCTCCAGCTGAGACAGTTCATCGGTTTCGCAGCGCGCGCAGACCGCACGGTGACGGATCGGGCAATCCGAGCACTGAATGTGAACGTGGTCTTGCATCAGACGATCCTGTCATTTGATCTGCGTCAAGGCGCGTAAAGTTCAGTTTACACAATCTAACCACATGACACATGACCCGCAACTCGCCCGCCTTGGACTTTTTGACGCGCGCGTGCCGCGCTACACCTCATATCCGACCGCGCCACACTTTGGCACGGGCGTCGGAGTGCATGAGTTCGAACAGTGGATCACGGCCATTCCTGCAGGCAGTGAGATTTCACTTTACCTGCATGTGCCATTCTGTCGGCGCTTGTGCTGGTTCTGCGCCTGCCGGACGCAGGGTACCACGTCGGATGCGCCGGTCATAGCCTATGTGGAGACCCTGAAACGGGAACTGCAGATCCTGAAGGATCATCTGCCGACCGGGATCCGCCTCAGCCGTCTGCACTGGGGTGGCGGTACACCGACGCTGCTGTCGCCCTATCTGATGCAATCCCTGGCCGAAGCCGTCTTTGACGTGGCCCCCATGGCTGCGGATGGCGAATTCTCGGTCGAGATTGACCCGAACGAAATTGACGATGCCCGGCTGGACGCTCTGGCTGCGGCGGGCATGAACCGCGCCTCAATCGGGGTGCAGGACTTTGACCCGCTGATCCAGAAGGCGATCGGACGCGAGCAAAGCTATGCGCTGACCCGCGATGTCGCCGAACGCATCCGCGCCCGGGGCGTGGCCAGCCTGAACGCCGATATCCTCTATGGCCTGCCGCACCAGACCGGCCCCCGCATCGCGGATTCGGTGCAGAAACTGCTGACCCTGTCGCCCGACCGCGTGGCGCTTTACGGCTATGCGCATGTCCCGTGGATGAGCCGGCGGCAACAGATGATCCCCTCAGACGCGATGCCGACCCCGGAAGAGCGGCTTGGCCTGTTCGAGACCGCGCGCCAGCTGTTCCTGTGGGACGGTTATCAGGAAGTCGGCATCGACCATTTCGCCAAGCCCGAGGATGGCATGGCCCGCGCGCAACGGGCTGGCACGCTCCACCGCAATTTCCAAGGGTATACGGACGACCCGGCCCCGGTGCTGATCGGGCTTGGGGCTTCGTCGATCTCGCGCTTTCCGCAGGGCTTTGCGCAGAACGTGTCCGGCACGGCGGACCATGCCAAAGCCATCCGCGCCGGGCAGTTCGCCACCCACCGCGGCCACCGCTTCAGCGGCGAAGACACCCTGCGCGCCCGCATCATCGAGGCGCTGATGTGTGATTTCTTCGTGTCGCGGGCCGAGCTTCTGGCCAGCTTCGACGCCTCACCCGCGCGGATCGAGGCGCTGTTCCAGCACGCGATGGCCGAGTTTGGCAGCATGCTGCACCTTGGCCCCGAGGGTTTGTCGATCCCCGAACGCGGCCGCCCCCTGACCCGGATGATCGCCCGCGCCTTCGACGCCTATGATACGGCGCAGGCCCGGCACTCCTCGGCGGTATAGCAGCCCGGAATTTTCGAAAATTCCGGTGCGATGTCTTCGAAGACAACGCTACCCGCGCTGCAGGCGGGTCAGAAGGTCAACCTGACGGGGCAAGCAGACCGACCGGAGGTCATAGCGCGCCCGCACCCTTGCCCGGGCGGCATCGCGCATCGGCTGATAGGCCTCCGGCCGGGCCAGCGCATCGACCAGCGCCGCCGACCAGCCCGGCACATCGAAGAAATCGACCAGCCGCCCGGTGACGCCATCCTCGATCATCTCTTGCACCGGCGCGGTGCGTGACCCCACGACCAAAGTACCCGCCGCCATCGCCTCGACCATCGACCAGCTCAGGACGAAGGGATAGGTCAGATAGGCATGCACCCGGGCAACGTGGATCAGGTTGACCAGATCGTCATAGGGGATTCGTCCCAGAAAATGCACGCGGCTGTGGTCAATCCGGTCCCGTACCTCATCCAGAATCACGTCCTTCCAGCCGCCGCCCTGTGGCGGGGGGCGGCCATAGCTGATGTCATTCCCGCCGACGATCACCACCTGCGCGTTTGGCCGCGCCTTCAGCACTTCGGGCAGCGCGCGCATGAAGATGTGATAGCCGCGATAGGGTTCCAGATTGCGGTTCACGAAGGTCAGAACCTCATCCCCCGGCGCCAGAACAGTGCCATCAGGCAGGGTAAAGCGCGCGGCAGGGTTGGGGGCCAGCCGGTCGCAATCGACCCCGTCAAAGATCACCTCAATCTGGCGGCGCAAGGCTGGCGGGTGGGTGCTGGCCTGAAACTCGGTCGGCGACAGCCCCCTGTCGGCATGGGCGAGGGCCTGCGCCATATGGGCGGCCCGGCCCTGCGCGATCAGGGTCTGGTCAAAGCCAAAAGCCTGATATTCCTTGTCAAAGCCGACGTCCCCCCCCTGCCCGCGATAGTACAGCTCGGCATAGACCAGCAGCTTTGCCTCGGGCCAGACTTCCTTCAGGAACAACGTCTCACCCCAGCCGGAGTGGCCGAAGATCACGTCCGGCACATAGCCCTGATCACGCAGTTTCCGGGCAAAGCGGGCGACAACGACACCCCGGTCGCTCATCGTGGTGTAGTTGCGCCCCAGACGGGTGGCCTTGGGGTCCACCGGCTCCGGCTTGAAACTGTAGCGCAGCGTCGGAACCGGCGATCCGGTCGTGTTCACCGCATCGGTCAGGGCCCGCACGTCATGGCCCAACCGCTGCATTTCCGGCGCCAGATGCAGGAACTGGCCGGGAAAGTTCTGGTGGACGAACAGAAGTTTCACATCAGGGTCCGAAGGCGGCTGCCATCAAAGCCTTGGTATAGGCGGATTGCGGTCTGGTAAACACATCCCCGCAGTCGCCGCTTTCCACTACATCGCCCGCCTGCATGACCATCACCTTATGCGCCATGGCGCGGATCACCCGCAGATCGTGGCTGATGAAGATGTAGGCCAGCCCGTACTTGCGCTGCAGGGCGCGCAGAAGTTCGACGATCTGCACCTGCACCGTCATGTCCAGAGCACTGGTCGGTTCATCCAGCACCACCAGCTTCGGCCGCAGGATCATCGCCCGGGCAATGGCGATCCGCTGGCGCTGGCCGCCAGAGAATTCGTGCGGATAGCGGTGCATCATCGCGGGATCAAGACCCACCTCGCGCATGATCGCCGCCACCATCTCGGTCCGGTTCTTGCCAGGGTCCACCCCGTGAACGCCCAGACCCTCGGCGATGATCTGCTCCACCGTCAGGCGGGGCGACAGGCTGCCGTAGGGGTCTTGAAACACCACCTGCATGTGCCGCCGCATCGCCCGGACGGCTGCCCGACCTTTGGACCCAAGGAACGCAGTGACCGCCGCATCGACCAGATCGATGCCACCCTCGGGGTCCTGGGCGCGGCGGGCCTCGGCCTCATCCCATGTCTCATCAAGTCGGCTGATGTCGCGGCCCAGAAAGCTGATCTTTCCTTGCGAGGTGATGAGCCGCAGGATCGCCAGCGCCAGCGTCGTTTTGCCCGATCCGCTTTCGCCGACGATCCCCAGCGTTTCCCCGGCGCGGACGGACAGGGTGGCGTCGTTCACTGCCTTCACATGGCCCACGGTCTTGCGCAGAAACCCCTTTTGGATCGGGAACCACACGCGCAAGCTTTCGGTCCGCACCACCTCTGCCGCAGTGGGGGGCACCGGATCCGGCCCGCCCTTCTGTTCCGCCGCCAGCAGCTTTTGCGTATAGGGGTGGCGCGGGTTGGCGAAGATTTCCGTCGCCTTGCCTTGCTCCACAATCTCGCCGCCCTGCATGACGCAGACCCGGTCGGCAATCCGGCGCACGATGCCAAGGTCATGCGTGATGAACAAAAGACTAAGGCCTTCGGACCGTTTCAGATCCGCCAGCAGGTCCAGGATCTGCGCCTGAATGGTCACGTCCAGCGCGGTGGTCGGTTCATCCGCCACCAGAAGCTCCGGCCCGTTGGCAAGGGCCATGGCGATCATCACCCGCTGCCGCTGCCCGCCTGAAAGCTGGTGCGGATAGGCGCCCAACCGGCTTTCCGCCTCGCGGATGCCGACCTTGTTGAGCAACTCCAGCACCCGCGCCCGCGCTGCAGCCCCGGTCAGCGCCTGATGCAAGCTAAGGCTTTCCGCCATCTGCTTTTCGATAGTGTGCAAAGGGTTCAGGCTGGTCATCGGCTCTTGGAAGATGAAGCTGATGTCGTTGCCGCGCACCCGGCGCAACTCACGTTCGCTGACGCCGATCATCTGCTTGCCGGCATAGGTGACCGACCCCGAAACCTCGGCCGTGTCGCCCAGAAGCCCGACCGTCGACAGCGCGGTGACCGATTTGCCCGACCCGCTTTCCCCGACCAGCGCCACCGTCTCGCCCTTGGCGACGGTAAAGCTGACGCCCCTGACCGCCTCGATCAGCCGCCCGTCCTGGCGGAAGCTGACGCGCAGGTTCTTGACCTCAAGGACGCTCATCGAAAGGTCTTTCTGGGGTCAAAGGCATCGCGCACGCCTTCGAAGACGAAGACCAGCAGGCTCAGCATGATGGCGAAGGTGAAGAAGGCGGTGAAGGCCAGATGCGGCGACTGCAGGTTCGCCTGCGCCTGCCGCGACAATTGCCCCAGTGATGGGGCCGAGGTCGGCAACCCAAAGCCCAGATAGTCCAGCGTCGCGAGTGACCCGATCGTCCCGGTGATGATGAACGGCAGGAAGGTCAGCGTCGCCACCATCGCGTTCGGCAGCACATGGCGGAAGATGATCTGCCAATCCGACACGCCCAAGGCCTTTGCCGCGCGGACGTACTCAAAATTCCGCGCCCGCAGGAATTCGGCCCTGACCACACCGACAAGCCCGGTCCAGCCGAACAGCACCATCAACCCGACCATCAGCCAGAAACTTTTCGACCAGACTGCCGTCAGGATGATGATGACATAAAGCGTCGGGACCGAGGACCACAGTTCAATGACCCGCTGGAAGATCAGGTCGGTCAGCCCGCCGAAATAGCCCTGCACCGCCCCCGCCACGATCCCGATGATCGAGGTCAAGGCCGTCACGATCAGCGCAAAGGTCACCGACAGGCGGAACCCGTAGATCACCCGCGCCGCCACATCGCGGCTGGTGTCATCCGTGCCCAGCAAGTTCTGCGCGCTTGGCGGCCCCGGTGCCACCCCGCCCGTGTCGACGATGGAGTTGTAGCTGTACCGGATCGGCGGCCACAACAGCCACCCGGCGTCAACCGGCACACCCGCCGCCGTGCCGCTGGTCTGCGCCTCGGCCATGATGCCTTCGGGATCATCCCAGCAGTCCAAAGACCCCGCCGCCACGATCAGGCACTGCACTTCCACCGTGGCGTAATTCGCCTCGGTCCGCAGGTCGCCGCCAAAGGCTATTTCAGGGTAGAAACTGACGACAGGGGTGTAAAATTCGCCATTGTGGCGCACCAGGATCGGACGGTCATTGGCGATCAGCTCCGCACAAAGCGAGATGCCGTACAGCACAAGGAAGATCCACAAGGACCAATAGGCCCGCCGGTTCGCCTTGAAATTCCGCCAGCGCCGCTGGTTCAGGGCCGAAAGCGCCATCATCCGCGCCTTTCGAAATCGATGCGCGGGTCAACCAGCACATACATCATGTCGGAAATGATGCCGACGATCAGCCCGATCAGGCCGAACGCGAACAGCGTGCCGAAGATCACCGGATAGTCCCGCTCTACCGCCGCGCGATAGCCAAGCTGGCCCAGACCATCGAGCGAGAAGATGAATTCGATGATGAGGGAAGACCCGAAGAACACGCCAAGGAACAGACCCGGGAACCCGGCAATCACGATCAGCATCGCGTTGCGGAAGACATGGCCGTAAAGCACCCGCGCCTCGCTCAGCCCCTTGGCGCGGGCGGTCATGACGTATTGCTTCTTGATCTCATCCAGAAAGCTGTTCTTGGTCAGCAGCGTCAGCGTGGCAAAGGCCGAAATCAGCTGCGCCGTCACTGGTAGCACGATGTGCCACAGGTAATCGGTGATCTTCTGATACCAGGGGAAAGTCTCCCACCCGTCAGAGGTCAGGCCGCGCAGGGGGAACCACTGGAAATAGCTGCCACCAGCAAAGACCACCATCAACAGGATGGCGAACAGGAACCCGGGAATCGCATAGGCCGCGATGATGATGCCGCTGGTCCATGTGTCAAAGCTTGACCCGTCATGCACTGCCTTGCGGATGCCCAGCGGGATGGAAATCAGATAGGCGATCAGCGTGGACCACAGGCCCAGTGTGATCGACACCGGCATCTTTTCCAGCACCAGATCAACGACCGAGATTGACCGGAAGTAGCTTTCCCCGAAATCAAAGGTCAGATAGTTGCCCATCATGATGAGGAAGCGTTCCGTCGCCGGAATCGCCTCTTTCACGCATTCCGGCGCATCAAGCGACGGGGTGCCGGTGAACCCTTCGGCGCAGACGATGCGGGAAAAGCCGAACTGGATTTCCAGCTTGGCCAGAAACTCGGGCGGCAGGCCCCGCGCGCCGACATAGCCCGCACCCGCCTGTTCTTCCTGAATGCCGCCGCCTTCGGTGCCGGCAAGGTTCTGGATCGCGTCGCCTTCGCCTTCCAGCCGCGCCAGCACCTGCTCCACCGGGCCGCCGGGAACGAACTGGGTCAGCGCAAAGTTGATCAGCATGACCCCGAACAGCGTGGGGATCACCAGCAGCAAGCGGCGAAGAATGTAGGCGCCCAAAGTCCCTGCCCGTCCGTTGTTCTTACAGCGCGCCCTTGGCTTTCAGCGCGTCAGCCTTTTCGGCGTTGTACCACCAGATCGACAGCTCGCCCAGAGCGTAGGGAGGCAAAGTCTCGGGGCGTTCGTACATGTTGTAGTAGGCGACCCAGTAATCCCGCTTGAAATACCGCGGCACGATGATGAACTGCGACCGCAGCACCCGGTCCAGCGCCTTGATGACCGTCGTCAGCTCTTCCTTGCTGGCAGCCGCCTCAACCATGTCCAAAAGCCGGTCGACCGCCGGATCGGCATAGCCCATGCGGTTGCGGCTGGAGTTGTCTTTGGCAACGCTTGCCCAGGCCTGCTTCAGCACGCCGCCGGGCTCTGGCCCGCCATTGATGACCGTGGTCGGCAGGGCGTCAAAGTCAAAGTTGGGGGGGCTGGCGCGTTGCTGCAGCTGCGGGTCGTCGATGATGTCAAAGCTGGCCTCCACGCCCAAGGCGCGCAGGTTTTGGACATAGGCGCTCATCACTGGCAAAAGGTCGGTGCGGGCATGGACCATCGCCATCCGCAACGGCTCACCCGCAGCGTTGCGGCGGATGCCGTCATCGCCGACCGTCCAGCCCGCCTCATCCAGAAGGGCGGAGGCGCGGCGCAGGTTCCGCCGGTCCAGCGCGGTGTCCTCGGACGACGTCGCGGCCATCACCGCCTCATCGGTCAGGATGCTGGCGGGCAAAAGCCCCTCATCCACCATGGGCTGGAGCAGCGCCGCTTCTTCGGGTGTGGGCAGACCGGTTGCCGCAAGATCCGAGTTTTCCCAGATCGAATTGATCCGCGCGAACAGGCCATAGAACAGCGACTTGTTCGACCATTCAAAGTTGAACATCAGCGCCAACGCTTCCCGCACCTTGGGGTCCTGGAACTGCGCGCGCCGCAGGTTGAAGATGATCGACTGCCCCCCTGCGATGTTGCCGGACGGGATGACTTCGGTCTTCACATCGCCGGCAGTAACGGCGGGAAACTGATAATCCAGCGCCCAACGCTTCGGCTCGCTCTCGTTGCGGAAGGTGTAGACGCCCGCCTTGAACCCCTCCAGCGCGGCGTTGTCGTCGCCGAAGTATTCAATCCGGATGCGATCAAAGTTGTTCTGGCCCACGTTCAGCGGGTGCTTTTCGCCCCAGTAATCCATGTCGCGCGCATAAATCACCTGCTGGCCCGGCTTGAAGCTTTCCAGAACGTATGGCCCGGTGCCAAGGAACGGCTCCAGACTGGATTTCTCCAGATCGCGGTTGTTTTCCTCGTAGTGCTTTTTCGAAAAGATCGTCGTGCCACCCGCCTGAGCGGGCATGTCGCGGAACGGAGTACCGGGCGTGAAGGTGAACTTGATGCGGTAGGGATCCAGAATCTCGACCGACTCGAACTTGCCGCCCGCCACCGTCCGGTACTCGGGAATGCCCTTTTCCAGAAACAGGTTGTGGCTGAACAGCACATCTTCCGCCGTGAAGGGTGTGCCGTCCGAGAAGGTCACATCCTTGCGCAGGTTGAAGATCACCCAGGACCGGTCCTCGGGGTATTCCATCGTCTCGCACAGCAGGCAGTAGGCCGCGCTTACATCATCCAGCGTGCCCGACAGGATGGATTCGTAGAAGATCGACGACAGCGCCGCCGCATTGCCCGCGATGGCATAGGGGTTGAACGAATCAAAGCTGCCGGGGGCCCACTGGCTGATCTCGCCGCCCTTGGGGGCGGTCGGGTTCACGTAGGCCAGATGCGGAAAGTCTGCGGGCAGCGCAAGGTCGCCAAAGGTGGAAATCCCGTGCGACACGATCACGTTTTCCCCGGTCTCCGTCTGCGCCCGCGCCGACAGGGTCTGCGCCGCCAGCGCCAGGATCAGCGTTCCGGTCGCCAGCCACGGGCGCATGCCCGACTGCGCCCGCGCATCCACCCTTGCACCCGCCCGCTGTCCTGCCCGCCGTCCTGCCTGCATCAGATGACCTCCTGCATTGCGGCCATCGAAGGCCGCCAACCCACTCCATTCATTTATGCTAAATCTCGCTTTGTCGAGGCAACAAAGTTGCGACTGCCTGACGCTTTTGTGTGATTGCACCGCAAATGACAAAGCCGCCCGAAAGGGCGGCTTTGCTGGGCAATCCTGCGACAGGGTTCAGGGAACGCTGGCCAGATAGGCCACCAGATTCGCCCGGTCCTCAGGCTTTGGCAGACCGGCAAATGCCATCTTGGTGCCCGGCGCATAGCCTTTGGGGTTCTCGATGAAGCTTGCAATGTTTTCCGGCGTCCAGGTGTCTCCGGCCATGCCGGTCAGCGCCTCGGAATAGGCGAAGCCCGCGACGGACGCCTTGGCCCGGTCCACGACGCCGTTCAGATGCGGGCCGACACCGTCGGTCCCGTCCAGCTTGTGACAAGCGCTGCACTTGCGGAACTGCGTCTCACCTGCGCTTGCATCGGCCGAAGCCAGCAGCGTGGCAAAATCGACGGCAGGCTCATCGGTCGCGGCCGGGGCTTCTTCTGCGCCGGTGTCGATGGAATAGGCTTGCGCGACTTCCTCGCCATGACCATCGCCATGGCCGACCGAGTAAAGCGACGTGCTCGCCCAGCTCGCCAGCAGAAACACCAGTAGCGAGCCGCAAACTGCGCCCACTGCCTTGGTCAGCGTCATCGTGTCGAACATGGTGCACCTATCCCAGCGTCTGGTTCCGCGGCGTGTGTATCCGCTTCCCCCATGGGGTTTCAAGGTGTAGACGCGCGACCAAACGCCCCTTCTTGCGGGTTTTCGGGACAGAGAGGCCAGAAATGACCGGACGCATCGCTTTTCAGGGGGAACTTGGTGCCTATTCGCATCAGGCCTGCCAGCAATCGCGCCCGGAGATGGAGGCTGTTCCCTCGACCACATTCGAGGATGTGGTCGACAAGGTCGCCCGGGGCGAGGTTGATCTGGGCATGCTGGCCGTGGAAAATTCCACCTACGGTCGGGTGGCCGACGTCCATTCCCTGTTGCCGAAATCCGGCCTGCACATTGTGGATGAGGCCTTCGTGCGCGTCCATGTCAACCTGCTGGGCGTCCCCGGTGCCCTGCTGGTCGACGTGACCGAGGCGCATGGCCATGTGGTCATCCTGCCGCAATGCGCGGGCTTCCTGAAAGCCCATGGCATCAAGGGCAAGGTCAGCTCGGACAATGCCCGCGCCGCGCGCGAAGTGGCCGAAGCTGGCGACAAGACCAAGGCGGCCCTTGCCAGCGAACTGGCCGCCTCGATCTACGGCCTTGATGTGCTGGCCCGGCATATCGAAGATCAGGCCAACAACACCACACGCTTTCTGGTGATGTCACGCACCCCCGACCACAGCCGCCGTGGCGCGGGCAAGATGATCACCACCTTCACCTTCCGCGTCCGCAACATCCCGGCGGCGCTTTACAAGGCGATGGGCGGCTTTGCGACCAACAGCGTTAACATGACCAAGCTGGAAAGCTACATGGTCGGCGGGTCTTTCACCGCAACCGAATTCTATGCGGATATCGAAGGCCACCCGGAGGATCCGAACGTGGCCCTCGCGCTGGAAGAGTTGCGCTATTTCACGTCCGAGGTGCGCATCCTTGGCGTCTACCCCGCAGACCGCGAACGGGGCAGCCAACCAGACTGACGCGTCAGACCTTGCCGTCCCGCCCGCGGCTGCGGTCGTGTTGGTCCTCGATCCGCGCGCCAAGCTGTTCCACCCGCTTTTCCAGCCGTGCCTGCACCTTGCCCTTGGCCAGTCGCAAGGTGTTCAGGAACAGCCGCGCCGCAAGGGTCTTGGGCCTCACCTCCAGCGCCAGACGCAGCCGCGTGCTGCGTGGCGACATCGGCAGCAGTTCCAGCACCGAACTGCCTTCGACCGCCTGCCCTTCGATCCCGAAGACCAGCCGCGCATCCGGTGTCAACGCGTCGATCCGCACCAGCAGTTTGCGAACCTTGCCCCGGAACGGCACCTTCAGCCGCCAGCCCGCACCCACGCCGGTCAGCGGCATGTCAGCCGGACGCTCGACCTCGGCACCGCGGCGGATCACCTCACGCTCCCAGGCGGCATGATCGATCAGGCTGGCATAGACAAAGCTGGCGGGCGCTTCGATGTCCGTCTTCGCCGTCAGTTTCATCGCAGCTCCGCAGGTGTAGGGGTGGGGTCCGATCTGGCGACAGGATCAGGTCAATCAAGCCGGTCAGCAAGCCAGTTGCGCAAGATGAAATGCGCAATCGCGCCGTTTCGGGCGGGTTTGATCTCGGGGTGCCGCCCCGCAAAGGCTGAAACCAGCTCTTCCCGGGTAACCCAGCGCGCCGCCTCGATCTCCTCCGGGTCGATCGTGATGGCGTCGCCCAGCGCTTCGGCCCGCGCGCCGATCATCAAGGACGCGGGGAACGGCCAAGGCTGGCTGGCCAGATAGCCGACCGGGCCGCACCGCACGCCGGTTTCCTCAAACACCTCCCGGCGGACGGCGGCTTCCATCGTCTCGCCCGGTTCCACGAACCCCGCCAGCAGCGAATACATCCCCTCGGGCCAGCCCGGACTGCGGCCCAGCAGCACCGAATTGCCATGCGTCACCAGCATGATCACCACCGGGTCCGTGCGCGGGAAATGCTGCGCCCCGCAGGCGCCGCACCCCCGCTGCCAGCCGCCCTGCGCCATCTCGGACGCGGCCCCGCAGGCTGCGCAGAACCCGTGGCTCCGGTGCCATTGCAGCAGCGCCTTGCCCGTCGCCACCAGTTCCGCCTCACGCGGAGACAGCTGCGTCATCACCCCCCGCAGTTCGACGAACCCCTGCTCATCCCCCAGCGCCGGGTGCTGCTGCACCGACGGGTCGAAGAACCCCGCCTCCACCGCCTCGGCCCCCGCTTCCGGCGACCAGGCCGAGATGTCGGCGGCAAAGCGCGGCCCCGCGTCGTCCAGCCCCAGAAACACCGGCGGCCCGCCGGAGGCCAGCACCGGATGCCCCGCCGGCAGCCAGCCCAGCCGGTCCCCCGCCACCAAGGGCTTGCCCCGCCAGATCGGCAGCACCAGCCCCCGCTCCAGCGCCTGAGCCAGGGCGTCAGGGTCCTTGCGCAGCCCCGCCGCCCGGTCCAGCCCCGATCCGCCGAAAGTCACCGTCTCAGCCAGCCGCATCGGCCATTCCCCCCACCGCATCCAGACGGCCCGAAATGCCAGTTCAGCCCGGAAAACGCCAGCCCGTCCCCGCTGCCCTGGCCCCCGACCGTGCCCAGACTTCATCGCCGACGGACTGGCAACAATAGCGCCAAAAACCCGCCATTGATGGCAAAAATCCGTTTCAAATCAACCTTTGCACGCGACCGTACAGTTTTCCTTTAACTTCACCACAACTATTGCGGTACGAATTCGTCAGGTGAGTGTTTGCAATATCAGTCGCACGTTTCGACGCCCCTGACCGCAGGTTGTCAAAACCGTCGGCTTCGCTTGCAGGAAGGCAAAGAAGAAACGTGCGTGTAAAGAGTGTTGCCGACCCCGGGTCATTCTTGCCCGAAACCCTGTCGTTCGATCCGGACACCCTCTCTGGCAAGCCCGCCCCCGCCCCGCAGATTGCGCTGCGGTTGATTGCGACAAGCGACCTGCACGCCTGCATCCTGCCCTATGACTATTGCACCAACCGCCCCGTTGCCGGGCGCAGCCTGTCCGACATCTCGCGCCAGATCGCCATTGCCCGGGCCGAGATGCCGAACAGCCTGCTGTTCGACAACGGTGATTTCCTGCAAGGCAATCCGCTGGCTGACTATGTCGCCGCCGCCAACCGCCGCCGCCGGGCGCATCCGGTCATCACCGCGTTCAACCTGCTTGGCTATGACGCGGTGACGCTGGGCAATCATGAATTCAACTACGGCCTCAGCTTCCTTCAGCGCACGCTTGCCGATGCCCGCTTCCCGGTCGTGTCAGCCAACATCGCCACCAAACTTGGCAAAAGCCCCTCGCGCGACCAGACCTTTGTGCCCCCTTTCGCCATCCTCAAGCGCAGCGTCAGCGACCACGACGGCAAGCGTCACAAGCTGCGCATCGGCGTCATCGGTTTCGCCCCGCCGCAGATCGAGGTTTGGGACCGCGACCACCTTGAAGGCAAGATCCACATGCGCGACATCATCGCCTCGGCCCGGGCCTGGCTGCCCCGGCTGCGGGCACGCGGCGCCGATGTGATCGTGGTCCTCGCCCATTCCGGGATCGGCCCGCTTGACCCCGAAGACGGGATGGAAAACGCCGCCACCGCCCTTGCCGCCCTGCCCGAGGTGGACGCCGTCATTGCAGGCCATTGCCATCTTGCCTTCCCCGGCCCGGCCATTCAGGTGCGGGCGGGGGTTGACCCGGTTCGCGGGTTGCTGGCGGGCAAGCCCGCCGTCATGCCCGGCCATTCCGGCAGCCATGTCGGGGTCATCGACCTGCACCTGACCCGCGCCACAAAGGGTAGTCGCCGGTGGCTTGTCACCGCTGGCGAGGCGCGGCTTGGCCTGCGCGCCACTTCCGTGGCACTTGCCGCGCCGCCCACAGTGCCGCCCCTGCGTCAGGCCATCGCCCAGGACCACCGTGCCGCGCTGGCATGGTCGCGCAGGATCGTCGGGCAAGGCCGTGTCGGCCTTGCCACGCATTTCGCCACCACTGCGCCGAACGCTGCCATGGATCTGATCGCCGCAGCCAAGGCGGATTATGCGCGCGCAGCCCTTGCCGGTACCCGTTGGGCTGACCTGCCGCTGCTGGCGGCGGCGGCACCCTTTCGGGCCGGCGGGCGCGGGGGGGCTGGGAACTTTACCGACATTCCGGCCGGGCCGATCCGGATGCGCAACCTGTCAGACCTGTACATCTTCCCCAACACATTGGTCACGCTGGCCCTGACCGGGGCCGATCTTGCCATCTGGCTGGAACACTCTGCCGCGCTGTTCCGCCAGATCCTGCCCGGTGAAACCGACGCTGCGCTGCACGATGTCGCCGTGCCCTCCTTCACCTTCGACGTCATTCCCGGGCTGTCCTATGCCATCGACCTCAGCCAACCGCCCCGGTTTGATCCCGAAGGCCGGCTGATCAATCCTCAGGCCAACCGGATCGTCGGCCTCAGCCTTGGCGGGCGGCAGATTGATCCAAAGGAACGCCTGCTGCTGGTTACCAACAACCACCGCGCCAGCCGGGCCGCCACCGCCCCGGTCGAACACAGGCCCGAAGTGGTGCTTGCCGATGGCGCCCGCAGCCAGACGGTGCTGGCCAACTATATCCGGCGTCAGGGCGTGGTCGGTGCCCCGCCTTCGCCCAACTGGCATTTCCTGCCGATGCCTGGCACCACGGTGCGCATCGCCACCGGCATCGGGGCCGAGGCGCATCTGTCCGACATCGCCGCCTTGCGCCCGGAACCGATCAGCCGCGATGCCGAAGGCTTCCTGCACTACCGCCTGCACCTTTGATCGGCTATAGCCCGCCCATCAGGTGGAGACCGGGATGTACGACGCGCTGCTCTTTGATCTTGACGGAACGCTGATCGACACGGAAAGCATTGCCCTCGCCACTGGCATGGCCGCCTTTGCCGCGCATGGCCACGACGTTGATGTATCCTTCATGCACGCGCTTGTCGGCAAGGATGAACCAAGCGCTGGCCGCCTGATCCGGGCGACCCTGCCGCATGTCGACCTTGACGCCGTGAACCTGCACTGGCGCACGGCCTTTTCCGCCGGGGTCGAAAGCGGCCTTGCGCTCAAGCCCGGGGTGACCCAGCTTTTGGCCGCTGTCCGCCAACCGCTGGCCATCGTCACCTCGACCGGGCGCACCGGAGCGCATCGCAAGCTGGCCATCGCAGGCATTGCCGATGCTTTCACCCATGTCGTGACTTTGGATGACGTGACGGCTCCAAAGCCTGCGCCGGACCCCTATCTGCTGGCAGCGTCGATGTTTGGCGTCGACCCCGCGCGCTGTCTGGTCTTTGAAGACAGTGAAACCGGGGCCGAAGCGGCACACCGCGCCGGATGCACGGTCGTGCAGGTCCCCGACGTGGTCCCAAGCCAGGGCCGCTGGGCCCATCACCTCGCGCCAGACCTGCTGACCGGGGCACGGATGGCCGGGGTCATCTGACCGCTTGCAGGGGCAGATTTCCTAACAATGTGTGAATGCGTTGGTCCAAGCCATTGATTTCGCTTTGGTCGGGAAGTGTCCCCGCCCGGGACACCCCCTTCAGCACACCACCACCTGCGCCGGGTCCAGCAGGAACGGCGCGACGATGCCGCAGGTATCGGCCAGCGGCAGCAGGCTGTCCGGGACCTCCATCCCGATGACGTCCCGCATGAACCGCCCCCGCGCCTCGCAGCGGCGGGCGACGTTCGGAAACTCGGCCGCCAGCGCCGCCCGCAAGGTCGCGTCGACGATCACATAGCCGTCCTCCATCCGGGTGGACCCATAGACCGGGTGCCCCGGGATCACGTCCATCTGCATCGCCATCCCGCTGGCCAGCGCGTCGGTCGACCCCTCACGGATGGGGGAGGAAACCCACTCATCCAGCCCGATCAGATGCCCCGGGTTCAGCGTGACCCCGAACACCTCGGCCGGCAGCGCCGCCATCATGTGCCGCCAGACATACCCGCCGGACACCCCCGGCCGCATCATCGAACACCACTCAGACATCGCGGTCACATAGGGTTCGACGAAGACCTCGACATAGTCACGCGCCGCCAGAGGCAAATCCTCCGCCGACCGCCCCAGCCACCCGGCCCGGCAGATGTTCGCGCCCCAGTGGCAGATGTTGAACGCGACCGGCTGGCCCAGCGTCAGGTGCCGCCCAGAAGGCCCGCAAAGCCCCGGCGCATCGCCCATCGCAAAGGTCGGGTGGCAGCCAAGCGGCAGCCCGCCAACCCGGGCAAGTTCGTAGGCCTGAAAATCCGTCATCCCCTCGCGCAGGGAAAACACCATCCGCTTCAGGGCCGCCGCAGCCATGTGGTTGGCAAACTCCAGCCGGGCAATGTCCGCCGGGGTGACGCGGGACCGCAAGCCGTGGGCGGGGTGCATCATCAGGTCGGTCGCGTTCTCGACCCGCGCCGCCAGCTTGCGCAGGGGGTCAGCAAGGAACACCGGGATGTCCAGCGCTGTGGCCGGATCGTCCACCTCATCAGCCCCGAACCACTTCCAGCCGATCGTCCCGACCCTGTCATCCAGCGCCAGCATGTCGGCCAGCCATTCCACCAGCCGCCGCCCCCACGCGGCTGGCTTGGCAGCGACAGGCTGGAGCAATGCCCGACCCGCACGACCCCCGCCTGCACCAGCGGCGAGATGGCGGTGTAGGCCAGACATTCATTCCCAGCCAGCAGCAGCGCGTCGCCGGGGGTCACAACCAGAACCGCCTCTTCAAAGCGGGGGTCAAACCCGGTGAGCCACTGCAGGTTCGCGGCATGCTCACGGTCGCCATAGACCACGATCACGTCATACCCCTGCGCCGCAGCCGAAGCGCGCAGGGCGCGCAGGCGGCCTTCACATTCTGGCAAGGACAGCGGCGGCGGCAAGTCGGGTGAGCCGTTGTCAGGCCAGTCGATCCGGATGAGTCGCGTCATGGCGTTCCCCCTTGCAGGGCAAGCCTAATCCACGAGCGCTGGCCAGACCACGGCATTTCGCGCGTGAAACGGGCCCATATGGCCGATCCGGTCGAGATTGAACGCTTCCGGCCGCAGGACAAGCTGCCGTTTGGTGGCCTGCGGGTAAAGCCCCATCACGCGCCAGACAGCCGAGGGGGGAACCATCGGGTCATCCGCGATGGCGACCACCCGCATCTCGGCCGTCACCAGCGCCGGGTCCGGCATCGGCAAGCGGCGGCCGATGTCTGACAGATGCAGCCCCGGCGACAGGCACCAGCGGCGCCAGTCCTGGTAAACGCCCAAGGGCAGGTCGGCGCCAAGTCCGACCCGCGCGCCCGGCAAATAGCCCAGAGCCGGGCTGATCCATGGCAGCGGACCATGCCAGAATGCCCGCGCCTTCATCCGGTAGCCGAAGGGGTGATCGCTGACATGGGTCAGGCCCGACCCGACCGTCACCACCCGGTCGACGCCGACCATTGCCGGATGAAAACCCAACCAGACGCCGCCCATCGAATGCCCGATCACCCAGCGTGGCACGCCCGGGACCAAGCCGCCAAGGGCCGCCACCGCCGCCGCCTGATCGCGCAGGCCCCAGTCGATCATCGTGGCGCGCGACTGCCGCAGCGGTCCCGACGCCGAAGCGCCGAAATCGCGGTAGTCGTAGGTAAGGACGGCAAGGTCACGCTCTTCTGCCAGCCAGGCTGCGAAGGCGCGGTAAAAGCCGGCTGGCGCGCCAGCTGCCGGGTGCAGCACCACCGCCGCACGCACTTTTCCCCGGGGCAGCACCAGCCGCCCGGCAAGGGTTGCCCCTTGCGCTTGTAGCGCAACCTCACCCGCGCCGATCCGCTGCAGTGCCACCATCGCCGGGTCTCCCCTTCTCTAGACCGATTGGTCTAACATGCACGGATTAGACCGGTCGGTCTAGTCTTTCCGTGACGGGGAATAGCAGATAGTCTGGCGCGATGCAGGACGACACCCCTACCCGCGACCGGCTGGTGACCACCGCCGCCACGCTGTTCCGGCGGCAGGGCTATCACGCCACCGGACTGGCCGAGATTCTGGCCGAGGCGGGGGTTCCCAAGGGATCGCTTTACCACCACTTCCCTGACGGCAAGGCCGGTCTTGCGATGGCTGCCGCCGACTGGACCGCCGCTTTCCTGATTCGTATCATCGACGATGCTTTCCAACCCGCCCCCGGTTACCGCGAGGGGATGGCGCATTACTGCAACAAACTTGCAAAGCTGTTCCAACTGACCGATGCGGCGAACACCTGCCCGATTTCGGCGCTTTTGTTCGACGGGCCGGAAAGCGATGCGTTTCGCGGCCATGCCGACCATGTCTTTCAGCGCCTGATCGATGCGGTGGCAGGCCATGCGCAGCGTCTGGGTCTGCCACCGGATGAAGCGGTGGCGCAGGCCGAGACCTTGCTGATCGCGGTTGAGGGCGCGTGGACCCTGGCCCGCGCCCGCCGCGATGCCGCGGTGCTGCGGTCGCTGCCCGCACGGCTGCTGCCTGGCTGACCTTGCAGCCCCCAAAGCTTTCGCCTATATCTGATGGCGAGAGGTTGGCGCGGGCAGGTGCCTCGCCAACCCGGTCAGGTCCGGAAGGAAGCAGCCGTAACGAGCCCCACTTGGGTCGTTGTCCAGCCTCTCACCTTGTTCCCCTTCTCTTGTTCCCATGGGCGCTGCGGTCTAGGATCACCCCAACAGGGGAGCCCCATGTCCGAACAGCCCGCCTATCAGGTTCTAGCCCGAAAATACCGCCCGCAGACCTTTGCCGATCTTATCGGGCAAGAGGCGATGGTGCGCACGCTGAAGAACGCCTTTGCGGCGGACCGGATCGCGCATGCTTTCGTGATGACCGGGGTGCGCGGCGTGGGCAAGACCACCACGGCGCGGATCATTGCCAAGGGGCTGAACTGCGTCGGGCCAGACGGCGCGGGGGGGCCGACGACGGAACCCTGCGGTCTGTGCGAACCGTGCCGGGCCATTGCCGAAGGCCGCCATGTCGATGTGCTGGAGATGGACGCCGCCAGCCGGACCGGGGTGGGCGACATCCGCGAAATCATCGATTCGGTGCACTATCGGGCGGCAAGCGCGCGGTTCAAGGTCTACATCATCGACGAAGTGCACATGCTGTCGACCGCCGCCTTCAACGCGCTGTTGAAGACGCTGGAGGAGCCGCCCGCGCATGTGAAGTTCATCTTTGCCACCACCGAGATTCGCAAGGTTCCGGTCACGGTGCTGTCGCGCTGCCAGCGGTTCGACCTGAAGCGGATCGAACCCGAAGTGATGATGGCCCACCTTGCCGGCGTGGCCGCCAAGGAAGGTGCCACGCTTGCGCCTGATGCGCTTGCCCTGATCACCCGCGCTGCCGAAGGGTCGGTCCGCGACGCGATGAGCCTGATGGATCAGGCGATTGCGCATGGGGCGGGGGAAACCAGCGCCGATCAGGTGCGCGCGATGCTGGGTCTGGCGGACCGGGGGCGGACGCTGGACCTGTTCGATCTGATCATGCGGGGCGATGCGGCGACGGCACTTGCGGAACTGTCCGGGCAATATGCCGACGGGGCTGACCCGATGGCCGTCCTGCGCGATCTGGCCGAGATCACGCACTGGATTTCGGTCATCAAGATCAACCCCGCCTCGGCCGAGGACCCGACGACCCCGCCGGACGAACAGTCGCGTGGGGTGGATATGGCCGCCCGCCTGCCGATGCGCGCGCTGACGCGGATGTGGCAGATGCTGCTGAAAGCCGTGGAAGAGGTGGCGCTGGCCCCGAACGCGATGATGGCGGCCGAGATGGCGGTGATCCGGCTGACCCATGTGGCCGACTTGCCAGACCCGGAAACGCTGGTGAAGAAGCTGTCGGACGCGCCGCGCCCGCCCTCGGGCGGGGGGATGGCAGGTGGAGCGATGGCAGGTGGGGCGCCAGCGGGAGGGGTGACGGTGCATTCCACGCTGCGCGCCCCGTCTGCGCCCCTGCGCGGGGCGATGATGACGGCGACAGCTCCGGCGCTGGCGGAAGATGCGCTGCAGGTCTATGCCAGCTTTGATGCGATCGTGGACCTGATCCGCGTGAAGCGCGACATGGTCCTGCTGCATGAGATCGAGACGACACTGCGCCTTGTCCGCTATGCGCCCGGCCGGATCGAGTTTGAACCGGCGAACGGGGCCAAGCCCGATCTTGCCGCCCGGCTGGGCCAGCGCCTGCAAGGCTGGACCGGGGCGCGCTGGGGGGTGTCGGTCGTATCCACCGGGGGCGCGGCGACGATTGCCGAAGCGCGCAATGCCGAACAGATCGCGGCCAAGGCCGAAGCGGCGGAGAACCCCTTGGTTCAGGCGATTCTGACGGCGTTTCCGGGCGCCAAGGTGACCGACGTGCGCAACCCCGAGGCGCTGGTTGCCCAAGCTGCCGAGGCCGCCCTGCCCTTGGCCGAGCCAGAGCTGGACGACGACTGGAACCCGTTCGAGGAATGATCCAGCCGCGCCGTGCCACGTCAGAGGACGCAGCCACGCTTGCCCGGCTGAACGCCCATGTGCAGGACTGGCACGCGGCGCATTACCCGGACGTGTTTCATGCCCAGCCCGACCCGGATGGGCTGATCGCCTATTTCGCAGACCGACTTGCCGACCCGGCCTGCACGGCCTTCGTGACGGGCGACCCGGCCGTGGGCTACGCCTTGTGCGTGTTGCAGACCCGTGAGGCATCGGTCTTTTCTCCCACCATTCGCCGCCTGCTGATCGACCATGTCGCGGTCGCACCCGAGGCCCGGCGGCAGGGCCATGGCCGCGCCCTGTTGCGCGCGGCGCGGGGCCTGGCGCGCAACCTGGCGGTGGACGAAATCCTGCTGGACACCTGGGAAGCGAACACCAGCGCCCATGCCTTTTTTCGCGCCGAGGGGTTCTCTCCGCGCAGAATGCTGTTTCGCGCGGTCCCGTGATCTTTCTCCTGTGACCTTGCGCCACGCCCTTGGGGCCCGTATCTCAAAGGAAACGAACGGAGTACGACATGTTCAAGGGATTGGGCGGACTGGCCGGGCTTGGCGATATGGCCAAGATGATGAAGGCCGCCACTGAAATGCAGTCCAAGATCACCGAGCTGCAGGAAGAGCTGTCAAAGATCGTGGTCACGGGCGAATCCGGCGGGGGTCTGGTGAAAGCGCTGGCCACGGCGAAGGGCGAAGTGACAGGGCTGGACATTGACCCGTCCATTCTTGTGGCCGGCGAGAAGGAGGTGGTTGAGGACCTGATCCTTGCCGCGATCCATGATGCCCAAGCAAAGGCCCGCATGAAAAGCGAACGAAGGATGGCCCGCCTTGCCGAAAAGATGGGCGTGCCGCCCGGCATGAAGCTGCCGTTCTGATATGGCCACCCGCAATGGCTGACCCCACCGGCATCGACGCCCTGATCGACCTGATGGCCCGGCTTCCGGGCCTTGGGCCCCGGTCGGCGCGGCGCGCGGTGCTGGTCCTTCTCAAGAAACGCGGTCAGCTGATGGCCCCGCTGGCGCAGGCGCTGGCCGAAGTGGCGCTGTCGGCGAAGGACTGCCATGTCTGCGGCAATATCAGCACCACGGACATCTGTCCGATCTGTACCGAACCCTCGCGCGCCACTGGCGAGATCTGCGTGGTCGAGGATGTCGCCGATCTTTGGGCGATGGAACGCGGGCAGGTGTTCAAGGGGCGCTATCATGTGCTGGGCGGAACCTTGTCAGCGCTGGATGCCGTAGGGCCGGATGAGCTTGGGATTCCCCGGCTTGTGGCGCGTGTCGCCGATGAAGGCGTGCAAGAGGTCATCCTTGCGCTGAACGCCACGGTCGATGGCCAGACCACCGCGCATTACATTGCCGACGCCCTTGCGCCGACCGCCGTGCAGATCACCACACTTGCGCAAGGCGTGCCGATCGGCGGCGAGCTTGACTATCTGGACGACGGCACCATTGGCGCTGCCTTGCGGGCGCGGCGCAAGCTTTGACCGATGCGGCGGGGGTTTCACGCCCCCGCACCCGTACTGAAGAAGCGGGGGTTTCACACCCCCGCACCCCCGTGGGATATTTTCGGAAGGGAAAACACCGGGGCAGTGCATTCTGCCTTTGCCTGCCATCAAGGCATTGCGCCGCCGATGCGGAAACTTCCTGAGGCTGGAGCGATCCGCGCTGATTGCAATTCCGCCCCCTTCGGCTTATCTCGGGTCTCTGACCGTGAGAGGCAACAGGCGCCCGCATGAACTGGATCACCAACTACGTCCGCCCCAAGATCAACTCGCTGTTTTCGCGCCGCGAGGTGCCGGAGAACCTTTGGACGAAGTGCCCGGAATGCGGGACCATGCTGTTTCACCGAGAGCTTTCGGGAAACCAGAACGTCTGTTCGAACTGCGATCACCACATGGCGATCAGCCCGCGCGAACGGTTCGAGGCGCTGTTTGACGGTGGGATCTTCACCGAGGTCAAGGTTCCCGAACCCGTGGCCGACCCGCTGCATTTCCGTGACCAGAAGAAATATCCCGACCGGGTGAAGGCCGCGCAAAAGGCATCGGGCGAACGTGATGCGATGCTGGTGGCCGAAGGTGACATCAACCGCACCCCGGTTGTGATGGCCGCGCAGGACTTTGCCTTCATGGCCGGGTCGATGGGCATGTATGTCGGCAATGCGATCATCGCCGCCGCCGAACGGGCGGTAAAGCTGAAGCGTCCGCTGGTGCTGTTCTCCGCCTCGGGCGGGGCGCGGATGCAGGAGGGGATGCTGTCGCTGATGCAGATGCCGCGCACGACCGTGGCGGTGCAGATGCTGAAAGAGGCGGGGCTGCCTTACATCGTAGTGCTGACGCATCCTACCACCGGCGGGGTGACGGCCAGCTATGCCATGCTGGGCGACGTGCAGATTGCAGAACCCAATGCCCAGATCGGCTTTGCCGGCGCGCGGGTGATCGAACAGACGATCCGCGAAAAGCTGCCCGAAGGCTTTCAGCGGGCGGAATATCTTCTGGACCACGGGATGCTGGACCGTGTGGTGCACCGGAAGGCGATGAAGGATGAATTGGTCACGCTGATCCGCATGCTGATGGGCCTGCCCCCTGCGATCAAGGGTGACCTGCCTGCGCCGACCGACAAGGCCCCGGAACCGGTGGAAGTCAAAGCGTGACACTTGGGTCTGACGTCGTCCTTGAACGGATGATGACGCTGCACCCGAAGGTCATTGACCTGACCTTGGCGCGCGTCGAACGGCTGTTGTCCGCACTCGGGAACCCCGAAAGGGCTCTGCCCCCTGTGGTTCACCTTGCCGGGACCAATGGCAAGGGCAGCACACAAGCCATGATCCGCGCCGGGCTTGAGGCCGGGGGCGACCGGGTCCACGCCTATACCTCGCCGCATCTGGCCCGGTTTCATGAGCGGATCCGGCTGGCGGGAGAGTTGATTTCCGAACCGGCGTTGACGGCCCTGCTGGACGAATGCGTGACCGCGAACGGCCCGGACGAGATCACCTTCTTCGAGATCACCACCTGCGCCGCCTTTCTGGCCTTTGCGCGGGTCCCGGCGGACTGGACCTTGCTGGAGGTGGGGCTTGGCGGGCGGCTGGATGCGACGAATGTGGTCGACAGCCCCCGGCTGACGATCATCACCCCGGTCAGT